>JBJXFN010000184.1:0-4653 GCA_046155535.1 Burkholderiales bacterium
GCTTCTGCGATCCGCGCATCCGTTGCTGCTGCCAGGCGGAAGACGGTCGCATGACCAGCCTTTTCGTCCCGGATCTACGCGCCGGATCGATGCTGCTGTTTCCAAGCCAGTGGGTGCACATGGTCGCGGCCTACCTTGGTAATCGCCCCCGCATCACCCTGTCGTGGAACATTTCGTCGCAGCCCGTGGCGGGTGAGCCGGGCGCGGACGAGATGTTCTCGCGCGGTATCGCGGATAGTTGAATTGCGGTTAGCGGAACGTCTCGCATCAACGTCGGCCCGGTCTTGGCCAGCTTCCGCCGTCGTTCGGGTTCGGCCCTGTTCTGGACATCGAGCTACGCACTCTTGGTCACAATCACTCTGTCACGAACCTGCTTTCTCCACAGTGACAGCATGAATGGGTGGATGTCCTGTGCATGGGCCACATCCTGAATCAGCACCTCGGGCAGATTACTGAGCTTGACTACTGTTGCCTTGCACTGCTCCCCGTGTCGTCTTGTCTTTCGAGGTCTCGCCCTTGCCACAACCCAGCTCCAGCTTTTTAGCCATAGGTGTGAACTCATTCGGGGGAAGTTTGGTAGCGCCGTGGGAAGATCAGCGACCGTGAATCAGTTCGCCGAATTGCACCCAATTGTTACCGTCAAAACGCGCCAAGTACGCATCCTGCACGGTCGCGTAGTCAGCGGCCGTGGTGTTGATCAGAATACCTTCACGATACATGGGGTTCCTGAAATCCTTCAGCGTCGATGCTACACGCATGATGTTCTCCCGAGTCAAGTCGTCCCCGCAACGACGCAACACCACCTCGATCATCTTGCCCAGAGCGTAACCGTAGGTGTTATAGAGATCCTCCGGCACGCCGGTCGGGTTGTATTTCTTCATGAATGCCAGATATTCGACAATGGCTGGATCCGAAACCGTATCGGCAGAGAGCGTCTTGATCGCCCCGATTGCCAGCAAACCAGTTGCCTTATCGAGGCCCGCTGGCTTCAACACAGCATCCTGGTGCATACACCCGGAGAACAGAAAGCGCATCGGGCGCCAACCGATATCGTAGGCTTTGCGTATCGCTTGCGCGCAGGCCTTGGGCGTGATGGCGTAAATGAAGAGTGCGTCGGCGCCACTTCCCTGGAGCGTGACGATTTGCGAGTCCACCGTGGGATCGGTGACTTCGAAAGACGCCTCGGCCGTGGCACTCATACCCTTGGCGGCGAGTTCGTCCTTCAAACCACGCAACAAGTCCTTGCCCCCGTCATCGTTCTGGTAGAGAACACTTATCTTGGCTTTCGGGTGCTCAGTTAGCATATAGCGCACATGCGTACGAGCCTCGGTGTAGTAATTAGGCCCCCAGGTCAGGCTCATCGACCACGGATAATTCTTCGGATCGTTCCATTTTGACGCGGCACTGATCAAGAACAACTGCGGCACCTTCCTGGCGTTCAGGTATTTCTGTGTTGCGGAGTTCGTAGCCGTGCCGAGCGGTGCGGCGATAAGCAGGACTTGGTCTTGCTCCACCAGGCGCCGGGTCTGCTCCACGGTTTTGGGTGGGCTAAAGCTGTCATCCAGCGAAATCCAATTGATCTTTCGCCCATTGATGCCTCCTTGCTCGTTCAAGCGTTTGAAATACGCCGTCAAGGTATGGCCAATCGCGCCAATCGCCGACGCCGGGCCGCTGTAGGGCATCGTGTTACCGACCTTGATTTCGGTATCGGTAACACCAGGACCGTAATTCTTCTCAGCCGCAGCCTGGCCGGCAAATAGCGTGGCGAATGCAGCGAACGAGACAACAGCGATACTTTTTCCATATTTCGTTTCCATATGCTTCTCCTGGATGCTGCATTGATAGGCGAGGCCACTTGTGCAACCCAGACCCGCGATGATTGAACGGTGCGACGGAATCTGCCTGACCCTTGACCGATAGCCCCCTTACTTTCTCGCAGCCAGCAGGCCGCCTAGAGCAATGACTCCCGTCATGATCCACACTGTCTCCAGCCAGAATTTAATCTGATACAACTCGGCTGCCGAAGGATCGCTTGCACGTGACGCTTGCCAAAGCTCCCACTCAGCTAGTGCGACTGGCACGCGCAAAGACACGAGTGCAAGACCAACTCCTGCTGTCAGCCTGAGAATCCATCGTCTTAGGTGAAACGTCATCGGCATTTTTGACAACGCCCCGTCGGATTTGCGACCGAATGTAGTGCATGAGTGGCGGGCGAAGGCAAACGGCCTAAGCACGCTGGCGAGAAAAGATTTCCAGTCGGGCGCTTCTTGCGTTTTTCTACACCTGGGTAATGAGACCCAACCGCTCGGCATGAGCGGCGCAGTTCTAACCCTTTCGCCTGCATGCGACTGTTGCCGAGAGCCACGCCACCGCCGTGTGTTAACAATTCTGCTATTTCCATTGGTATCTTTTTTTCATGTCGCCAACTGACCTTCGTATGATTTGCTTCAAAATTGTCAAGTCAATACTTTCCAGGCTGTTGAAGTAAATACAAGACACGCTGGTCTTGTGCTTGCCGAGCTTGGACAACAATTCCTGGTAGTCCGAAAATCCCGGCATTACGTAGACAGTCATATTGCCTTTGCGTGGCGAAAAACCCGTGAGCGGCCAATTTCCTTCCTGGCTGCTACGCTCTGACTTATAGTGGTACTCGCCAAACCCAACGATGCCATTGCCCCAGACAACCGGAGACATTTTCGTAATACGTATGAAGATCTCGAGGAGTTCAAGGCTGTCTTTTCGCCGCCGCTCATTCTCGACGGATTCCAGAAACTTCAAGACACTTGCTCCAGTTTTCCTGGTTTTCAGTTCTGCCATTTGTCAGTCCTGGCAATTCGCCATTTGATTGAAGTTGCCCTACGTCGGAGTTGACCGGCACGCAGCGGCATTGCGCCGCAAGGCGTATGCTCCCGCGCACGGCTTGCGGCGCAATGCCGCTGCGTGTCCGCATCGAACGACCTGTTAGACATCAGCTTGCCGATTCTTGGCATCGATCTTCTCCAACAGATCCCAGAACCACTCGGGCGCTTTCTCCGGCACGTACTCCTCGTCCTCGTGCATCCGTCGCAGCTGCTCGAAGAACCAGACCCGTTTCGGTGCACGCCCCTCTGGGCCGGTCCGCAACCGCTGTGTACGGATTCCTCCAGCTGGCTCTCGGTACATGACGACGAAGTCATCGTCCGGATCGTATGCCGAGACCACACGTGCAGTTTCCGGGTGCGGCTTACCCGCCGGGAATGTGACGTAGCTTGCCCGAACTCTCACGGGGCTTATGCTCTCGGGAACCTGCTCTAGATCCAAGAGCCCCCGACCAGCACGTATAAAGCCGTCATACGCAAGAAAGGCAAGTGAATCCCAATCGTCCAGCGCACTCTGGAGCAGTTCGGGAGTGAGGGCGTCTGTGCTCACGCGGTGGCCCTCTGATGTCTAACGTGGTTGAATAAAAATCATTCCGCAATCTTGCTCCGGTCATTCTCGTCGTGCAATATCCACGCATCGAATTCTAGTGGAGAGAGTCGCGCGATGCCCCGCTTCAAACCGATCGACCGAGGCATGAAGTTGTTGCCCATCGATCTGTCCGTCCAGTTACTCCCCGGCACCTTCGAGCATGCACTGAGTCACCTGATCGATGAGGAACTGGACCTGAGTCCTCTGGACAGGCGGTTCAAGAACGACGAATCGGGCGCCCCGGCTTATGCGCCCTCGGTGCTGCTCAAGGTGGTCTTGTATGCCTACTCCCGGGGAATGATCCGCTCCCGCGATATCGCGACGGCCTGTGAAGAGAACGTGGTGTTCATGGCCTTATCCGGAGACAACCTCCCGCACTTCACCACCATTGCCGCCTTCGTGCGCGATCTGAAGGACGAGATCGCCAATCTGTTCACCCAGGTGCTGTTTCTTTGCGATGCCCAAGGCCTCATCGGACGCGAGATGTTCGCCATCGACGGGGTGAAGTTGCCCAGCAATGCATCGAAGGCAAAAAGCGGCACCCGGGCCGAGTTCGAGCACCAGGCGGGGAAGCTTGCCCTCGACCTGATCGGGGGATCGAAGCCGAGGTGAAGAAGATGCTGGATCGGCATCGGGAGTCCGATGATCAATCCGTCGAACCCACGTTGGTAAAGAAAGAGACCGAACGCATCGCCCGGCTCAAACAGGACGCCGCGCAGTTACGCCAGTGGCTCAAAGACAACCCCGAGGAGCGCAAAGGCGCCAAGGGCTCGATTCGCAAGAGCAACCGCACCGACAACGCGTCGGCGAAGATGGCGACGAGCAAAGGCGTCATCCAGGGCTACACCGGGGTAGCGGCGGTGGATGCCCGGTGCCAGGTCATCGTCGAGGCCCAGGCCCACGGCACGGGTTCGGAGCAAGCCCTGCTCATCCCGGTCATCGACGGATTCCGCGATCTGATCGAAGACAACTCGCTCATCACCGCCGATGCGGGCTACCACAGCGAAGACAACCTCAAGAAACTGGCTGATCGAAAGATCGATGCACTGATCGCCGACAACGGCATGCGCGCACGCGATGAGCGCTTCGCCGATCAGGCAAAGCACAAAGCCAAGCCCGACCCGTTATGGGACAAGACCGCAGCCGAGAAGAAGGATGCCTTGTTCGGGCCAAAGGACTTCACCTACGACGAAGAGGCGAAGGTGT
>JBJXFN010000199.1:0-2570 GCA_046155535.1 Burkholderiales bacterium
GGCCATTGAGGCCCGCCTGAAAAAAACCGCAGACGGGGAACCAGGCCTCGCCGGCATCGTTTATCGCATTCGATATGCCGGCTTCCAGGCAGAAGGTTTTGTGCTGGAAACGGCCGCCCCGCTGCTATGCGCGCTGGCCGAATCACACACGCAGGTCATGGGCACGGCACCAGAGTGGTTCGCCAGCGCGGCCACCACGGATGCGCGGGTGTTCAATCTGTATGGGGGCATTCCCGCGACCTGTTACGGCCCCGAGGCACAGTCCATTCACGGCATCGACGAATCGGTGTCGCTGGAAAGTACCCGCCGGGTGACACAGGTGCTGGCGTTGTTCATGGCCCGCTGGTGCGAACTGGAGAAAACAACATGAACGCTCTGCGAACATTACTTGGCGCCGCCTCCGCCCTGACTGCGCCGTTGATCGCCCTGGCGCTCGCCGGGTGTGCAAGCGCGCCGCAAACACCCGAAGCCACCGCGGTGCGAGCCAGCGACGACGTGGCCCTGCGCGCTGTTGCGCATGCGCGCGAGATGCTGGGCCGGCCCTATCGATTCGCCGGCGACACGCCGGCAGGATTCGATTGCAGCGGCCTGGTGCGTTACAGTTACCGGCGTGCCGGCATTGTGCTGCCGCGCGACACCCAGAAACAGCGTCTTGCGGCAACGCTGATCTCCCCGCGGATCCTGCGCGCGGGGGATTTGCTGTTCTTCGACCAGGAAGGAAAAAAAGCCTCCCACGTGGGGATGTACCTTGGCGACGGGCGTTTCATCCACGCGCCTTCGACCGGCGGCAAGGTTCGCACCGATCCGCTCAACGCCGATTACTGGAAAAAACATTTTGTGGAAGCACGCAGAATCTGAATTCGGGGAACAATGATCCCCGGCACGCACCGCATCCTTCACCTCTCCCCTGAACCCATGAAACAAATCTCGTACTCGATATTTTCCGGCGCTTTCCTGTGGGTGTATTCCGCGTATGCAGCAGAATACGACTGCCTCATCGAGGCTCGCCAGCAGGTGGAAATCCGCAGCCCCGTGGACGCGGTCATCGAAACCGTGAAGGTCCAGCGGGGCGACCTGATCAAGAAAGGCCAGGTGATCGCCACGCTCGAATCGGGCCCCGAGCGTGCGGCATTGGAATTGGCGAAGTCACGGGCGGTCATGCAGGGGGAATTAAAGACCGCCGAGGCCCGCGTGGACCTTGCCGAAAAAAAGATGGTGCGGGCCGAGGAACTTTACAAACAGAATTTCGTGTCGGTCAATGCGCGAGACGAAGCGCAGGCCGAATTCCGCGTGGCCACGGAGCAACTGCGTCAGGCAAAGGAAAATCAGAAACTCGCGGAACTGGAGGTCATTCGCTCCAGCGAAATTCTGGCCATGCGAAGCATCAAAAGTCCGTTCACGGGCGTGGTGGTCAACGTGCTGCAAAAGCCGGGGGAATTTTCGTCCACCAGCCTCAAGGATCCGATCTTCAAGCTCGCGGAACTGGATCCGTTGAATGTCGAGGTCATTTTGCCGGTGGCCCTGTACGGCCGGATCAAACTGGGCGCGAAGGCCACGGTGCTTCCCGAGCAGCCGGTCGGCGGACAATACGCTGCCACAGTCAAAGTGGTGGACCGGGTGATCGATGCCGCGAGCGGAACTTTTGGCGTGCGTCTCGAACTGCCCAACCGTCGCCAGGAAGTTCCTCCCGGCGCCCGTTGCAAGGTACGGTTCGAATAGCGCCAGTCCGACCGCCTCAATCCCGGTTTCCGGAAAACGCCAGCAAATCGGTAAGCTGGTCCTGATGTTTGAGCATTTGCCGCCGAATCACCGCGTTGAGACTTTCCGCCCGCCACTGCGCCAGGTCGAACAATTTTCGGCGGCTTCTCTGACTCCCCGAACCCGCCAGCAGGAGCATTCGCGAAACCGCGCCTGCACCAAGTTGTGATCGGATCAATTCATCCTCCAGACTGACGATAGCCTCGTAGGAACCGGGGTCGCCCTGCCGTCCGCAGCGACCGAACAGTTGCCGGTCGATGCGCTTCGACTCATGCAGTTCGGTGGCAATGACGTGCAAGCCGCCCAGTTCGGCAACGCCAGGCCCCAGCTTGATGTCTGTGCCGCGGCCCGCCATGTTGGTCGCGACCGTGATGCGCCCTCGTTGCCCGGCCTGCGCCACGATGTCGGCTTCCTCTTCGTCCTGGCGTGCATTCAGGAGCCGGTGCTCCAGATTCACCGCTTGCAACAGGCCGCTTAATTTCTCCGATGCGGCCACCGAACGCGTGCCCACCAGCACGGGTTGGCCCTTTTCGTGGAGTGCCGCAATGCGCGCGACAATGGCCGCCCATTTCTCGTCTTCGCGCAGGAAAATTCTTTCTCCGGTCGAGCGTCGCGGGATCGGCCGCGCCGTGGGCACCCGCGCGGTGGCCAGCCGATAGACCGACCACAGCTCCTTCGACACTTCCCGTGCCGTGCCGGTCATGCCCGCCAGCCACAGATAACGGCGAAAGAAGGCCTGATAGGTATTGCGTGCCACCGAGGATTGCTGCGCAGACAGCGGCAAGCCCTCCTTGACCTCGATCATCTGGTGC
>JBJXFN010000206.1:0-8510 GCA_046155535.1 Burkholderiales bacterium
AGTGTTTCAGGACGCACGCCTGCTTTGGCGGCCCATTTGCGATCCGACAATTTTCGCGAGAGGGCCGCAGCGTCCAGGGATTTCAGTAAATGGGGAAGATTGGTCTTCATATTGACTTTAAGATCAATAACATTAACAAGCGTTGATTCTAATGTCAATTCCTGGAATAGCCATGACGGAGCATCGGACGCGCAATACACAGTGCCTGCGGCGGTTTCCACTGACGCCTCCCCCGCTCCGGCGCCGGCAGGATTCAGTGGCGGGCGCTGCGGGAAAAAGAATGGGGGGGCGAATTCAGGGTGGTTTTGACCAGGAACAACCCCCTGCGCAAGGGAAACCTTCTGCTATCCTTTCACCCCAGTCGCGTACAAGAGGCCCCCATCGGGAAACATGAACCCCCAGAGCAGCCGCGTTAGCGCGCTCGATGCCGATATTCTCGCCGCAGTGGATGATGCGCAGGAGGCGTTGCAGCAACTCCTGATGGCACTGGTCCGTTTCCCCTCGGTCAACGGCGAAGAAGCCGGGGCCCAGGACTTCATGGAAGACCTCTTCCAGAACCTGGGCCTGGAGACCGACCGTTTCGAAGTCCGCGACGCCGATCTGCGTTCGATGCCCGGTTATTCACCGGCGGTGGGGTGCTGGGAACATCACGACAACATCGTTGGCATCCACCGGCCACGCCATGTCGGCGGGCGTTCGCTGATTCTGAACGGACATATTGACGTGGTGCCGGTGGGCGCCGAGGAATTGTGGTCACACCCGCCTTTTTACCCGGTGGTTCGCGACGGCCGCCTGTACGGACGGGGCGCCGGCGACATGAAAGCAGGCATCGCCGCCTACCTCACCGCGTTTCGCGCGCTGCGCGCGCTTGGCCTGCAACCCTCGGCCCCGGTGTACCTGCAATCGGTGGTCGAGGAGGAATGCACCGGCAATGGCGCGCTGGCCTGCCTGCACCGCGGGTATCGCGCCGATGCGGCACTGATCCCGGAACCGTTTGGCCACAGCATTCTCCATGCTCAGGTCGGCGTGATGTGGCTCTCGGTAGAGGTGCTGGGCAAACCCGCGCATGTGTTGAATGCTGCACAGGGCATTAGTGCTATCGAGGCGGCTTTTGTGCTCTGGAACGGACTGCGCACCCTCGAAGAAGAATGGAATCTGCCCGCCAGCCGGCACAGCGCCTTCGGCACCCACGACCATCCGATTCGATTCAACCTGGGCAAAATTGATGGCGGCGAGTGGGCTTCCTCGGTACCCACCCGTTGCGTGATGGATTTGCGTTGCGCTTTTTATCCAGGTGTATCGGTGGCAGAGGCCCGCGCCGCCATTGAGGCACGACTGAAGAAAACCGCCGACGGAGAACCGGGCCTGGCCGGCATTGTGTATCGCATTCGCTACGCCGGCTTTCAGGCAGAAGGTTTCGTGCTGGATACTGCCGCGCCACTTTTCAGGACGCTTGCCGAATCACACACGCAGGTCATGGGCTCGGCGCCAGAATGGTTCGCCAGCGCGGCCACCACCGATGCACGGGTGTTCAATCTCTATGGTGGCATTCCCGCGACCTGTTACGGCCCCGAGGCGCAGTCCATTCACGGCATCGACGAATCGGTGTCGCTGGAAAGTACCCGCCGGGTGACACAGGTTCTGGCGTTGTTCATGGCCCGCTGGTGCGGATTGGAGAAAACACGATGAACACTCTGCGAACGCTACTCGGCGCCGCCGCCTCCCTGACTGCGCCGTTGATTGCCCTGGCACTCGTCGGATGTACGAGTGCACCGCCGGCACCCGAGGCTGCCGCAGTGCGCGCCAGCGACGACGTGGCGCTGCGCGCCGTTGCCCATGCGCGCGAGATGCTGGGCCGGCCCTATCGATTCGCCGGGGAGACACCAGCAGGGTTCGATTGCAGCGGCCTGGTGCGTTACAGTTACCGGCAAGCCGGCATTGTGCTGCCGCGTGACACCCAGAAACAGCGTCTTGCCGCGACGCTGATCTCTCCTCGGATCCTGCGCGCCGGGGATTTGCTGTTTTTCGACCAGGAAGGCAAAAAAGCTTCCCACGTGGGAATTTACCTTGGTGACGGAAGATTCATTCACGCACCTTCGACCGGCGGCAAGGTCCGCACCGACCCGCTCAACGCCGATTACTGGAAAAAGCATTTTGTGGAAGCACGCAGGATCTGAATTCGAGGATCGTTGTTCCCCGGCACGCATCGCACACTTCACCACTCCCCTGAACCCATGAAACAAATTCTGTACTCGATCCTTTCCAGCGTTTTCCTGTGGGTGTGCTCCGCGTCTGCGGCAGAATACGACTGCCTCATCGAAGCTCGCCAACAGGTGGAAATCCGCAGCCCGGTGGATGCAGTCATCGAAACTGTACAGGTCCAGCGGGGCGACCTGATCAAGAAAGGCCAGGTGATCGCCACGCTCGAATCTGGCCCCGAGCGGGCGGCATTGGAACTGGCGAAGTCACGGGCCGTCATGCAGGGGGAGTTAAAAACCGCCGAGGCCCGGGTAGACCTTGCCGAGAAAAAAATGGTGCGGGCCGAGGAACTGTACAAACAGAATTTCGTGTCGGTGAATGCGCGAGACGAAGCCCAGGCGGAATTCCGCGTGGCGACCGAGCAACTGCGCCAGGCGAAGGAGAATCAGAAACTCGCGGAACTGGAGGTCAATCGCTCCCGCGAAATTCTGGCCATGCGCAGCATCAAGAGTCCATTCACCGGTGTGGTCGTCAACGTGCTGCAAAAGCCGGGAGAATTTTCGTCATCGAATCTCAAGGACCCGATCGTCAAGCTCGCAGAAATCGATCCATTGCACGTCGAAGTCATTCTGCCGGTGGCCTTGTACGGGAAGATCAAGCTCGGCGCCCAGGCCACGGTGATTCCCGAGCAACCGGTGAGCGGGCGTTATGCAGCCACGGTCAAGGTGGTGGATCGCGTGATCGATGCTGCCAGCGGCACCTTTGGCGTACGACTGGAATTACCCAACCGCCAGCGGGAAATCCCGGCCGGCGCGCGCTGCAAGGTGCAATTCAAATAAGCACGCTTCCTGGCGGACGGCGAATGCTCCAAAGGATAAACGTCGTTCAGCTAGGGTAGCTGCGCACTGTTGAACAAGCGAATGGACCTTGGGGAAAAGTCAAACGCCACCTGGCCAGAGGGTCCCTTGACGATCACCGCCGCGAAATCGACATCAGCCACGCCGTGGACCAGGGAATCCTCGATCACGAATGTGGCAGGATTGGCGAGCAGCAGAACACCTTTCGAGGAATTGCCGATGCAATAGAGAGTAGTGCCGCTGTTTCCTGGTGAGCAACTGGAAGTGCCGGAAATCGAGCCCGCGAGCGACATGGCCGGAGCATTAAACAGCTTCGAACCCGCGATAATCCTCCCCGCGGAGAAATTTAGCGAACGAGTTCCGAAATTGGTTCCCGCGGGAATGACTGACTGTTGCGCCAATCCATCCACGAGTACCTCCAGCCGCCTGAGACCAAATTCCGACGTTTCGTTATTCAGGCCATAAACCAGCGTCCCTGAACTATCGAAGGCCACAAGATTGCTGCCGGTGTGTGTCTGCGTGCGATTTGGTTGCAGTACCATGTCTCGCAGGAGTCCGACACCCGCATGCCGAGGACTCACACTCGTCCACTTCATCGAAACTGCCGCGACCGACGGGTCCATAGGCGACACTGAAATAATCTCGGCAAACGCTTGCCCGAAAAACGAATCGATGACCAATCTCGCGCGGCCGATTTCGCTCAGCGACGGCAGCGCCAGTTTCACGACCTCTCCGGAGCCGTCCAGCCCGACATAGAGGGCACTCCCATCCGCGGCCATCGCCAAGGCACTCGGTTCCGATCCAACCGGCGGAGAAAACGTCACGCCCCCATTCGCGGGATCGATCTTCGCAATTCTGTTGCCCGCCCCGATCACGATTCCCGGCACGCTCGCGTAATAGAGGTTGCGAGTGCTGTCGTAAATCAGCGCGTTGTGCTTGAGCGCGAGATCGAGGGATTGACCGTCCGGCGTCGTACGCGTGACAGGTGCCACAGATGGCGCAGCCGGCGCCGGTGGCACAGGCAATTTCGCTGACGTGAACAGCCGGATTTTCGATACCGTGTTGAACACTGTCATCGGATAGCTGATCGCAACTTGTCCGCCGGGACCTTCGACCAAGCGAGGAGAATCCAATGGGCTCCCGCTCAGGGAGTACACCAGCGCCGCTTGGCCGGTGAAGTCCTGGGCACTTGTGACGACGATCCTCGATTCACCACCCAAAAGCATTTCCGACGTTGCAAGGCACAGCAGCCTCGACCCGCCCCGCAGCGGCCAGCATTCCCTGGACCCCGGGCTGCTGCCCACCCGATAGAGGGACGGAACATCAAAAGCAAGGTTCCCGGCCACAACCTTGCCATTCGCGTACGAAAGCGCACGGATTCCGTAACCCGTGCCGACAGCGGCAACGGTCTCCTGCATAAGACCGTCGGACTGCACATCGATTCGCCGTAATCCAAACTCCGACGTTTCGTTGTTCAGGCCGTAAAGTTTCGTGCCATCCGCGTTGAAGGCAATTAGATTGCTACCGGTGTGTCTCTGGGTTCTCTTCGGCTGCATCACCATGTCCCGGAGCAACGCGACCCCTGCATGCCGCGGACTCGATCCCGTCCACGCCAATGCCACGGCAACTACCGAAGGATCGTTAGGCGACACTGAGATCGTCTCGGCAATCGATTGACCGAAGAATGGGTCCAGCACCAGCCTCACCCGTCCGAGTTCTGCCATTGCCGGCAGCGACAGTTTGAGTACTTCGCCGGACCCGTCCAGTCCGACGTACAGGACACTCGCGTCTACCGACAAGGCCATCGCGGTCGGTTCCGATCCAACAGGGGCGGAATAACTTACCGCGCCGGTGGATGGATCGATGGTCGCAATACTATTGCCGTTTCCTACAACCGACCCCGGAATACTCGCGTAATAACGATCGCGCACCACGTCATAGACGAGCGCCTTGTGAACGAGACTGACGTCGAGCACGTCTCCATCCAGAGTCAATGGCGGAGGCGGGGGTGGTGGAGGCGGAGGTGGTGGAGGCGGAGGCGGCGGCCACGCGATGCCTCCTATGTTCGCGGAGGTCAGGACACGCGTCCGCTGCGGTTCAGGAAACGGCTCCGTATCGTCGAAGTCCTGCGTGATTTCCTTAACCAATCCGACGCCTGGCGCGAACCAGTTCTCGTCCACGACAGTGGTCGTCGCGTCCTGCAGTCCCGACCTGGTGGGACGAAGCGTCAGCGACTCGTGGGAGCGAAAATGTGCGACACCATTCAGCAGGTTTCCGGAAATGAAGATCCATTCGAATCCGAGAAAGACCTGAGAAAATTCGTAGCGGAAACTCTCGTTCTTGCCATCGCCGTCGAGATCCTCTCCCCAGTCCCCGCTACGCACATGCCTCCGGCTGCCGCCGATCGGGTATAGCGGCGTCGCAACCTCGAAGATTGCTCCAACCTGTGCCTCCGCGATTGGGGGTGCAGCGCCCTCCAGTGGACGCTGATCCAGCCAGCCCTCGGCTGAGACGAGGTAACTGAGGGTGCGAGGCGTGCCCTCGTCGTTAATCGAGAACAAAACTTCGTTCGTAACGGCACCGGGCCCCGCCTGCACAGTCGTCGTTCCGGTGGACCCTCCGGGGTTCGCGGAGTTGGCATAACTCCAGGAATCACTGTTTCCTGAAGGAAACAGTTTCATGGCACTGACGTCGATGCGCTGGCCGGGGGGCAATTCATCAATCGAGGATGCGGAGAAGGGGGGCTGTGCACCGCTGCCGGATTCCGCCTCGCCGCCACTGCCGCCGCAAGACGCAAGCAGTCCCGGGACAGCCAGTGTCCCCAGCCACCAAATCCGAAACCATGCCGCACGCATGTCGCCCTCCTGCCCAAGGATCTCGCAATCCGCCCTGAGCATTGTGGAACAGCGCTCCGATCTTGCCAAGGATCAGAAATTCCTCTAGATGTGACGCATTTCACTTCGGCGTCTGCGGGTCCGTACATGTAGGACTGGGGCGATCTGCAGCCCATACCATCCGACACGAGCAAAGGTCATCGACGTGGAATATCCCGCAAGTGCCCGGCACGCCACCCTTACCCGTTCGAAATCCCCGGCACGACCGTTAGTCTCGATTTCCGGTAAACGCCAGCAAATCAGTAAGCTGGTCTTGATGCTTGAGCATTTGTTTCCGAATCGCGGCGTTGCGTTTTTCCGCCCGCCACTGCGCCAGGTCGAACAATTTTCGGCGGCTATGCTGACTTCCCGAACCCGCCAGCAGGACCATTCGCGAAACCGCGCCCGCACCCAGCTGCGATCGGATCAGTTCATCCTCGAGGCTGACGATAGCCTCGTGGGAGCCGGGGTCACCCTGGCGCCCGCAGCGGCCGAACAACTGTCGGTCGATGCGCTCCGACTCATGCAGTTCGGTGGCAATGACGTGCAACCCGCCGAGTTCGGCAACGCCGGGCCCCAGCTTGATGTCCGTGCCGCGGCCCGCCATATTGGTCGCGACCGTGATTCGCCCTCGTTGCCCGGCCTGCGCCACGATGTCGGCTTCCTCTTCGTCCTGGCGTGCATTCAGGAGCCGGTGCTCCAGATTCACCGCTTGCAACAGGCCGCTTAATTTCTCTGACGCGGCCACCGAACGCGTGCCCACCAGCACCGGTTGGCCCTTTTCGTGGAGTGCCGCAATGCGCGCAACAATGGCTGCCCATTTTTCGTCTTCGCGCAGGACAATCCTTTCTCCAGTCGAGCGTCGCCGGATCGGCCGCGCGGTGGGCACCCGCGCGGTGGCCAGCCGATAGACCGACCACAACTCCTTCGACACTTCTCGCGCCGTGCCGGTCATGCCGGCCAGCCACAGATAACGGCGAAAGAAGTTCTGATAGGTGATGCGTGCCACCGAGGACTGCTGCGCAGACAGCGGTAAACCCTCCTTCACCTCGATCATCTGGTGCAGCCCCTGCTCCCATTTCCGGTCCGCCAGGATGCGGCCGGTAAATTCGTCGATGATCTGCGCCGTGTCATCCTGCACCAGGTAATGCGTATCGCGATGGAACAGATGCATCGCGCTCAGGGCCTGGGTCAACAGTTCTTCCCGCCGTCGCGGCCCGCGAAACAGCGCAGGCAGCGACTGCGCCCACTCGCCAAGCAGGCGCTTGCCTTCCGTTGTCAGTTCCACTGCGCGATGCTGCAATTCGACGCGAAAGTGTTCCGGCTCGCGCAGCCGCGACGCAATCTCGAGTGCCGCTTCCAGCGATGCGCGATCCTGGCCTGCGTTCCCCTGTGCGGAAATCACCAGCGGCGTGCGCGCTTCGTCCATCAGTACGCTGTCGGCTTCGTCGACAATCGCATAGTACAACCCGCGAAGATTCAACCGCGTCTGGCGCTCGCCCCGACCCGCCAGCTTTTCGATCGCAAGCTGCGTTCTGCTTTCATTGCGCCCGAGCACGATCCGGTCGCGCAAATAGTCGAACACCAGTTCCTTGTTGGTGCAATACGCAACGTCGCTGCCGTAGACCGCGCGGCGTGCGCCGGGATCCACCTCATGCGTGATCGCTCCCACGGACAAGCCCAGCATTTCGTAGACCGGGCGCATCGTGTCGGCATCGCGGGCCGCCAGATAATCGTTGACTGTAATGACATGCACCGGAATGCCGGCGAGCGCGGCCGTGCAGGCGGGAAGCGTGGCCGTCAGTGTCTTGCCTTCACCGGTTTCCATCTCGGCAACCAGCCCGTTGAGTAGCATCCATCCGCCGGTCAGTTGCACATCGTAGTGACGCATGCCAAGTGTGCGGCCCGCCGCTTCGCGCACGAGAGCAAAGACCCGTGCCACCGCAGCCTCGCCAAACGCCTCCTTGCGCAAGCGCAGGCGCAACAGTCCGGCCGCATCGCGCAGCGCCGTGTCGCTCATGGACGGGAGGTCGCGCCCCGCTTCCTGCACCGCCTCGATCAGGGTGGCACGACGGGCTCGCCGGATTTTTGCGCCGCGCCGAACACCCGAACTCAGGAATTCGGCGACGCGGTCGAGCATGCCCGGGCGCTGCGTCTCCCGTTCCGCATAGGCGGTGCCGGGAGAGGCCCCCGCCAGATCCAGATCAAACATTCAACCGTGACAGGAAAAGCTGACGCGCCGACCGATACCACTGCAACCCCAGCGGACGCCAGCCGTGGTCCAGCCGGACATAACTGCGGCCACCGAATTTTGCCGCTCGGCTTTGTGCGGGCAGCGCAATGTCGAGTTCAAAAAAACGCTGAAGCGAGCGCATCTGTTTCGCGTCGGCAGGATCCATCGCGAGCGCACCGCCGCCCGGCTGGCCCAATGCCGCACTGGGCAGCTCGTTGGCGGCAGAGGGCACGATCCTGCGGATGACAGCCGGCACCGTCTCGGTCAGGTCTTCTGCAAGGCGCACCTCGACTTCGGGGCTGGACTCGCGCAACAGATCGATATCCTCCTGCACCACCACCGCGCGCA
>JBJXFN010000207.1:0-8446 GCA_046155535.1 Burkholderiales bacterium
CCTTCGTCGATCACCTTGCCGTTGCATTCAAGCACGCTTGTGGCCTTGCCCAGATCGGGCCAGGAAGTCCGGAATTCACCGAGAACATTGCCTTCGTTCCAGGAATTGTCGGCGATGAGCGAAAGCAAATCGAGCGGATAGTCGGAGTTGCGATCGTCGATGACTTCGAAGGCCGGGCACACCGCCTCCACCGCAGAGGCGATGTCTTCCAGGGAGTAGGGGGAGTCACGCGGCGCGAGCGACTGTCCCAGCCGGGCGCAGCATTCAAATTCGATGCCCAGTCGCAGAAGGTTTGACAAGGGCAGGGTGACGCCGCTGCGATACAGGCGTTTTTCGAACACCACGCCGGAATTCGGATGATTGACCCCGCACATTTCCTGCATGCGTTTGGAGGTCAACCCGATCTTGTAACCGACTCGCCGGCCCAGCTTCGATTCGAGCTGTTTCACGTAGGCGGCCTGAATCGCGTAAGCGTCCTCGATGCTGCTTGCGCCGTACTGCCGAGCGAAGGGGACGATCTTGCGTTTCCCGGCGTGGTCGCGCATCAGCGCGGCTGCCGCTTCTTCTGTCTGGACGTTCATGGATTCTCCTCCGGAAGCATGATATCGGCTTCGCGGTATTCTTGCGGCGAAGATTGTTGAACACAAAGGATATTGGACCACGGAGGACACGGAGAGCACGGAGGAAATGCGAGAAAGAATTCGAACCGGGCGATAGGTATCTTTGAATGATGGCTTGTCCTGCAATGGGATTGACCTGACTGGGGGGCTACCCGTTACTACGGATTCAAGTAAATTGTTCCAAGCCGCGTTTAATATTTCTCCGTGCTTACCGTGTCCTCCGTGGTTCAATATTGCAGTTCGAGGTTGGTACCAATACGGAGATACCTATGCGAATGCTTCCATGGCGGGTTTTGGCGACGATGTTCTGCCTCGTCGCGCAAGCGGCGACGGCGGACTATCCTGACAAGGCGCTGCGGCTGATTGCCCCGTTCAGCCCCGGCGGCGCGACCGATGTGATGGCGCGGATCACCGCGGAGCAGCTCGCGGTACGACTCGGCCGCCCGGTGATAGTGGACAACCGGCCGGGTTACGGCGGCAATCTCGGCGCCGAACTGGCGAGCCGCGCCGCGCCCGACGGCTACACCCTGCTCATGGGGCCGGCGTCGATCTACGCAATTTCGGCGACCTTGTATCCGAAACTCGGTTATCGCCTCGAAGACCTGAAGCCGGTATCCCTGGTCGCCAACGCGCCGCATGTGCTTCTGGTGCATCCGGGCCTTGAGGTACGCAACGTGCAGGAATTGATCGCACTCGCCAAAAAACGTCCCGGAGAATTAAACGTCGCCTCGCAGGGCAATGGCACGGTGTCGCATCTGGAGGCGGCGCTGTTCGACCGGATGGCTGGGACACAAATGCTCCACGTGCCCTACAAAGGCAGCACACCGGCGCTCGGCGACCTGCTGGGTGGCCGGGTGCAGGTGATGTTCGACAGCATTGCCGCCTCGATTGCCCATGTGCGAAGCGGTCGCTTGCGCGCGATCGCGGTGACGGCGACGACCCGTTCACCTCTGTTGCCGCAGGTGCCGACCCTGGACGAATCTGGGCTCAAGGGTTATCAGGCGCATTCCTGGCTGGGTGTATTCGCGCCGGCCGGCACGCCGAACGCAATCCTCGATAGACTGCAACGCGAAATCGCTTCCGCCCTGGCTGATCCGGCAGTGCGCGACAAATTCCTGGCCAACGGTCTGGAGCCGCGCTCCAGCACGTCCGCGGAATTCGCGGCCTTCATTCGCGAGGAAATCACCAAATGGGCCCCTGTGGTCAAATACTCCGGGGCGACACCCGATTGATGTTTTGAAAAACGAGAGTCAAAGGCGTTTGCCACAGAGAACACCGAGGACACAGAGAAATGCCCGACGAAATCACGGATGCCATCATCGGCGCGGCAATCGAGGTTCATCGGCACCTGGGTCCGGGGTTGCTGGAGAGCATCTACGGGCAGGCGCTGGCTCATGAGTTGGTGTTGCGCGAACTAAAGGTCGAAAGGCAGGTTCCGGTGGACGTGGTGTACAAGGACATCCGCATTCAAGGCCAGCGGCTTGATATGCTCGTGGAGGCGCAGGTCATCGTCGAATTGAAGTCGACGAAGGCAATACCGGAAATCGTTTCCGCACAGGTGTTGTCCTATTTGAAAGCGACGAACCTTAAACGTGCGTTGTTGATCAATTTCGGTCAATTGAAACTTGTGAATGGCATCAAGAGGTTTTCTCTGTGACCTCTGTGTGCTCTGTGGCGAATTGAAGTCAGGTTTTTTGGGCAAACAATAATGGGTGCACTGGAGGGAATACGAGTTCTGGATCTGACCCGCGTGCTGGCCGGTCCGACCGCCACGCAGACGCTTGCCGATCTCGGCGCGGAGGTCGTGAAAGTCGAACGTCCGGGCAGCGGCGACGACACACGGGGCTGGGGGCCGCCCTATGTCAAGGATGCGCAAGGGCGCGACACCTCCGAGAGCACCTATTTCGCCAGCGCGAACCGCGGCAAGAAATCGGTCACCATTGATCTCGGCAAGCCAGAAGGGGCGCAGCTTGTCCGGCAGCTTGCGGAACACTGCGACATCCTGATCGAGAATTACAAGGTCGGAGATCTCGCCCGCCGCGGCCTCGACTACGCGAGCCTCAGCGCCGGACACCCGGCGCTCATTTATTGTTCGATCACCGGTTTTGGCCAGACCGGTCCCTACAGCGAGCGGGCCGGGTACGACCCGATCGCGCAGGCAATGAGCGGAATGATGAGTGTGACCGGCGAGCCGGAAGGCGCGGAAGGCACCGCGCCGCAACGGGTGGGTGTGGCGGTGATCGATCTCATCACCGCGCATTACGCGGTCATCGGCATCCTTGCGGCGCTGCGTTACCGCGACCGATGTGGTCGCGGCCAGCATCTTGACCTCGGCCTTCTCGATGTCGGGGTTGCCTCGATGGCGAACATCGCCTCGGCCTTTCTGGGGGCGGGCGAGGTGTCGCGTCGCAACGGGGGCGTGCACCCGAGCGTGCTGCCGTCGCAGGTGTTCCGCTGCGCCGACGGCCATGTCATCGTCGCCGCGGCGAACGACGGTCAGTTTGCGCGCCTGTGTGCGGCCGGCGGGCGCGTCGAGCTCGCGAAGGATCCGCGCTTCGCCACCAACACCGAACGGGTGCGCAATCGTGCCCTCATCACGCCGATGCTCGAGGCGATGTTTCTCGAACACCCGATCGAAACCTGGACCACGCGCCTGGCGGAATGCGGCGTGCCGTGCGGGCCGATTCTCGGCATCGAACAGGTGTTCGATGACCCGCAGGTGAGGGCACGCAACCTTGTGATCAGCATGCCTTATGCGCCGGCGGGCGAATTTAAAGCGGTGGCGAATCCCATGAAGATGTCCGAAACTCCCCCGGTCTACCGTTTGCCGCCGCCCCAACTCGGCGAACACACCCACGTGGTGCTTTCGGAATGGCTCGGACTTGGCGCGGAGGACGTCCGCGCGCTGCGTGCGAAAGGCGTACTGTGATCCTTAGTATTCCCGCGAGAGAATCAGATAGCTCCTCGCCTTTGGGCGACGGGAAGGACCGCCTCTCCCTCTGGGAGAGGCCGACGCGAAAGCGGCGGGTGAGGGAGCGTAATAGAAGATTTCACCTTGGATCAATAACTCCGGATTTCCCTCATCCCCGTCCCTTCTCCCGGAGGGAGAAGGGTGTGTCGAGTCGATTGGTCGGCCGACCCTCACCGGATTGAACCGAAATTCGAAGCCCTCGACTTGACGAGGGTAGTTCACGCCCGTAATGAAAGGAATTCAACCCCGCCCATGAATGACGAAGAACTCTGCTTTACCCCGGCGACCGAACTCGTGGCGCATATCCGCGCGCGCCGGCTTTCCCCGGTCGAGTTGATGCGCGCGGTCATTGCGCGGGCCGAACGGTTGAATCCGGCACTGAACGCGATCTGCACGCCCACGTTCGAGGCCGCGATGGACTCGGCGCGGCGCGCTGAGCGGGCGGTGATGGATAATGCGTCTGTCGGGTTGCTGCATGGTCTGCCGACCACCATCAAGGATCTCGCGCTCACCAAGGGTGTGCGCACCATGGGGGGCTCGCACATCTATCGCGACCGGGTCCCGGAGATCGATCACGCACATGTGGAGCGGCTGCGCGCCGCCGGGGCCATTTCCATCGGCAAGACCACTACTTCCGAATTCGGTTGGTCCGGAGTCAGCAACAGTCCGCTGACGGGCATCACTCACAATCCGTGGAAGCGCGGTTACAACGCCGGCGCCTCCAGCGCCGGTGCCGGCGTGTGCGCAGCCGCAGGTATCGGGCCGATGCATCAGGGTTCCGACGGGGCGGGGTCAATCCGCATGCCGGCTGCATTCTGCGGGGTGTACGGATTCAAGCCTTCACATGGTCGTGTGCCGTATTGGCCTTTGCCTGCGAATGGATTCATTTCGCATGTCGGGCCGATCACGCGCACTGTGGCCGATGCCGCGTTGATGCTGCAGGCGATGGCCGGTCCCGATGATCGCGACATGACCAGCCTGGAATCCCCGCCTGAGAATTATCTTGCCGGCCTGGAGCAGGGCATCGCGGGATTGCGGGTGGCCTACAGCCCCGATCTGGGCTATTTGAAAGTGGACGCGGAAGTGGCTGAGCCGGTGCGCAAGGCGGCGTTGGCGTTTGCGGAACTCGGTTGCAAGGTCGAGGAAGTGGTACCCGGATGGGGTAACCCGATCGAGATGGAACACCTGCATTTCGCCGCCAACTTTGCGAGCCGGCTGGCGCCGCTCCTGGATCAATGGGCAGACAAGATGGACCCGGGCCTGGTGGCCCTGACCCGCCATGGTATGCAATTCAGCGCCGAGCAATATTGCCGCAATGACGGCGAGCGCCTGGCGTTTTACGACAAAGTACGGGCGTTTTTCGAACGCTACGATCTGCTTGTCACACCAACCGTGTCGGTGGCGGCGTTTCCGGCCGATCGGCAGATGCCGCCACACTGGGAGCAGCATCCCTGGGACTGGATCCGCTGGGCGGGATTCAGCTACCCGTTCAATCTCACCTGGCTCCCGGCGGCCACCTGTCCGTGTGGATTCACGCCTTCGGGGCTGCCGGTCGGATTGCAGATCGTCGCCGGCCGGCACCGCGACCTGCGCGTATTGCAGGCCTCGCGCGCATTCGAGCGGCTGCGGCCGTGGACGCAGCACCGGCCGCTGGTGTAGGTGGACTCGGCCTTGGGTGACGCCTTGGTGCGCGGGTGGCACGCTCACAGTCGAAGAACCGATCAATAGGATCAGAAGACTGGCGCGCTTTGGATGCCCATCCGGTTAATTCAGAGAAAGTATTCGATGCTGACCCAGATAGCTAATACAAGAGGTACGGGAGTCGAATTTCTTTCCCTAAACCACGGAACCGCAGGCAACCGCCGGGCGGCGAAGAATCCGGAAACAGATCGAGCGCTCGGCCGAGGCCTCGCGCCGCGGGTGCATGGGAGCTAACGGGAAGAGGAATTAGACCCCACTACCTTTTTGTGCGAGGACAACCAGGCGACGTCTGCCTGCGTTGCGACTCCTCCGCTCGATCGGATCTTCCAGATCCCAAGAGCAGTTCGTTTCAGATGCGGATCACGCCCGCCAGAATCACCGGGCCTGTGGGTGCGCCGGTGGGTGATCCGCCGCCGGGCTCGACCGATACCGCGAACTTGGCGCCGGCGAGTATACGCGGCACCAGCCCAGGCGGGAGCGCGAAGCGCGCATCGAGCTGGCCCAATACCGCGAGGGACAGAGGTGCCTCGCCACTTTCCGGCAACAACCACAATTCATAACTCTGGTTCGGGCCGGCCACCACCGGGCGTGCGGCACGCAGGCTGAGTTCCTTGCGGTCTTCCGACAGGCTGGCGCTGACCACCATGTTCTTATCTTCGCCGCTCATCTGCGCAATCTCGACGAACCGGGGTTCGCTTTCCGGCGGCAACATCTGGAACGTCAGCACCGCGAGAAGTGCGGCGGTGGCCACACCGGCCCAGGTCCGCCACAGTCCCATACGCTGCAACCATGGAATCCGGTATCGATCCAGATCGAGCTCGCGGGAGAGCCGTTTCCAGGTCTTGGCGTCGGGCTGAATGGCGATCGCGGCGGCGTAACGCGGCGAGAAGAGCCGCTGCCAGTATTGGTAACGCAGTGACACCAACGGTTCTTCGCGCAAGGCACGCGCGAACCGGCGCCGGGCAGCCCCGCGCAAACTCCCCAGCAGATATTCGCCGCACAGCGCGTCGAGATGAGAGGATCGCGAGAGATTCATCGACCGCCTCCCAGACAGGTTTCGACGCAGTCGCGCAGATTTTTCAGCCCGCGACGCATCCAGGTCTTGATCGTGCCGAGCGGCTTATGCAAGTGTGTTGCCATTTCACCATGTGACAAGCCGTGTTCGTACGCGAGCACGAGTGACTGCCGCTCGACCGCGTCGAGCTCTTCGATGCAGGTGCGCAGCCAGCGCGCCACGCGTTTCCTGTCGAAGCTGTCTTCTGCCGTTTCCTCCCAAGCGAACAGGCGGTCCAGCGCGCCATCTGGGTCTTCGTCGATGGTGTCGTGGTAGGAGGACACGCGCGCCACGTCGTGGCTTTCCACCAGATCGAGCGCGCGATTGCGCACGATGGCGGTCATCCATCCGATCGGCGTGCCCAGCGGATCGAAGGTGTCGGCGCTGCGCCAGATTTTCGTGAAAGTGTCGTGCAGCACTTCTTCGGCCAGCTCCCGGCGGCGCACGATGCGGCGCGCTATGCCGAGGAGCAGCGGCGCGAATTGCCGGTACAGCGTCTCGAACGCCTCGGCAGCGCCGGCCTGGCGGCTGGCGACAGTGGAGAGGAGCTGCCGGGCGGCGGCGTTATCGAGCATGGGACGAATTCAACCGGATGCCGATATGACGAAGACTGGGCGAGTGCATTTTTTTCTCCACTGGAGTTCAGCCCACCGGGAAAAGGGTGACATCGAGGATCCGCTCCGCCATCCACCCCAGGGCGATCAAGGCAAGTGCCACCGATCCCGCGCCAAGCACCCAGCGCGGATACCAGCGCCAGTGGCGCGACAGCGCGAGCGGTCCGATCAACAACGCGACGACCAGCAACTGCCCGGTTTCGACGCCAAGATTAAAAGCGAACAATGCCACAGCGAGGGCGCTGGCGGGCAAATTCAACGGCGCCAGCACTTCGGCAAAACCGAGACCGTGCACCAGGCCGAAGGCAAAAGCGACCCAGGCAAGTCGCTGGGTCCAGAAAGGCCACAGATTGTTCAGGGCCGCCGCCAGCACGGTCGCGGCGATCAGCGGCTCGATCACCGAGGCGGAAATCCGTACCAGTCCGAAACTGGCCAGCGCCAGCGTGATCGAATGCGCCACCGTAAATGCGCTCAGGATCCAGGCAATCCGGCCGAGCGCCGCTGGCAACTGCGGGCTGGCCACCCAGCGGCCCTCGCGGCGCGTCAGCACGGCGGGCAGCAGCAGGGCGACCACGAACAGCAGATGATCGAAGCCGCCGAGAATGTGGTGGAGGCCTTGCAAAAACATCGAGCTGAATCCGTTTGGTGTGTCGAAAGTCGTTTCGTCGATGGCGTCGCGCACCCGTACGGGTTGTGTTGCACCCGGCGCAAGCAGCACCGGAGACGGCGCGCCCGGTTCGCTCAGCAGCACGCGGTGGCTCGGGTCGATGCCGGCAAACATTTGATAGTCAATATGCGCCCGCGCATCGGGCGCCGGACACGTCACTTGTGCGCGCAGTTGCGCGAAGCCGGTGCCATCCAGACGAATGAAGCGCGGCGCGAAATACGACGTGACGCAGGACTTCCCGGCTTGCTCGAACATCAGCGCTCGACCGGCAAGTGCCGTGATGTCGCTTGCGCGATCTTCGACCTCGCCCCAGGTCAGATCGCCGCTGCCGTTGGCGTCGAGGTCGAGTAGTGCATCCAGATCGCGCAGGGCCACACGCCAGTCGATCGAAAACCCCCGCGCGGTCGCCTCACCGACCTGCAAGTACGCGGTGCTGGTGGTATGCGCCTGGACGCTGGCGGTAAACGACGTGGTTGCCCACAGCAGGACCAGCGCTCGCAATAACCACCTCATGTCCGCTTCTCCTGGCAAACGTCCGGCAGACGCGCATCGCGCAGACCGGTTTTGTTCGTCCACCGGGCCGCTTCGCGAATCATGGCGCGATCATCCACGGCCTGTCCCGCGCGGCACAGAATCAGCAGATCGGCCGGTTCACGCTGCAAGGCCCAGTTGTGTCGTGCAAGGCGCGCAGCCTCCGGAGTACGGCCGTCCGCCAGGGCGAACTGCGCCGCTTCGCGCGCATGTGTCCATTCTTCGCGTTCGGCAGCCCGGGCGAAACGCTCCCGCAAGGGCTCGCTGAATTCCTTGCCGCGCTCGCCC
>JBJXFN010000209.1:0-19292 GCA_046155535.1 Burkholderiales bacterium
GCATAACCCACATCCCTCAAGCGAATCGGATAGCCGTTGGATTCCGTGATGATCATGTTGTTGAACGCTTCCGCGCTCTTCAGATCGGTTTCCGCCAGCACGGTGAATTCCCGCGAGGTGCTCTCTATGCGGCCGCCGGGAGAATCCAGATTCTGGCGCAGGAGCGCAGCTTCCACGTCCTGCACGGCGAGACCCTGCGCGGCGAGGCGCTCGCGATCGATCCATGCTCGCATCGAATACTTGCGCTCACCGCCGATGACCACGGTGGCCACGCCGGTCAGCGACTTCAGCGGATCGAGCAGATAGCGATCGGCGTAATCCGTCATTTCCATCGGCGAGTGACGGTCGCTGGTCAGCGCGATCCACATGATCGGCCAGGCATCGGCTTCGATCTTGTTCACCACCGGGTCGAGCGCGGTGGCGGGCAGTTGTGCCTTGACACGGGCTACCCGGTCGCGCACGTCGTTGGCGGCGTCTTCCACGTCGCGGCTGGTGAAAAAAGTCGCCGTGATCTGGCTGACTTCCTCGCGGCTCTGCGATTTGATGGTCTTGATGCCTTCGATGCCGGAGAGCACATCTTCGATGGGCGTCGTCACAACGCTTTCCATCACCTGTGCCGTGGCGCCCTTGTACACCGTGCGCACCGATACGGTCGGAGGATCGATCTTCGGATACTCGCGTACCGCAAGACGGTCGAAAGCTATCACGCCCAGCAGCACGATGAGCAGGCTCATCACGGTGGCAAGCACCGGGCGTTTGATGGAAATTTCGGAGAGGATCATGGAGTTTCTCCTGACAATCAGGTTCGATTCAACTCTTGGCCGGGGCTGCGCCGGGGGCTGGCGCGGCGGGCGCCGGTGGCGGGGCAAGTACGGTCACCGGTGCGCCGTCTCGCAACTTCATCTGGCCTTCGGTAATAACCGTGTCACCGGAGGCCAGACCACTTAACACTTCGACCTCTCCCGGTCGGCGCACACCGATATCGATGCGAGTCAACACCGCCTTGCCGTCCACCACCTTGAATACAAAACTGTCCTTGCCCTGCGGCCAGATTGCCGTTTCCGGCACCATCAGCGCGTTGGGCCGATTTTCCAGCGTCACCGCCACCCGAACGAACATACCTGGTTTTAACTTGAGGCCTTTGTTGGCGATACGCGCGCGCATGGAAATGGTGCGGGTTTTTTCATCGATCTTGGGTTCGGTCGCGTACACTTTTCCCGTAAACGATTCCGTTGGAAAGGCGTCCAGGCGGATGGCAATGTCCTGATTGGGCCGGACTTTGGCCAGATAGTTCTCGGGAATCTTGAAGTCCACCTTGATGGAATTCAGGTTCTCCAGCCGCACGATGTCATCGCCGGCCTTGATGTAGGCGCCCGGGCTGATCTGGCGCAATCCCAGGACGCCGGCAAACGGCGCACGGATCACGGTTTTTTCCACCCGGGTCTTCACCTCGGCGAGCCGCGCCTCCAGCCGCGCCGCGTTTCCCTGTTGCACCTCCAGGGCGTCGCGGCTGATGAACTTCTGCTCGAATAATTCCCGGGCGCGTTCCAGGCGCAGCATTTCGGTATTCAGATCTGCGCGCACCTGCGCCAATTGGGCCTCGACTTCGGCGCTATCGATGGTGACCAGGCGGGCGCCCGCGGCAACCGCCTGCCCTTCCTGGATGTTCAGTGCGACGACCCGCCCGTCGATTTCAGGTCGGATCATGACCGACTCTTCCGCAATCAACGACCCGACGGCAGTGACTTCGTCGATCACTTCGCCAGTTTTCACCGGCACTGCTTTGACCGGCAGTCCGGGGGGCGGTCCGGCCGGCGCAGCCGGTTTTGCGGCATTGGGATTTGCCCCGGCCGTGGCATCGTTCTTGGACCCGCAACCGCTCGCCAGCGCGGCGAAGGCAAACCCGATGAAGATGATCAGAAAATTACGCATAGGCAATGGAATACCCTCGGACTTCGGCGAGCACTCCAAAGCGGCATGCCGTGCGAAGTAGCAAATTAAAATTGGCCGGCCCAGCATTCCGGCTGGCATCGAGAGCCGCCGAACAATCTGAAAACGCGACGCGCGCCAGTCAGCGAACCTTTGCTGACTTATCAGTCAGTTATTTTTGTTAATGATAACGGAGAAATTGGGCCGCCACCAAGAGAAATTCCGGAAAATCTCCAGACGGCCGGACGGCTTAAGCCAATGCCCCCCGGCCGGATGACGCCTCAGGCGTCGGACGCGCCTGCTTCCTGCGCTGCTACATCGCGATGCACCTGCGCCATGTCCAGTGCCTGCACCTTGTTAAGCACCGTCTCCAGCGCCGCACCCGGCAAGGCGCCGGGCTGGGAAAACAACTGCACTTTTTCGCGGAACACCATCAAGGTCGGGATCGAGCGAATGTCGAAATGCCCCGCCAATTCCTGCTCTTCCTCGGTGTTCACCTTGGCGAACACCACGCCCGGAAATTTTTCCGACGTCGCCTCGAACACCGGCGCAAACGATCGGCAGGGGCCGCACCAGGGCGCCCAGAAATCGATGATCACAGTGTCGTTGCCGCTTACCACCTGTTCAAAATTCTCCTTGGTCAATGCCACCGTGCTCATGACGTCTGCCCCTTTACCTTTGTTTGCCCGAATCGGGAATACGCCAGATTGTGCCAGACGCGGAATATTCAAGCCGCCGGCCCGCGCGCGCCGGCGTGGAAGCGGCCAAAATGCAGCAGCACCACCGGCAGAATCAGCAGATTGAGTACCGTCGAGGTGGCCAGGCCGCCCACGATGATGGTTGCCATGGGCCCTTCGATTTCCCGCCCCGGCTCCCCGCTGCCCAAGGCAAGCGGCAACAGGCCCAGCGCCGTGACCAATGCCGTCATCAGGATCGAGGGCAGCCGCTCCGCGGCGCCGCGCAGACAGGTTTGCCCATTCCAGGGCAGCTTCTCGACTTGCACCAGATGCTGGTAATGGGAAACCAGCATGATCGAATTTCTCAGGGTGATGCCGAACAAGGTCACGAACCCGACGAGGGAACCGAGCGACAGCCAGCCACCTCCGGCCAGCACCGCGATGACCCCGCCGATCAGCGCAAAAGGAAGATTCAGGAAAGTCACGCTCAGATTGCGCAAACTGCCAAGCGCCATGTACAGCAACAGGAAAATCCCCACGCCGGCCACCAGCGAATGCAGGATCAGGTCTTCGCGGGCTTGCGCCTGCGCCTGGGCAGCGCTGGCAAATACCGCGTAATTGCCTCTGGCAAGCGGCACCGCGGCGATGCGCGCTCGCGCTTCGCGTTCGAACGTCTCGACATCGCGACCTCTCACGTTGGCGGTCACGGTCTGGATGCGCCGTCCGCCCGAATGCAGGATCTTGTACCGGCCGCCGGTCAGCCCGATGTCGGCGACTTCCTCCAGACGGACCAGCCGGCCGTCGGCGGCGCGAATCTGCAAGGCGCCCACACGCCCGATGCGATTGCGAAAATCCGGTGACAGCACCACCACCACATCGACGACACGGGCGCCCTCGTACACCTGGCCGACCCGCTCGCCTGCATACGCGGTGTGAATCGCCTCCACCACGTCGCGACTTTGCAGCCCCAACGACGCGAGGCGTTCCGGACGCACGCGCACACTCAGTTGCGGCGTGCCGGGCGGCGCCTGCAATTGCACGTCCTGCGCGCCGGGAATTTCCATCAGTTGCCTCGCCACCCGCTGTGCATCCTGGTCCAGCAGATCCAGCGAATCGCCATGCAGGTTGACCACGAAATCCGCCGCAAATCCGGTGATGGTTTCCCCGATGCGTTCGGTCAGAAAGGTGTTTACGCCGAAGCTCACGCCGGGAAAACTGCCGACCCGCTCGCCGGCGAGGGTGGCGCGGATTTCACGCAATATTCGTTGCTGTTCGTCGCCGTCGAGAGGACCGATTTCGACTTCGTATTCGCTGTAGTGCGTGCCAAAGGTATCGGCGCCGCCGGGCGCGCGACCCACCCATTGCGCAACCGATTTCACGCCCTGGATGGAACCGATGGCCTGCGCGATGCGCTGGCCCAGTCGCAGCGATTCGGCCTCCGCGGTGCCGGGCACCGCAGTCACGTGAATGATGTAATGGCCTTCGCGCAGGGCCGGAATGAATTCGCCGTGAAGAAGCGGCAGCAGCGCAATGCCACTGGCGATGGCAACGCTCACCAGGCTCAGCACCCGGGCCGGCGCCCGATCGATGCGCGTGAGGAGGCGGACGTAACGCGGCTTGAGCCAGCGGACAAATGGCGGGTCCGCGGCCTTCAGAGGCCTGCGCGCCAGCAACAGGTAACACAGCGCCGGTGTCAGGCTCACTGCCACCACCAGTGAAGCCAGGATGGCGAAAATATAGGCCACGCCCAGGGGTGCGAAAAGTTTGCCCGCTATGCCTGACAGGGTGAGCAGCGGCACGAAGACCAGCACCACGATAAAGGTCGCATAGACCACCGAGGAGCGTACCTCGAGGGAGGCGTCGCGGACCACCTGCTCTACCGGCACGGGATTGCCATCCGCAAGATTCAAACGCAGGCGGCGGAAGATGTTCTCGGTATCGATGATGGCATCGTCCACCACTTCGCCCAGCGCGATCGCCAGTCCACCCAGGATCATGATGTTCAGCCCGATGCCAAAGGTGTCCAACACCAGCACCGCCCCCAGCAGCGAGACCGGGATGGCGGTCGCGCAAATCAGCGCAGTGCGCACATTGAACAGGAACAGGAACAGCACCGCCACCACCAATGCCGACCCCACCATCAGGTCGCGGCGCACATTGCTCACCGCGGTTTCGATAAAATTGGCGGGGCGAAACAGGCCGCCATGCAAGGTCACGTTTTCGGAAGCCAGCAAAGGACCGAGTTCACGCAGCGCCTTCTCCAACCCCTGCGTCACCGCGCGAGTGTTTGCACCCAGTTGGCCCTGAATGAACAGGAACACGCCGGGCGTTCCGTTGATCGCGGCGGCGCTGATCGATGGCGCCGGTCCCTGTGTCACCGTGGCCACATCCGCGAGTCGCAGCACCTGCCCGCCTTGCATCTTGAGCAGCGAGCGCCCCAGTTCGTGGACAGAATTAGGCTGCGCCTGGGTATCGATCACGATGCGCTGATTGCTGTTCTGGATCGCACCACCGGGCAGCACACCGGTTGCCCGCCGTGCCGCGCTGGTCACTTCCGTTAACGCCAGCTCGCGATGTATCAGCTTTTCCGGATCAACCTGAATCTGCCACTGTTGCACCTCCCCGCCAAACACATTCACTTCCGCAACGCCCGGCACGGCCATCAAGTGCGGCCGGATGGTGGCATCCACCAGGGATCGAACTTCCATCAGAGACCGCCCGGCGGAAGTCAGTCCCACTCCCAGCACGGTACTGGCGGAAGACGTCAACGGCGTGATGACCGGGCGATCCACGCCTTCTGGCAATTGCGCGGCGGCACCACCGAGGCGTTCGCCAACCATCTGCCGGCTGCGAAATACATCGCTGCCGTCCTGAAACACCACGGTGACCACCGAAAGTCCGGGAATCGACTGCGAACGAATCGCCTCGACCCCGGCAATGCCGGCGAGCAGGTTCTCGAGGGGAAGGGTCACCTGGCGTTCGACCAGCTCCGAGGAAAGCCCGGGCGCTTCGGTCTGGATCACCACCTGGCTGGGGGAAAATTCCGGGAACACATCGAGGTTGGCACGGCCCAGAACGTACAGTCCGTATCCCACCACGGTCAGCGCCAGCGCCACCACCACGCCCGGATGGCGGATGGACTGCCGGACGATGTAGGCAATCATTGTTTGGCGTTCCTCGCCTCGCCTGACACCCGGAAATAAATCCATTCAGCCACAGAGGGCACCGAGAACACCGAGAGATTAGATGGAATCGCGGCAAAAGCCTGTTGATTTAACGGATGGGAAAACCTCGCAGGTCCGGTTGTTGTTTTTCCTCTGTGTTCTCGGTGCCCTCTGTGGCCAAACGACTTCTTGAAATCAATCGTCATTTTCTTCCCGGATCTGGAATTTCTGTTCCTCGGACAGCAGCAACTGCGTGCCCCGGATGACCACTTCGTCGCCAACCTTGTATCCATCGGCCTGGAACCAACCGCCCGGCAACTCTTCCGTGGCAATCACTTCCCGCCGCACGTATTCGCCGTCTTCTTCCTGAACGTAACACCAGGCTTTGCCGCCATGCCAAACCACGGCAGCATCCGGAATCAACACGCCTTCTCGTGCATCGACGCTTTGCTCCAGATGACCGGCAAGGCGCATGCCCTGCCGTAGCGAACCAGCTTCCACGATATAAAAATGGGTGCCTCCCGGAGAACCGGGATCGGCCTGCGGCGCAGGCGCCAGGTAGCGCGCAGCGCCCGGCACACCAGGCGTGCCGGCCGGCCCGACGTGCAAGCGCGCTGCGGACAAGTCCCGGGGTCCATTGGCCAGCATCACCACCCGGACCAGGACTTCCTTGCGGTCAGCGAGCGAGTCGAAGATTTTTGCACCGCGGTCCGATGCCAGCGTGGCAAATTTGTCGCCCCAGTCCACCCGCAAGTCGGTTCTCAGAGATTCGGCGGCCAATTCCAGTGCAGCAAGGCGCGCCTGGTCACCGCGCAATTTGTTTTGCGCGGCCAGCACCACGCGTTCCGCAACATTGCGATCCTCCGCAAACAGCCGCTCCAGCCGCTGGAAGTCATCCTGCGCGTGCGCCACCACCACATTTTGCGAACGCGCCTCGCCCAATGCGGCCAGATATCTGGCGCGCAAATCGAACAACGGACGCGGATCCACCACCAGGCCATAGACCTCTATCCGGCCGCGGCTTTGCGCCGCCGTCAGCGTCGCGGTTTCGATACCGCTTGCCTGCCGGCTTCTGGCCGAGAGTTTTACCGCAACTTGTCCGTCGCGGGTTTCCAGCGCGGATTTGGCCTCGACCTCCTCCTCTTCGTGCGCGACGCCCAGATTGAATTCGTCGCGCGCGTAAAAAACCAGCGCCCAGACCAGCAGGATGATGATCGCCAGGAGCAGGGAGATCACCGCGGCATGGCGGTCGAATTTCATTGCGCGGGACTTCCCTGACGTTCGCCCACGTTCGGCAACGGTCCCGACATCAAGGGCAATTGCGCAGCATCTTCAGCCTGTTTCATGCCTTCGAAGGCCCTGCGTCGCACAGCCCAGGTCTTTTTTTGCGCATTCATTGCCACCAGTCTGCCACGGATGAGCTCGGTTCGATCCGCGTAACCGGCGTCGAAGAGTTTCTGCGTCCGGGCGAGACCTTGTTGCATCAGAAGATCCTGAGCGTTTACCGCTTCCAGCGTTTCCCTGGTTTGACGGTGAACAGCGGCCGCCGACTCCGCGTCGGCGATGACGCGGGCTTGCAGGCGTTCGAATTCCACAGCGGCCAACGCGCGTCTGGCCTCGGCCTCGCGTATCCGCGGAATAACGTCGGTTGTTCCCGGCAGCACCCAGCCGACCGCCAGCGACCAGACCGAATCGCCGCGATCCCAGAAATATCCAGGCACCAGTCGCAACTGTGGATACTGACTGGCGACTTCCATCCGGACTGCACTTTCGGCCGCGGCATAGGCCAACAATTCCTCGCGAATATCGATGCGGTTCTGCAATGCCTGGCTGCGCAAAACGGCGGAATCCGGCACCGCGGCCGGAGAATCCAATGCCGCAAACGAGAGCTGCAGGGCGCGAGTCACGTCCAGCGGCAAGCCCAGGGCGCGCGACAAAGCGGCAAGTGATTTATCGCCCGCCGCACGCTGCGCATCCACTTCCGCGCCAAATTCCGCAGCCTGCAATCGGGAAGCAGTCACTTCACCGGCCGACGCCATGCCTTCGCGCAGACGCCGCTCCAGCAAGCCGGTCAACTGGACGGCTTCGATTTTTTCGCGCTCCGCAAGGGCGGACAACGCCGCGGCCTCATACACATCGAACAAGGCATCGCGCACCTGGGCGCGAATCTGCCAGACCACTGCGCCGATGTGCAATGCCGCTTTGTCGGCGAGTTGGCGTTGACGCTCCATACCGGCTACGCGTCGCGATGTGCCGGGGAAGGGAATCTCCAATTCGAAACCCAGACTCCACGGTCGGCCGTCGACCGCGTCCGTGTGATGCTCGGCGCGCGTGGTGAGCTCCAGGGGCGCACGACTGCCGGCCAGTTCGGGTGCGGCGCGCGCCAGGGCTGCCTGTGATCTGGCCAATGTCAGATCCGCATGGAAATAAAACGCGAGCAGCGTGAGTTCCGGAAGTCCCCAGACTTTTACCGGCCAGTCCGCGCTGGGATGACCATGCGCAATCATGTAATCGCGCAATCCCGGTTCGTCGACGGACCGCTGTGCAATCGAATCCGCCGAGCGTTGCGGTTCGAGCGGCCTGGCCTCGTAACCGCGTATGGCGCATCCGGCGCACGCAATCAGGAACATCGCGCCGGCTAAGTGGGCGGTTGAAGAAGGCATTAAATAACCGATTGCGAAAAAGAGTCGAAGTCTATCGTCCCGATGACCTCGCGGGCAAACAACGATCGCAGCTCAATGCAATTTGACGTGCGGTTCCGTGCGGCGAGTCAGAATGCGGGCGAGCGTATCCAGAAATACCTTGGTGAAGCCGTGCAGAGCGTATTCGTGCATTTTGTACAACGACAGGTACATGACCTTTGCGAACAGGCCTTCTATCATGACCGCCCCCCGGGTGATGCCGCCCATCAGGCTGCCCACCGTGCTGAATTTTCCGAGAGAAACCAGAGAGCCAAAATCGCGGTAGATGAACGGGCCCGGCATTTCGCCGCGTACCCGGCGAGGCAGCATTCTGTACAAATGGGACGCCTGCTGATGCGCCGCCTGTGCCCGCGGCGGCACGAAGCCTTTTTTTTCCGGCCATGGACAACTTGCGCAATCGCCAAACGCAAATATCGCCGGGTCCAGCGTGGTCTGTAAAGTGCGCGTCACCAACAATTGATTGATTCGATTCGATTCGAGTCCGTCCAGGCCAGGCAGGAAATCCGGTGCCTTGATGCCGGCGGCCCAGACCACGAGTTGCGCTGGAATCTGCCTGCCATTTGCAGTCTTGACTCCTGAAGCAGAGACCTCGGTCACCTTTTCCGCGGTCAAAACCTCCACGCCGATTTTCTTGAGCATCCCCAGTACCGCCTTTGACAATCGCTCCGGGAGGGCAGGCAGGATTTTCGGCGCCGCCTCGACAATGGTGATGCGGATGAATTTTTCCGGGTCGATCCGGTCCAGGCCAAACGCAACGACTTCGCGAATCGTGTTGTGCAACTCCGCCGCCAGTTCGACCCCGGTCGCGCCCGCGCCGATGATGGCAATATGCAGTGCGCCAGGAGGCAGCGAGTCGGCCTGGGCATTGGCTCGCAGGCAGGCATTGAGCAGTCGCGAATGAAACAATGCCGCCTTCTCCGGACTGTCCAGGGAAATGGCATGTTCGGCGGCGCCAGGTGTCGAGAAGTCATGGGTGGTGCTACCCACCGCCAGCACCAGCGTGTCATAAGGCACGGTGCGCGCTGGAATCACTTCACGCCCGGCGTCATCGAACACCGGCGCGAGGTGAATTTCCCGCTGGCTGCGATCCAGACCGATCATGTTTCCCAGACGAAACCCGAAATAGTGCCAGCGCGCCTGATACAGATAATCGAGTTCGTGGTCGTTCAGATCCATGCTGCCGGCCGCCACCTGATGGAGGAGCGGTTTCCAAAGATGGGTGCGGGATCGATCGACCAGCGTGATCATCGCCTGCTTGCGGCGGCCCAGTGTTTTCCCCAGACGCGTAGCCAGTTCGAGGCCACCGGCGCCACCACCCACAATCACGATCTTGTGCAAGGCGCCGGGTCTCGCTGTTTTCGAAATGGTCATAAAAAGTCCTGTTGGGGAACTGGCGCCGCGCAGAAAAAATAAGCCCGCTCAAGGAGCGGGCCTACCCAGCATAAAAGGAGCAGCGACCTAAGCCACGGCCACGCGTTGCACCGGTTCGCGCGCCACCAGCAGATTCTTGGCAATGGCACGATTGACGGCCGACAGGACCGCCCGCAAGGTGGCAGTCACGATATTGCCGTGCATGCCCGCGCCATACAAGGATTGTTCGCGGCCCACCCGGATCTGTACGTAAGCGACCGCGGTGGCATCCTCGCCACTGCCGACCGCATGTTCATGATAATTCATCACATGGAATTCCAGTCCGCATCCCTCCGCCAGCGCACGCACGAAGGCGTCCACTGGACCATTGCCCTTGCCCATCACCACAATCTCGCGCCCGTTGAATTTCAGGCGTGCCGTCACCTGCTCGACATCCCCCTGGCCGGACTCATGCGTAATGCGATGCTCGATGAATTCAAACGGCCGGCGGCTCTCCAGGTATTCCTTGTCGAATGCCGCCTTGATGGCATCGGAGGACAGCTCTTTGCCGCTGGCATCCGCAATCGCCTGGATGATCTGGCTGAATTCGATCTGCAGCAGACGGGGAAGTGACAGTCCGTGATCCCGCTCCAGCAGATAGGCGATGCCACCTTTGCCGGACTGGCTGTTTACGCGAATGACCGCGTCGTAGGCGCGTCCGAGGTCGGCCGGGTCGATCGGCAGATACGGGACTTCCCAGAAATCTTCCGGCTTGCGCGCGGCAAGGCCTTTTTTGATCGCGTCCTGATGCGAACCGGAAAAGGCGGTGAACACCAGTTCGCCTCCGTAGGGGTGGCGGGGGTGCACGGGAAGCTGGTTGCAATACTCCACCGTACGAATCACGGAATTGATGTCCGAAAAATCCAGGCCCGGGTGGATGCCCTGCGAATACAAATTCAGCGCCAGCGTGACGAGGCAGACATTTCCAGTGCGCTCGCCATTGCCGAACAGACAGCCTTCGACCCGGTCCGCTCCGGCCATGATCGCCAGTTCCGCCGCAGCCACCGCGCAGCCGCGGTCGTTGTGCGGATGCACCGACACAATCACGCTGTCGCGACCGTAAATGTGACGGCCAAACCATTCGATCTGGTCCGCATAGACATTGGGCGTGGACATTTCCACGGTCGCGGGCAGATTCAGGATCACCTTGTTGGAAGGGGTCGGCTGCCAGACCGCATTGACCGCGTTGCAGATTTCCACCGCGAAATCCAGTTCCGTGCCGGTAAAACTCTCCGGCGAATACTGATAAATCCACTCCGTGTCGGGTTGCGCCTGCACGCACTCCTTCACGATACGCGCGGCGTCCACCGCAATCGCCACGATGCCGGGCCGATCCAGACCGAATACGACCCGGCGCTGGACCGTCGAAGTCGAATTGTAGAGATGCATGATCGCGCGCCGCGCACCGCGCAGCGATTCGAAAGTTCGCCGGATCAGCGGCTCGCGCGCCTGGGTCAGCACCTGAACCGTGACATCGTCCGGGATCAATTTTTCTACAATGAGCTTGCGAACAAAATCGAAATCCGTCTGGGAGGCCGCGGGAAAGCCGATTTCGATCTCCTTGAAACCGGCCTTGACCAGAAGATGGAACATGCGCAGCTTGCGCTCCGGGTCCATCGGTTCGATCAGCGCCTGATTGCCGTCGCGCAGATCAACACTGCACCAAGTGGGCGGACGGGAGATCACCTGATTCGGCCAAGTGCGGTCCGGCAAGGCGACCGGCAGAAATGCCTGGTATTTCAGCGAAGGATTCGGGTTCATGACAGACCTCGCACGCTCAATTTGATCAACTGCCCCGCCGAATCTTGCCTGGCGGGCTCTGGGTACTGCGGATAGGGGGTAGTTTATCTGCGCGCCGGGCGCAGCAGCAGACCCTTCGGCAGGGCGCCGGAAGGGAGCAGATCAATGTAACCGCGTGGACGGGAGAACATGGGCAGGACTATAAGCAGATTTCGGCGACCCTGCAAGGTCAACATTGCCTCCCTCACCGACTTCACACTGGTACGTATCCCCCGGAGACTTTGGCCTGTGCAACGCTTTGAGTTATCGCGCCACCGCCGAAATTGTTTCCTACACTGAATTACAGGCTGGAACCCGCCGAAGGCGGCGGCGGTGCGGTAGGTTTTCTACGCAAGCGTTCCCAGCCCCACATCACATAACCCGATGCGGCATACGCGCCAAACAATGCCAGCAGAAGTTCGGGGAGGTTCTCCGCCACCTGTGCGAATCCCACCACGCTGAAAGCGATCAGGACCACAACGCTGAATGACACGCTTTTGCGCAGGTTGATGTCCTTGCCGCTGTAAAAGCGGATGTTGCTGACCATTGTCAAACCGGCAAACAGGGTCAGCCCCCACGCGAGCCAGACCACTTTGGCGCGCGAAACATCGTAGGTCACCAATGCCCAGATCAATCCGGCCATCAAACCTGCCGCCGCCGGGCTGGGCAGACCCTGGAAGTAGCGCTTGTCGACCACATCGTTGTTGGTGTTGAAACGCGCCAGCCGCAATGCGGCGCAGGCGCAATAGACAAAGGCGGCCGCCCAGCCGAGCTTGCCCATTCCCTTGAGCGCCCACTCGAACATCACCAGTGCCGGCGCGGCGCCGAAGGAAACCATGTCGGACAGGCTGTCGTACTCCGCGCCGAATTCGCTTTGGGTGCGTGTCAGACGCGCCACCCGGCCATCCAGCCCGTCGAGCACCATCGCTACAAAAATGCCGGCTGCGGCGTGTTCAAAATTTAGGGACATCGCCTGCACGATTGCGTAGAAACCCGCAAACATGGAGCAGGTAGTGATTGCATTGGGAAGCCAGTAAATACCGCGCCGCCGGATGCCGGTGCGCGCGAGCCACTGGGGCTTCGGGGCGGGGGTCATGTCGGGATTCTACCCAACGGGCAATCGGGCCAGAATCGTGTGCCCGGCATACACGGTGTCGCCCACCGCAGCCTGGGCCTGTGCGCCGGTTGGGAGAAATACATCCACACGCGAGCCGAACCGGATGAATCCGTAACGTTGCCCGCGCGTCAGACGGTCTCTGGTTTTCACGTAACACAATATTCGGCGCGCGATCAGTCCGGCAACCTGCACGCAAGTCACGTCAACACCTCGATCCGTGCGGATCCAGAGCGCGTTGCGCTCATTTTCCAGCGATGCCTTGTCGAGATCGGCGTTGAAAAATTTCCCTGCGTAGTACCAGCCCTTCTTGACTTCGCCATCCACGGGGCTGCGGTTGGAATGCACGTTGAATACGTTCATGAACACACTGATCTTGAGCGCCTCGCGGTCCAGGTAGGGATCGCGGGTTTTCTGCACTGCCACCACGCGCCCATCGGCCGGTGATATGACAGCATCCAGATCTGCCGGTGCGTTGCGCGGCGGATCGCGGAAAAATTGCAGAATGAATAGCGCAATCACCCAGAACGGGATCGACGCCCACCCCCAACCCAGACTGACGATCAGCGCCACGACAACGGCCGCCGCCAGGAACGGCCAGCCCTCGCGGGCGATGATGGGATGGGGATAGGGCGTCATTGCTTTCGCCCGGTGACGAGTAACGAATGTCGAGTAACGCAAAGCAAAAATGTCATGTCGACCGCAAATGCCCGAGATTTCGGAGACGCCTGTACGACCACGTTGTCACCCGTCACTTGTCACTAGTTTTTAGACTTGTCCACCAGTCTGTTGGCCTTGATCCACGGCATCATGCTGCGCAGCTTCTCGCCAACAATTTCAATCTGATGCTCGCGACCGATGCGACGCATGGCACCCATCTTGGTGACGCCGGTCTTGTTTTCCAGCAGGAATTCCTGCGCGTACTGGCCGGTCTGGATTTCCTTGAGGATGCGGCGCATCTCGTTCTTGGTCTCTTCGGTGATGATGCGCGGCCCGCGGGTGAAATCGCCGTACTCCGCGTTGTTGGAAATCGAATAACGCATGTTGGCGATGCCACCTTCGTAAATCAGGTCCACGATCAGTTTCAGTTCGTGCAGGCACTCGAAGTAAGCCATTTCCGGCGCGTACCCGGCTTCGACAAGGGTTTCGAATCCAGCCTGGATGAGTGCAGTGGTCCCGCCGCACAACACCACCTGTTCGCCGAACAGATCGGTTTCGGTTTCTTCCCGGAAATTGGTTTCGATGATGCCGGCCTTGCCGCCGCCGATCGCCGAGGCGTAGGACAGCGCCAGGTCGCGCGCCTTTTTGGAGGGGTTCTGATGAATAGCGATCAACATTGGCACGCCGCCACCTTGTGCGTACGTCGAGCGCACTGTGTGGCCCGGCGCCTTGGGCGCAACCATGACCACGTCGAGATCGGCCCGCGGCACTACTTGACCGAAATGGATATTAAACCCGTGCGCGAATGCCAGCGCCGCGCCCTTTTTCAGGCTGGACTCGACTTCGCGGTAGACATCGGCAATGTGTTCGTCCGGTAGCAGAATCATCACGAAGTCGGCGTTTTTCACCGAGTCGGACAATTCCTTGACTTCGAGGCCTGCTTTTTTCGCCTTGTCCCAGGATGCGCCACCCTTGCGCAGTCCGACGGTAACCTTGATGCCCGAATCCTTGAGGTTGAGCGCATGGGCATGGCCTTGGGAGCCGTAGCCGAGGATGGTGACTTTTTTGCCCTTGATCAGACGCAGGTCGGCGTCCTTGTCGTAGAAAACTTTCATGATTGCCTCTGGTAAAAAAACGTGAAGGGTGGCGGGAAACGGGTGACGGGCCAGAGACCATGGCGAACTGGACTCCTCAGCCTGAAATGTCCTCACCGGCTACTGAACTTTAAGAATCCTTTCGCCACGGCCGATACCCGAGGCGCCCGTTCTGACGGTTTCCAGTACGGCGCCCTGTTCGAGCGCCTCGAGGAAGGCATCGAGCTTCGCTCCGGTGCCGGTGAGCTCGATGGTGTATGCCTTGTCGGTGACGTCCAGGATACGCCCGCGAAAAATATCGGCCATGCGCTTCATTTCCTCGCGGTCCTTCCCGGCAGCACGCACCTTGACCAGCATGAGTTCGCGCTCGATGTGGTCTCCATCCGACAGGTCGACCACTTTGACCACATCGATGAGTTTGTTCAATTGTTTGGTGATCTGCTCGATGACATCGCTGGAGCCGCTGGTGACGACGGTCATGCGCGACAGCGAGGAATCCTCGGTGGGAGCGACCGTGAGCGATTCGATGTTGTAACCACGTGCCGAAAACAGGCCGGCAACGCGCGACAGCGCGCCCGGCTCGTTCTCCATGAGTAGCGAGATGATGTGACGCATACGGATGACAGGGTCTAGACCAGGATCATTTCCGAGAGCCCCTTGCCTCCGGGCACCATCGGGAACACGTTTTCTTTCTGATCGGTAATGAAATCCAGGAACACCAGATCATTCTTGCGGCTCAGCGCTTCCTTCAGGGCGGGCTCGACATCGGCCGGCTTGTCGATGCGCATCCCGACGTGGCCGTAGGATTCGGCGAGCTTGACGAAATCGGGCAACGCATCCATGTAGGACTCGGCGTAGCGATTGCCGTGGAAAAACTCCTGCCACTGCCGAACCATCCCCATGTAGCGATTGTTCAGATTGACAATTTTCACCGGCAGGCGGTACTGCTTGGCCGTTGACAACTCCTGAATGCACATCTGGATGCTGGCCTCGCCGGTGATGCAAACCACGTCTGCGCCCGGATGCGCCAGCTTGACCCCCAGCGCGTACGGAAGGCCAACGCCCATGGTGCCCAGTCCGCCGGAGTTGATCCAGCGACGGGGTTTGTCGAATTTGTAGAACTGGGCCGCCCACATCTGGTGCTGACCCACATCGGAGGTGACAAACAATTCGGAGCCCTTGGTCAGCTCGTAGAGCGTTTCCACCACGAGCTGGGGTTTGATAACAGACGACTTGCGGTCGAATTTCAGGCAGTCCTGCGAGCGCCACTGCTGGATCTGCGCCCACCATTGCGCAATCGCCTCGGGCGCGGGCTTTTCCTTCGCAGCGGCAATCTGCCGATTCATTTCCTGGAGGACTTCCTTGACGTCCCCGACCACGGGAATGTCCACCCGCACACGCTTGGAAATCGACGACGGATCGACATCAACGTGAATGATCTTGCGGCCTTCCTGGAAGAAATGTTTCGGATTTCCGATCACCCGGTCGTCAAAGCGCGCGCCGATCGCCAGCAGTACGTCGCAGTTCTGCATCGCGAGGTTCGCTTCGTAAGTGCCATGCATCCCCAGCATGCCGAGGAATTGCGGGTCGGTACCGGGAAAGCCGCCCAGCCCCATGAGCGTATTGGTGCAGGGAAAGCCCAGCGTGTGCACCAGTTGGGTCAATTCCGCCGCCGCGTTGCCCAGCACCACGCCGCCCCCGGTGTAAATCATCGGACGTTTGGCTTCCTGCAGCAGTTGGATCGCTTTTTTAATCTGCCCGCTGTGTCCCTTGACCACGGGATTGTAGGAACGCATCGATACCGATGCCGGGTAGAAAAAATTGGTTTTCGAGGTCTGCAAGTCCTTGGGAATATCGACCAGGACCGGGCCGGGGCGTCCGGAGGACGCCACATAGAAGGCCTTTTTGATGGTGACTGCCAGTTCCTTGAGATCCTTGACCAGAAAATTGTGCTTGACGCAGGGCCGCGTGACGCCGACGGTATCCACTTCCTGAAAGGCGTCCTGGCCGATGGCATGCGTGGGCACCTGCCCGGTAATGATCACCATGGGTATCGAATCCATGTGCGCGGTGGCGATGCCGGTGACCGCATTGGTGACGCCCGGGCCGGATGTCACCAGGACTACGCCGATTTTTTCCGTGCAGCGCGCATAGGCATCCGCCGCATGCACCGCCGCCTGCTCGTGGCGAACCAGGATGTGCTTGAACTTGTCCTGCTTGAAGATTTCGTCGTACAGGGGCAGTACCGCGCCACCCGGATACCCGAAGACGAATTCGACGCCTTCTTCCTGAAGGCAACGAACCGTGATTTCAGCTCCGGACAGCTCGGTGGTAACGCCGGCAGTCAGTTCCATGACAACACCTGATTGATTTCTGGCACAAATTCGTGCGGGACCGGTGACGATACCGGCAACAGGAATATCGGTCAAGAACAGGGGCGGCATTTCTGTGCTTCGCCGCCACCCTGGGCGTTGGACAGGCTCCGCTCAGCGTCGGGCGAAAATCCAGCGTTTCCAGGCGTCGAAAAGCTGCGGGTCCAGCGCCGCCACGACGGAACGCTGCCAGATGTCCTCCGCCCAGAAGTCGTCATGGTTCAACGTGCACATCGACCCGCCGGCCTCGGCCAGAATCAACGAGCCGGCCGCGTAGTCCCACAGTTTCTGGCCTCCGTGCAGATACACGTCGAAGCGGCCGGCCGCCGCGTAACACCATTCCAGCGTGCTGGCGCCGAAGTTGCGCTGGGAGGCATAGGGCGGGGAAGCCACCAGCTCCGCGGAGAGTCTTGGCGTCAGTCGCTTGAATTCCACCTGGGCCATGGCGTTGCGCAGCCTGGGCACATGCTGTTTGATCGGCAGGGGTTCGCCATCGAGAAACGCGCCCTGCCCGGTCTCCGCATAGAACATCTCATCGGCCACCGGATCGTACACCACACCCAGCGTCGGGCGGCCTTTGCGCATGAGTGCGACCGACACCGCAAAATAGGGCACGCCGTTGACGAAGTTCGAAGTGCCGTCAATCGGATCGACGCACCACAGGCCCCCGTCACCCTCCAGCCAGCGTTCGATCTGCTGTTCGGGGGTCATTTCCTCGGCCAGGATGGGGCAGGGGAAAATTTCGGAGAGCGCATGGGTCAACGCGTCCTGGGCAGCCAGATCTGCGTCGGTGAACAGGCTGCCGTCGGACTTTCTCTGATGCGCCACTTTCAAGTAGCGCGGCATGACTTCCCGGGCCGCGACTTCGCGAACCGCTGTGATCACGCGATCAAGCATGCCGGGAACGCGCTTCGATGCTGCTTCCATTTGATGGCAAAATCTTAACATGCCAGACGTCTCGCAGAAGAAACCGGCGCCAAAGTCCGGTGCCCGATTCCACGTGCCCCGGCAACTTGGCAATGGTGCGGACGTGCGCCTGCCGGACGAAGCGGCACATCACGCCGCGCGCGTGTTGCGCCTGGCAGTCGGCGATCCAGTGATCGTGTTCGATGGTCACGGCGGCGAGTTTGAAGCGCGCATCACCCGCATCGACAAATCCGAGGTCACCGTCAAGACCGGCGTTCATCTGGCCGTCGAACGCGAATCCCCTCTAAATGTGATGCTCGCGCAGGGCATGTCGTCCGGCGATCGCATGGACTACACGCTGCAAAAGGCTGTGGAACTCGGCGTGTGGTCGCTGCAACCGCTTGCCACCGAACGCAGCGTGGTCAAACTGGCGCCGGAGCGGGCCATCCGGCGCACCGAGCATTGGCAAAACCTGGTGCGAGCGTCCTGTGAGCAATGCGGCCGCAACCGGATCCCCGAGGTGGCCGCACCCCTGCGGGTTGACCAATGGCTCGCTTCCCTGTCCAGGGTTCCGGCGCAGGACGAAAAACGCCTGCTGCTCTCGCCCCATTCGAGCGTGTCGCTCAGGAATATGGGATCGTTTGGCGGGCGTGTGGTCCTGTTGGCCGGTCCCGAGGGCGGCCTGGCGCCCGCGGAAATACATCTGGCCGAAGCCTGCGGATTCCTGCCAGTGCACATGGGGCCCCGGATCCTGCGCACCGAAACCGCGGGGCTTGCCGCCTTGGCGGCCATTCAGGCGTTGTGGGGCGACTTCTGATGCTTCACGCGGCAAGATTTCGTTGTCGCCACTGATATACTGCGCGTCTTTTTTTCTTCCATCCTTTTCACGCGAGCCCACATGGAAATTCGTAACAGCACTTTTATCGTGACCGGCGGCAGTTCGGGTCTGGGCGCGGCGACGGTTGAAATGATCGTCGCCAACGGCGGCAATGCCCTGATCGCCGACGTTACCCGCGGCACCGGCGAAGCACTTGCCGCCCGCCTCGGCAAGACCACCCGCTTTGTCGAATGCGACGTCACCCGGGAAGATCATGCCCGCGCGGCAGTGGCCGCCGCCCTGCACGAATTCGGTGGATTGCAGGGTCTGGTCAATTGCGCGGGCATCGCTATCGGGGAAAAAACCATCGGCAAGGACGGCCCGCATGCGCTGGACAAATTCGCCAGGGTCATCCAGATCAATCTGATCGGCAGTTTCAACATGATTCGCCTTGCCGCCGAAGCGATGGCCAAACAGGCGCCCAATCCCGGCGGCGAACGCGGCGTGATCGTCAACACCGCCTCGGTTGCCGCGTACGACGGCCAGATCGGACAGGCGGCCTACGCCGCGTCCAAAGGCGGCATTGTGGGCATGACACTGCCGATCGCTCGCGACCTGGCCCGCAGCGGCATCCGGGTCATGACCATCGCGCCGGGCATTTTCGAAAC
>JBJXFN010000221.1:0-4773 GCA_046155535.1 Burkholderiales bacterium
CTGAAGAGCCTGCTGAGGAACCATCCCGACTCGACCAACCTGGCCTGGCTTTCAGTCTCTACCGCGTCATGCACGCCAAGAGCGCAGAGGTATCCGCACGACGCGCACAGTGTCGTCGACGATTCCGATGGAATTCAGGGCGTCGCGGCTATCAGGTTCTGCGCTTGCCGCCAGATCGCCGCGCCGGCTTCGCCCCTGCGAAGCGGGCATTTACCGCGGCCAGGACGTCATCGGCCGGAACCGCCGGGCCGCTCGTCATGCCTTCGTGAATGGCTGCGCGCTGGTTGGTGGTCAGCTGTTTCAGCATTTCCCGCGCCTTGGCCTCGGCGCGCGCAAGTGATTCCGGCGACATGTGCACGCGCAGTTCTGAATATTTCCTGGTCATCGCAGAGCCTTTCGCTTTACAGATGCGCCGAGTGTTTATCATGTTGCCGAATAGCGCTACGCCATATAGCGCAATGATTTTCCTGGCAGCGCAACGAGAGCGTGCGGCGATCCCGCTATCGTGACGGCGCGATTTCCTGCGGAACGCCCGACACCGACATCCCGTAACCGAGGATCGTCATGGCATTGGCAAGGTCGGCGTGCAGAAAATCGGACCCCTGGAAAAACAGCGGCAGATCGAGCTGCTTCGCCAGCGCATAGGTGAAGAGGTCGCCGATATTGAGCCGGGCCCTGTCGTGAAACTTGTGGTGATAGGCCGCGCCACCCTGCCGAAAATGCGGCAGCGACGCGGCGCTGAAATCCACCAGCTCGACATCGAGCGCCTCGATCAACGCATCGATCTTTTGCGCGCCGCCGGGGCCCTTGGCGTAGTGCACCGCCAGCCAGGTCTCCGCGCGCGTGGCCGCGCCGATGTATAGCCGGTCGGTGCGGGCAAAGCCTTCCAGAAAGCACGCCGCCGCGGGTTCCGCCAGGGCGATGCACAGCAACGCGGAAGAGTCGATGACCGCGGCATCCAGCCGCGTCGTCACTTCGGCATGCCCGTCTCATCGTAGAGCGCGTCATCCATCGTGCGCGCGTCGAGGACGGGCATGGCTTGGAGGTCTTTCAGTATCCGCGCGATGGCTTGCATGTCCCTTGCCGGCCGGGTGGTGGCCTCGCGCAGGGCGCGCGCTTCCTCGAGCAGGCGGATGGTTTCCTTGTTCATGGAGCGTGCGTTGCGTGCCGCTTCGTCGGCCAGCCATTGCTTCAACTCGGACGGCATTCTCTTGATCAACAGCGTGGCGTCACTCATGCAGAGCCCCGGAGAATCCAGTAAGGTATCTGAATGGTATCTATTTTGATGCATGGCGTCAAATGCCCAGTCCGGCATGGGCGGGAACTGAAGGGTCCCTGTGGCCATGGCGCTATGGCTTGAGGGGTTCGCCATCCGGCCGCTGGACCTGGAGCCTGCACGGCGATGCCCGAATGTGGCGGCATGGTCGCGTTGCTACCGGCCGCCTTGGCGGGCGGCCGGCACTGGTAGAGGCCTATTGGATGCCGCTACCCGCATGCTGCCGCGCACGCACCTTGCGCGCCCGCCACGACAGGGCCTCTTCCTCCAGCCCCTCGGTGCGAAACCCGGCCAGATGGCGTACACGACCGTCGGCCACCAGCGCCCCGGCGACCACGTCCGGGCCGTGCAGCCGCACGTCCTCGCCATCGCCCAGCGCCGCAAAGGTCTCCGCCGAGGCAGCCGCCAGGTGCTCCAGGAAGGCCTTGGCAATCTCGGCGGCAGGCACGCTCGTCACCGGCTCTTCCACGTCGATGGCATCCAGCGCAAAGCTCCTGAGGAGCTTCTGGAAGAAATGGCCAAACGTCGCCGGCGAATCGAAGAGTTCCAGGCCCGCCACCTTGCCGTCGATCGCCACGACCGCGCCGGACTGGCCGGGCTGCAGGGCAAAGGCCGACACGTAGCCGTCCAGGCGGGCGCGGTGCTGCGCGTACACGTCCGCCATGGCGCTGGTGCCGGACTCGACCTTGAGGCGCGCGGACTTCATCGCGATGTCGTCCCAGATCTCGTCCTGGTCGGAACGGCGCTCGCCGTGGCTGCGCATCGATTCCGATACGCGCAGCATCTTCTTCGCCTTGGCGCGCGCGAAGAGCGCGCTGTCGGACGAGGCGAACTCGCGCGAGCCGGTGTACCGCCAGCGGCCCTGTTCGCAGCACGAGACCGGGATGGCGAGCTTCTTGCCCGCCGGCACCAGGATGCTGATGTTGAGGACGCGGTTCTGCCGCGCGCCGATCAGTTCCTCGCCGTCGACCAGCAGCACGCGCGCCGGGGCGTTGTTCTCGAAGGCCAGCTCCGGCACGCGGCCGCCTTCCGAAATCTCGGTGATACGGCCGACGTCGCTTTTCAACGCCTCCTCCAGCACCAGGTAGTCGGGCGCCTCGACGTGCGCCGCGATGAGCGGGAACAGCGCCATGTTGGCGAAGGCCTGCGCTTGTCCGAGGCTCAAGCGGGAGAGGGCGGATTGGATTGGGTTCATGGGGTTCTCCGGTAACGTCGATGATGTGGCCGCACGGCGGCCGGCCAGGTGGGTTCGCCGGTTGGTTGATGCGTGCCGCGCAGCGCGTGTGCATGGACTCCAGGCGCAAAGCGTCCCGCGAACGCCCGTCTGGCGTTCAGGTTCTGCTGTGGTCCTGGCACATGTCCGCTGCAGGCGAAGCACCGGCGCGGCCTGCCCGTCAGGCAGTCGCCATCATCGCGCGCCGCGGGCTCGCCAGGTGAGCCTCGCGATGGGTTGACTGACAAATCCGCGCGGTCGGCATGGCGCCATGGGGCTTGGCCCCCGCGGCGAGGGATCCGGACCAATCCACGCGAGGATACGGGAACCGGTGCAACCGGGCAAAAAAAATCCCGACCGGACAAGGGTCGGGATTTCGAGGTGGCGGATGGCTCCCACCCGAAAAACCGGCTACCTGGATCAGTTGGCTGTTCTGCGAGTTGCCGCGGGCGGGAGAGAAAATTGCAGACAGCGTCTGCATTTTCGCGGGGTCATTCCACGGCTCCGCTGCAATCTTGCCGATATCCCCTCGCCCGGTAGCCGCACTGCCTCTTGTCCCACATCCGTGCGCCCGCGAAACAGACGACGAAACAGCGCCACCTTTTCAGCCGTGGAAAGGCGGGATGGTTCTGATTCTTGAGCCGCAATTGCAGCTGGCTGTGGCAACCGCCACTCAATGCCGTGGGTTTCGAGCAGCGCAATCAGGCGGGCAATTTCGGCGTGAATGGCTGCAAGCTCTGACGAGTCGGCCATTGACCGCTAATCCTCATTGATGTCCGGTTGACTGTTGGGCTCAATCTGGTTGAGCAACCGGTCAAAATCGCTCTCAAACAGCCTGTCCTGCACGATGCGGTATTTCTCGAATTCGCTCTCGGCGTGGGCCTTGGCGATTTCTGCCGTGACCTTGCCTGCGTCCTGCAACACCTCGCGGTCGGTGGCCTCAATGAAGCGATTCAGGCGGCTTTCCCAGTCCTGCATGGTCATCGGAATCTTGCGCTGCGCCATGTCCTCGGCCACATCCAGATAGGCGTTGACCAGGCGGGAGAGTTGCGCCATCTCGTGCTCGGTCAGGTAATTCTTGGCGACCACGACATCGAATTTCTGGATCTTGCCTTGCGGCGCATCCTTCCATGTGGTCAAGCCCATGCTGGGCTGGTCGGCATCGGCCCGGTGGTAGATCACCTCGGCCGCTGTCTGGCCGTGAATCGCCCAGTGCAACTTGTTTTGCACCGTGGCAAAAAAACGCTTGGTAGCCTGCGCCGTCACGTCGTAGTCCATCGCCGTGGCGTAGATGTCGGTGAACTTCTGGTAGAACTTGCGCTCCGAGATGCGAATCTCGCGGATGCGCTGCAGTTGTTCTTCGAAGTACTGATCGGTAAGGACGGAACCACCGGCTTTGATGCGTTCGTCATCCATCACGTAGGCCTTGATGGTGAACTGCTCGATGATGCCCGTGGCCCATTTGCGGAACTGCACCGCACGCTCGGAATTGACTTTGTAGCCCACCGCGATGATGGCTGGCAGGCTGTAGTGCTGGGTGTTGTAGCTCTTGCCGTCTGAGGCAGTTATCCGGAATTTCCGGATAACTGAATCTTCCTGCAGCTCGTTGTCGCCAAAGATTTTTTTCAGGTGCTCATTCACCGTGCGCACGTTCACGTCGTACAGCACGCCCATCATTTTCTGGGTGATCCAGACGTTCTCTTCGGCGTACACCGCCTCCACGCCGCCCTGGCCGCTGGTGGCGATGAACGTCAGGTATTCCGCAGCCGAGGAGCGGGCGATGGAAACCTCGGCTTTCTTGGGCGGCTGGGGTGGTTTGTGCTGGGTCATATCATGCCGCCTACGCCTTGAACTTCTCCACAAAGGCTGCGATTTCCTGGAACACGCTTTGCTTTTTTGGTCAGGTGCTGCGCGTTTTAAGGGGAATGGCGCTTACTTTACGCGTTACGCGTGCGCTGGCGTGGGCAGGCCAATTCGGGTGACTGGCGAAGTCCGCAGGCGTTCGCAGGAACCCGCGCGAGTACGCGGGAACCGGTGCGAACGGGCAAAAAAAATCCCGACCGTACAAGGGTCGGGATTTTGAGTACTGGTGGAGCCGGCGGGAATTGAACCCGCGTCCGCAAGCCCTCCACAGCAAGTTCTACATGCGTATCCGGTCAATTTGATTTAACCGCTGACTTAGCCGACAGGCAGGCCGGACAGCGGCGAGTCACCTTGGTTTAAGCCGGCGCCAAGTAACCCGACGCAAGCCGATTCCCTCTGAATGACGCTACCGTGAGTTTTT
>JBJXFN010000242.1:0-12253 GCA_046155535.1 Burkholderiales bacterium
CGGCATCGACGTCCACCACGCCTCCAGCGAATGCACGGCGGGCCGATGCACAATCACGTTGTAGTCGTCGAACTGGAACGATCCACCCAACGCATTGAGGTAAACAACCAGGACGCCAGCCAGCAGCGCGCCCGCAGCCAGACGGGATTTATTTTGCATGGGCGGCGGCGTGATCGAAGGCACGATCAAGCAGGGCATGGGCATCCCACCAGCGATTTTTTCCGCCCAGCATCACCAGCAAGACCCGCACTCCTGCACGTTCTGCCAGCACGATCACGCAGGTCCCGGCCCGGGCCGTGAACCCGGATTTCACGCCCACGGCCCCGGGGTAACGTCCGATGAGCGCATTGCGATTGTGCGTGCGAAATTCACGCCGGCCCTCCGCATCGGTCAAATTCACGTCAATGCGTGCAACCGCTTCTGCAATCGGCGCCGAGCGCATGGCTTCGTCGGCCAGCCGCGCCAGATCGCTGGCTGTCGAGTAGTGTCCCTTTGCGTCATACCCGCAGGCATTGACGAAACGGGTGTTCGCGAGCCCGAGATCGGCAGCTTTTCGGTTCATCATCGCAACGAAGGCGTCTTCGCTCCCCGCGTTCCATTCCGCGAGCGCCCGACAGGCATCGTTCGCAGAGGCGATCAGCGTGGCGGCCAGCAGATCGCCCACGCGCACCCGCTCCCCGGCTTTGAGTCCCAGGCGCGATCCGCTTGCTGCCGCCGCATGGTGGCTGACGGTCGCGACTGCATCAGGTTTGAAGTCCTGCACCGTCAGCAACGCCGTCATCAGTTTTGTCAGGCTTGCGGGCGGCAGGCGACGCTCGACGCCATCGGCCCAAACAGTCGCGCCATCGATACGCACCAGATATGCAGCAGCGATACCAGGCGCGACATTGGTTGCCGCCCGCGTCGGAAAACAAACGGCCGCGCAGAGCGCGGCCGTCACCAGGCAATGATGCCAATTCACTGTCAGAACTTGAGGAATTTCTTCAGCTTGTCGGCGCCTTCCTTGATTTTGTCCGTCGTCGTTGGCGGTGCCGCAGCCGGCGGCTTCGCCGCTTCGCCTCCGCCCTGGGCCTTGGCCTTGGATGCATCGGGCTGTTCTGCCGTATACGACAAGCCGCCCAACTGGACACACGCCTCCCGATAGGTCGCATCGACAGTGTCGTATGTTCGACCCGCACAGTGGTCCTTGTGCAAGGCGGCACTCTCGGTCTTGCAATTGGAACTCAGGAAAGTCCATTCCTTCTTGGCGATGGCACTCTTGCACACCGGGCCGCTGATGCTCACTGGATCGGTGCCGCAGGCTTTCGCCGCTTCACGCCAGTTGTCATATTTGTCGTTCAGAGCGCTGTAGCCCGCCGCATCGCGCGCGGTTTTCAGCACTTTCGCCGTGTTGGCACAGAAATCCGCCTTTCTCTCCTTGCAGAACATCATTTCCGGCGGCAGGCCCTCACCACCGAAGAACGTCATTGGCTCCAGGTCAGCGATAAACTTGTCGCACTCCTTCGCAATGGCCGCGTTCGATTGCGCCTGCATTTCCTTCATCTTTTTACCCGGGTCCTCCCAAGTGCAATTGCCAACCCGTTTGCCGGCAAACGTCATGGACATGTCGAACTTTTCTCCCTCGCGCACGCCACTCGATTTCATCTTGCCGCGATAGGCGTCCTTGCCCAGCGTCTCGGTTTCCCCGATGCCGCTGTATTTGCCATCCTTGCCATCACAGGCGAAGCCAAACGTGAACTTGTTGCCGCTGCGCTTGGAGTCGGTCATCTTGCAATCTTTCTCGAGCGGCGGCGATCTGTCCTCCTGGTTTGCGCCTTTCTTCTGGCAGATTTTATTGGTCATCCCCGGCATGCTCACGCCCCCCGATTCCATGCTCATGGTCGTTTCCCACAATTCGTCCGTGCCTTCCGCAAGGCCGACAGCACTCGTCAGCGCCAACACAAATCCCCACACAATTCCCGCAATCGACTTCATGTTTTCTCCCTGGGTTGGGTTCCATTGCATCAATTCTTGTCCTTCAGCGCGCGCTGGCGGTTTTTCCGGCGCGATCCAGCCTGCCCTGCTGAAAGTCCTCGAAAGCCTTGTGAATTTCTTCGCGCGTGTTCATGACAAACGGCCCATGCCGCGCCACCGGTTCGCCAATCGGCTGGCCATTGGCCAACAGCATTTTCGCGCCTGTCTCACCAGCTGCAAGATGCAGGCCACTGCTGCCTTCGAACACCGCCAGCGTGCCACGCGATAGCACCTTTCGTACTCCCGCCGCATCGACTCCCGCCACACTTCCCTCGTAGACGTAGGCAAAGGCATTGTGCCCGGCTGGCATGTCGATCTCCAGTGCGCCATTTTCTTCAATTGCGACGTCGAGCAGTCGTACCGGAATGAGAGTCTGGGCCGGTCCCTTCACTCCAAACGCCTCGCCCGCAATCACGCGCACCTTGGCCCTTCCCCACATTGCGGAAGCGATGCGGGAAGCGGGCACGTCCTGATATCGCGGCGCGCGCATCTTGAGGGCGCCGGGCAGGTTCACCCACAACTGAAATCCGCGCAGGCGGCCCTCGGCATGTTCCGGCATTTCGGAATGGATGATGCCACTGCCGGCTGTCATCCATTGCACATCGCCGGCCTGGATCACTCCTTTGTTCCCAACCGAATCCGCATGCCGCACCCGGCCATCCAGCATCACGGTCACTGTCTCGAATCCGCGGTGCGGGTGGTCCGGAAAACCGGCAATCCAGGATTCCGGGTCATCCGAGCCGAATTCGTCAAGCATCAGGAAAGGATCGATCATGTCCAGGGCCGGGGTGCCGATCACGCGGTTGAGCTTGACACCGGCGCCGTCGGTGGCTGGCATGCCGATGACCGTTTTTGCAATATGCCTCATTGGTTTCTCCGCAAAAGTCCGAATCGACCCCGGCGTCGCTAAAGTTCCTGGCCCGGCCGTCCGAAATGACCTGAACTGGCCGGAATTCGGCCGCCTCCGGGCAACGATACCACTTGCGCAACGTCAATGATGCTCACGACCAAAACCCGAAATGCCTTTTATCACGGTTGGTTCGCCGCCCGCGCGCGCCGGCCGCTGCCTCCGCCGGAAACGGAGGAGGAAGCCATCTTTCTGGGAATGGGATTCATCGAAGGGAAAAAAAGCGGGGGCAAACCATTGGAGTTGTTGAGCAAGCCTCTGAACCCACCGCGACCCCTGCTCAATATCGACCCGGAACTGGTGCCTCCCACGCGGGCCGTGAGAACCGGGCGGGAGGCGCAGGTGGCAGACGAACCTGCGGCCCCAACGCCGCCCACCTTGCCCCAGGAAAAGACAATGCCAGAGGAAGCAGCGCCGGAGACCGTCGCGTCGGAGCAGAAAGAACCCGCGTTGCCGGAGAAAAAACCTCAGATGCACTTGCCGAAGAAAAATCCCTTCGGCGGCGCGTCGGCCCGGCGGCGTTTCAATCTCTGAAGATTCAGCGCACGCTGCTGGCGTCGACTTTTTCCCGGATTGCGTATAGGAGTGCGCGAATGTAGCGCATCGACACCGTATCCGGCGCCTTGCCGGCCCAGCGCTTGGCCTCGTAGAACAGGCAGGTTCGCAATTCGGTCAGCGTATTCATGCGTTTGGAAAACGCGACCTCCGCACATTTTTCGACTGAGCCCCAATATTGGAATCCGTCGAAAGTCAGCGCGAAGGGTTCAATCCGCGACCAGGTTTCCTTGAAGGACGGCACATCTGCCGGGGTCAATTCATTGTTGCCGACTTGCATGAAGACTTCTTTGCTCCGCAGTTGGTTTCTGACAACCAGAGCAAGTTGTGCGCCGACCCGGGCATAGCGCTGATCCGTCCCGGAAAAGCTTCGTTGCGGGCGTCTACCCTGTCGCGGCGAAACGACGGATGCACAAAGATTTTTCATTGCTGTGCGAGTCATACGGGAGCCAGCACCACACTGCAGGTGGATGTCGCCTGCTTTATCGAAACTTCCCAATTCCGGCAGGAACTCGCGCAATACCGATTGCGCGGGTTAAAGCACGTCGTTCAGGAACTGGAGAATGGTCACTTCGTCGCGGCGCAGGGCAGGCGGTGGTGCGATGCGCCGCTTGCGGCGCGGGGCGGCGCCATTAGGCTGGGCGGCGGTCAAGCCTTGCATGTAGGCATGCAGCAGAGCTGGGTGGACATAGTATTTGCGGCACACCGTCCGGGTGTTGCCCAGCCGCTCTGCCACAGCGTCGATGGCCTGCAGAATATTGCGTTTGGCCTCGCGCTGCGTGTTGGCAGGTCCCATGTCGCGCAACTTGGCGCCGGCAAGCATGGTGCCACCCCAGGTGCGGAAATCCTTCGCGGTGACATCTCGCCCGGTAATCTGCCGAAGATAGGCGTTCACATCGTCCGAGGTCACGGTTTGGCGTTTGGACGCATCGTCGAGAAACTGAAACAATTCCTCGCCTGGCAGATCCTGACATCGCTGGACAATGCGGGCCACACGTCGATCTTTCACCGAGATAGCGTGTTGCACACCGCTTTTGCCGCGAAAGGTGAAACGCAATCTGTCGCCTTCCACTTCCACATGGCGCATGCGCAATGTGGTCAGGCCGTAGGAGCGGTTCTCGCGTGCGTATTCGTCATTGCCCACCCGGATCAGGGTTTTGTCGAGCAACTGCACGACAGTGGCAAGCACCTGGCGGCGGCTCAATTCGGGCGCTCGCAAGTCACGCTCGGCCCGCTCGCGAATCGCCGGCAACACTTCGCTGAGCTCGAGAATTCTTCGAAACTTCGACTGGTCGCGCGCCTCCCGGTAACGCGCGTGGTAGCGATACTGCTTGCGTCCGCGCGCATCACGCGCGGTGGCCTGGATGTGGCCCTTCGGATCGGGGCTGATCCAGACGTCCGTCCAGGCCGGGGGAATCGCCAGCGAACTGATCCGGCGGCGTTCGTCGCGCCGCTGGATCAGACTGCCGTCGGGCGCATAATACGACCATCCCTTCCCGGATCGGCGCCGTGTAATGCCGGGCATGCCGTCAGACACATAGTTGAGTCCGGCGCGCGTGGCAGCTTTCCGGTGTTCGACGTTTCGCGACTGTGCCATTGGTTGTTCTTATCCTTCACTGCACGGGCGCTACGATATCCGGCCTGCCGCTGCTCGGCAAGGCCGGCCTGTCATGCAAGAGCAGTGACGGTCGATTTCCGTATCGGCCCGATGGTCTTGCGCAGCAGGATTTCTGCGCGGCCTGTCACTAGAAAATCCTTGAGTTCTCCGACCTGCAAATAACCGAGCTTCTTGTAAAAGCGCCGGGCATCGTGGTTGAAATCCGAGACACAGATGAACACGTTCGGCGTCACGCCAAAAATCCTTTCCTCGGCAAATGCAATCAGGGCGCGGCCCACGCCTTTGCCGCGCGCGTCCGGCGCCACGCCAACGAGCTGGACATAACCGATGAATGCGCCCTGCATGTTGAGCACCAGGAATCCCTCCGGCACGCCGTTTCGAATTGCCAGGTAGCGCTCGCGCGTGGCGTTGGAATGTATCTTCAGACTTTGTTCGTAGCCAATGCCCAGCGTATGCCAGGGTTCCGAATCGGCCATGATGCGCGCTGACCATTCCGCGTCCTCTAAAGAAGAATAAGGTCGCACGTCGATGGAGGAAACAGATGGCATGGTTGGGAGGTGGACGGTGTTCGGTGAAGGGCGGGGAGAGAGGATCGGGGATTGAGGAGAAACCCCAAGCTTGCTCTTTCAACGTACTTCAAATATCCGGGAAACGACGACTTGATCCGCCGCCATCAGCGCGATGGTCCATTTTCCAGGCACCGCGTCCGCCTCTCCTTGAAAAGTATGACCGAGGCATGCAGTGGCCTCGCCGTCTTTCGCCATCAGCTCGATTTCGTGTGCGTAACCCGTCGAAACACTGCCATCCGCCAGAAAAGTCGGCGGGTGCCTCACCACTTTATCGAGATCGAGTTCACCGTCCTCCAGAGCGCCCGTGACTTGAACACAAAACCCGAAGCGTGCGCCCGCCACTCCCGGCACCACGGTGGTTTGTTCAATCAGCTTGATTCCTTCGGGACTGCCGGGCGCGTGCGCGGTCTGCCTGAGAAAAGCCGCCGAACCGGTGCCGTACAGTCCGTAGCTGAGCAAGGTCGCGCGCAGCGTGTGGTCCTGGAGACGGCCGTGATGCGCAAGCGATTGCCCGGCCGCCATCACAAACAGCAATGTGATCACAACTGAAATGGCCTTCATTGTCTTCTCCTTTTGCAAGTGTGGGGATGCCCTGATTCGCCCGGATCAGACTTTCATATCCGGCACCTTGAACCAGGGCGCCGCGCGCAGAATCTTGGTTTCCATGTTGATCAGCATGTCGGTGCTCTTGGCTAGAAACGCACCCCAGGCCGGATCGGCCGCCATTTTCCCGCGCCTCTCTTCCCGGTCCATCAGATTCTTGTAGGCCCACATGTGCACCACCTGGGAAAGCGGGCCAATGTCGTTGGCTACGTACCAACCGACGCAATGGCCGAGATACTTGAGCTGCAGTGGCAGCGCGTCGTGCTCATAAATCTTCAGCCATTCGTTGAGTTTGCCGACTTTGACGTTGTAAGTACGGTGATCGATGATCATTGCTCCAACTCCTTTTGAAAATTCATTGGCCACAGAGGGTACAGAGTACACAGAGAAAAAACCGAAAGACAAAATACCATCTTCCCGTTGATTCCGTTTGATGCCCCTTCGGGCTTACGCGATGCCCACGAATTCGCCGATTGCCCGGTTGAGGAACACCGCATCTTCAGCCTGGGTGCTGCTTGCCGCCTGATGGCCCTGCAGGGAAGGAATCTCCACAAATTTTCCGCCGGGAATTTGGGCGGCGGCGGCGCGTGCGGATTCTGCGGGATTGAACAAATCCAGCGGTGGGGCCAGCAGCAGCGTCTTCGCCCGGATGGTGGCCAGTGCCGATGCCGTGTCGCCGTGGATTCCCGGCGTCGTCCCGACGTCGTGCGCGTCATAGGCCCAGGACTGGTAGAGATAGTCATGCGCATCGAAGCCGTTTACCCGGTTGCGCGCCACCAGTTCATCAAACCAGCGATGCGCGGCTACGAAATCCGTAAGCGAGTGTTCAAGCGCCATCGGTGTGCGCGACAACAGAGCCGTCATCACTGCGGTGTACCCCCGCCAACCACGCTCCGGAACCGCGTCGAATCCATTGCCGTTCCAGGCCGGGTCTGCCATGAGGCAGGATCGCGCGGCTTCCGTCACCAATGCCGCCCAGGGGTGGGTGCGCGCCATGGGTGTCATCGCTACGCAATGTGTCATGAACTCCGGATGGCTTACCGCCCACTGCAAGGCCTGCATTCCCCCCATTGAGGCGCCGATGACTGCGTGAAGGCGGTGGATGGCCAGATGTTCGTTCAGCAGCCGGTATTGCGCATTCACCATATCCCGGATGCCGTACCGGGGAAACCGCATGCCGTGCTGTGCGGCACTGTTCGAGGGCGAGGTGGACAGCCCATTGCCGATTGGATCGGCCGCGATAATGAAATATCGGGAAGGATCGAGCGCCTTGCCCGGACCGATCAGGAAATCCAGACGATGATGGTTGCCGGTCAGCGAAATGCAAACCAGCACGGCATTGGACTTCTCGTGGTTGAGTTGCCCATGGGTGACATAGGACTGCCGAAAGTCCTGAATCGCGCCGCCGGATTCGAGAACGAGCTCGCCCAGATCCGCCATCTTGTGGGGGGCGTCGATCTGGCCTGGTGCGAGCGGTGGATGGTTGAATCCAGTCAGCGCCACAATGCAATCTCGTTCAATGCGAAGGAGACAAAAGTAAGCAATTAAGTCCCAAAAGACAACGACAATCTGAAGTCGCGGGCGATGAGCATACGAATATCAGCCGTTGCCGCCATGGCGCGGAACGGAGGGTTTGGACCGCTGCCTTGCGGTATCAAACCGAAAGCAAAAAAGCCCAATCGGTGCGCCCCGTCATGCATCCTCGACGCGTTTTCCCTGGAACCTGAGCCAAAGGAAACCAATAGCCCCTGCAATCAGGGAAGCCAGAAGAATCGCCATTTTCGACGCGTTTACGTTCTCGGCATCCCCGCTGAAGGCCAGATTGGTAATGAAAATCGACATGGTGAACCCGATGCCACCGAGAAGTCCGGCACCAAAAACATGCCGCCAGCCCAGATCGGCAGGCAAGCGGCACAGGCCGCTTGCCACAGCAACGAAACAAAGCAACGTCACCCCAAGAGGTTTGCCGAAAATCAAACCCGCCACAATGCCAAGACTGTTTGCTTCGGTCAGATTTTGCATCCAATTCGCGCTGATGGGAATCGCCGTATTGGCCAGTGCAAAAATTGGCAGGATCACAAACGCGACCGGCTTGTGCAAAAAGTGCTCGAGCCGGTGTGAGGGCGACGCCTCATCATCCGCTTTGGCAGAGAATGGGATTGCAAAGGCCAGCATGACTCCGGCAATCGTGGCATGTACGCCAGACTTGAGCATAAGAAACCACATCAGTGCCCCACCCAGCAGATAAGGGGTCAGGGACATCACGCGGAAGTACCGATTCAAGGCACAGAGCAAACCCCAAACGGTCAGAGCCGCCACAAGGTACCCAATCGACAATTGTGTGCTGTAGAACACCGCAATGACGACGATTGCGATCAAATCGTCGATGATCGCGAACGCCACGACAAATACTCTCAATGACGCCGGCACCCGGCTTCCGAGCAGCGCCAGAACTCCGAGGGCAAAGGCGATGTCTGTTGCCATCGGAATCCCGATACCGGCCTGCGTCGGCGTCCCGGCATTCAGCGAGAAATGAATCAGTGCCGGCGCCGCCACGCCTCCGATGGCAGCAAACATCGGAAGCATGGCGTTCCTGACATCTGCCAGTTCGCCGCTGTATAGCTCGCGTTCGAGTTCCAGGCCGATCAGCAGAAAGAAAATCGCCATGAGCGCATCGTTGATCCAATGCTCCAGGCTCAGACCACCCACCACCATTCTCCAGACACCGGCGTATTCTGTGGCGAGCGGTGAGTTCGCGAGCAGAAGCGAGAGGATCGTGCAGCCGATCAGTAAAATGCCACTCGATTTCTCTGAGTTGAAAAACTGTTCGAACGTGCTTGTTAAAGTTCGCGGGTCGACGGACATGTGAACGGCCCCAGGTTTCGCGGAGGTTGTTTGGATCCTGTTTGGATTAAGTGAACGCCTCAGAAGCGGCGGCTCATGATAGTTTGTCTCAGCTTTGCCAGGTGCGATTCTATCGAAGGCCGCCGGCAGCATATCTGCCGAATTGCCGGGGCCTGCTGCAATCGCGGGAGGAAGGCAGCCGCTTTCCCCTACCGATCCTTGAAGCCATCAGGCACAATAAACGCGGGCAGACCACGGTTCCTGGACAAAGATGATTGTCGGATGAATGACATCACATCGAACGGCGCGCTTTCAGCCGCCGAACACGCAAGCGCGATGGTCGAATATATAGCGCATGGAACGCGGCGCGCTTACGCGTTGGGCAACCGCGGGCCGATCCGGATGGGTTCGGATGGCAAGCTTCATCGCGATATTCTTGACGCCTACTGGAAGCTTGGCTTCTATGTCTTCGAGGGCGTCGTCCGCGCCGACGAACTCGCGGAACTGCGGGCCGACGTTGATCGGGTGCTCGATCACGCGCCGGCAACACCGGAGTCCGAATTCGATGCTGCGGGCCGGCCGGCGTTCGGGCGCGAGTTCACGCGCCCGTCCTATCGATTTGCCAAACCGCTGAGCGACCCGCTGGGAGGCACCTCGAAGAACAAAGGCCGCCACCCGGTCAAGATGCACGAGGCAGTGGCGCCCGCGGATGCGCCCGCCTACACGATCGAGAATTTGCATGGCAACCTGCAACTGATGGACTCGGCACTACGCCTTTACGGCCATCCCGGGTTGCTTGCCGTTGCGGAAGCCGTGCTGGGCCCGGACTTTGTGCCTTACAACGAGGTGACCTTTATCAAGGAGCCGGGCCTCGGCCCGTCAGTGGCCTGGCATCGCGATGGAACCACCCACTGGAATGCGCCGGATTGGGATCACGGCGCACACGGTTTCAATTTCATGACTCAGCTCTATCCGAGCACGGCCGGGAACGGCGTATGGATCGTGCCGGGCAGCCACAAGCTGCGCAGCGTTGATATCCGGCAGATGGTTCGCGACGCCGGGTCCGAGCGCATCGCCGGCGCGGTCCCCTTGCTGTGCGCCGCCGGCGATACCTTCATGCTGAATCGCCAGATGGTGCACGGCTCCTTTGCCAATTCTTCGCCCGACCGCCGGGTCACCCTGAACATGGGGTTTTTTCCGCGCGCCCGGATTCAGGATGTCACCGTGACGCACCTGGACGGTCGTGTTGTCACGTTTCGCCCGGAACAGATTCACCAGCGCTCCCGCATGATCGCCATCGCCATCGACGCACGCCGCCAGCGCTTCCCCGACGAGAAGCCGCACTGCTACCAGCCGCTCGCGGGCGAGGAAGACCAGAACCGCTGGAACGAACAAACCCGGCTGACCGTAGTCAGGAACTACAATTTGCTCGATATGTACCTCTAAGGCAGAGAGTGGCAATCGCCACTCCCGTTGCGCTGATCGATGGCACAACTGGTGCCGTCATCCCCGCGTCGATGTGGCGAACCTCACAGACGAAAGCTGAACCGAAATCCATGTGGCGTTTCGGAAGGATAGAGAAACTGCCCTGAACTTTTCTTACCGATTCGTCAGGCGTGCAATCCAACCAGGAACCGTCTGATGCGATACCACTGACCAATTTCGCGTCCAACACTGTGACGCAGCCAAATTGAGCAGTTCACCATGTCGGCTTACGACTGCGGATTCAATCGGTGGATGCAACACACTAGATGCTGCGTAAGCAGAAGGAGTGTTGCAGATGAAGCAAAGACCGCGGATTTATTATTCGGAAAGCCAGAAAGCGCTGATGTGGAAACGCTGGCAGAAAGGTGAATCTCTCCAGCAGATCGCCCACAGGTGTCCGCCATTTTCCGGTTTAGGGTGACGACGCGAATACCTCAAAATGCCACAGTCCTCACGCAGATAACGAATTTCCGTTACTGCGTTTACCAGACTTCCAGGATTCGGTTACGATTGGCGTTTCTACGAATCGAACATCACCACCGTCCGAATTCCCTCCCCACGGGCCAGTGCCGCAAATCCGTCGTTAATCTCGTCCAGCCGGATGCGTCGCGTGATCAGTTCGTCGAGTTTCAATTGACCCCTGAGGTATTCCTCCGCGAGCCAGGGAAAATCCCGCCGGGGGCGGGCGTTGCCGTAACTCGAACGCACGATGGCACGCTCCCTCATCAGCGAACCCCAGCGGAAGCGCACTTCCTCGTTGACGTTGACCTTGCCCAGCCACACGACCTGGCCGCCGGGCCGCACCGCTTCCACGGACAATGCAAAGGCCTCGTGCCTGCCTGCCGCCTCGAATACATAGTCGGCGCCGCGCCCGCCGGTCAGCGCCCCGATCTGGCCGGCGACATCGCCCGACGAGACATCCACTGCATGGGTGGCGCCGAACGCCAGCGCGCGATCGAGCTTGGTCTTGCCGACGTCGATCGCGATGATCTTTCCGGCGTCGGCAAGTCTTGCGCCCTGCACCACATTGAGCCCGACCGCGCCGCAACCGATCACCACAACGTTCGAGCCCGCCTCGACGCGGGCCTTGCGCACGACGGCGCCCACACCCGTCATCACGCCGCAGCCGATGATGCAAGCGCGATCAAAGGGGATTTCCTTCGACACTGCAATGGCGCCGGATTCCGGGACGATGGTGTATTCGGCGTGGGTCGAGGTGACCGAGTAGTGGTGCACTGTTTCCGCGCCGCGCCGCATGCGCGATGTGCCATCGAGCAGCAGGCCTTTCGGCTGGTGGCGGGTGAACGGCTCGCACAGAATAGGCTGATCGCGTTCGCAGTAAAAGCAATGCCCGCAATGCGGGTTCCAGGACAGGATCACGTGGTCGCCGGGCCTGACATGTGTCACCGCGTGGCCTACTTCCTCCACCACACCGGCGCCTTCGTGCCCGAGCACGATCGGCAGCGGATAAGCCAGCGAGCCCTGGATGACTTCGAGGTCGGTATGGCACAGGCCGCTGGCCTTGATCTTCACCAGCACGTCGGTCGGCGCAAGGGGCATCATTTCGAGTGTCTCGAGTGTCAGGGGTTCGTTGACCCTGTTGAGTACGGCAGCACGGAATTTCAAGAGAAAACCCTTTCTGCCACAGAGGGCACAGAG
>JBJXFN010000255.1:0-11373 GCA_046155535.1 Burkholderiales bacterium
GCAGCGATTCCTGACCCGCCGGCGCCTTGGGGTTGTAAAAACCCAGACGTTCGATGAACCGACCGTCCCGGGACCGGCGCGATTCCGCGACCACCATGTTGTAAAACGGGCGTTTTTTCGCGCCCCCGCGCGCAAGTCGAATGACAACCATGTCCACACCCCAGCCAAGCGAAGCGCGCGATTCTACGCCCCTTCTTTCCTGATTTGCAAGGCAAATGGCCTTTCTTTGGCCGCCTCCTGGCACTCTGGACGGTGCCTCCGGGGCCCTCCCCATGCATTCAGCCAGGCCGCGATTCACCTATCGACCAAAAGTCTCGCGTACTCTTCCTGAGGTTCGACTTGAACTACTTTTGCCTGAAGGCAACCAGACTCTCAATCCTGGCCAAGTCGGACATCCGTCGGAATGCTTGCCGAGATCGTGTCGAGGTCATCAGCACGATCACTCCAATGCATTGCCCGATAGTCAAAGTTGGCCGCCAGTGTTGGCTTCACGACCTGGAAGTAAGGGGAGACGTCGAAATCGCGGGGGCAGAACAAACTGTAGTGGCGCTTTGAAAATACTTCTTCCACGCAATCGTTACAGTCATCGGTCGGGGCGGGCTGGATTCGTCTTTCCGGCAGGATTGGATAGTGAATGGACTGAAATGCCTGCGCAATCACCGTCGAGCAAATTGCTTTCGTCGGTTCGCCGCTGCCAAGATAAAGGAGCTTCCGGCGCCAACGCGTCGGCACCGGTGGTGTCGGCAGCAGGTATCGCGCGAGGTCGATGACATTCTTGAGGTCGTACTTTCTGCCAAGGCTTGCCACCGCGAAATTCACCACCCTCTGGATATCGAGATCGGATATTCCCACTGCCCGGCAGACGCGCGTGTGCATTCCCGAGTAGTTACTCAACGGCACCGCCCAAACGCCGTTCACGACATCGGCTTCGACCAGAACTCGTGGCTCCGGGCCTTCGCCCGCGACGCCTGGAATCGCACCGACGAAAAGCGCGGCATGTGACCAGGTTGACTGCGTAAGATATTTGATTGCGGTGGAAAGCCTCGTATTTCCTTCGACCAGCAGGACATCCCCGGGTCGCAGCACGGCGCGCAACTGCTCGGGGTCCGAGGTTGCCAGCGGACGGTAGCGCCGGTTAGGTTCGCTCAGGTAATGCGCAAGCGCCTTGCCGATCGCGGAACACATGTAGTTGAAGGCAAACATCTTTTGTTCCCTCCAGGCCGCTTGTCGCGACTTGCTCCTCACTTACGAAGACAGCCGTGTTTTGGATGAGGTCAGAACCTCCTGCGGGCGGGAGGAGGGTGTTTTTCCCGTAAATGACGACACTTGTAAGGATTCCCGCCCGGCCCGTGTCTTCTTACACAGAAGCGCCAACGGGGATGGGTACTCACCATCAAGGCCGGCATCGACGCCGGCATCCGCTGTCAAGCTTTTACCGTATAACGAGGAATGCAATGTCAACTACCTGTGCTGTCCGACCCGGATGCCTTTTGCCACACCTCCCATTCGACTCGCTTGCGGGTGCGAGACGGGGTTCGATACGCAATGGGGAGCATGATTCGCCGATCAGGGTACACGGAATGAATCAAAGCGGGTTCGAGGTGATGGTGCGGGCCTACTCGTCGGACTTGTTCCGGTTCGCCTATTGGCTTTGCCGCAACCGCTGGCAGGCGCAGGACCTGGTTCAGGAGACTTTCACCGCCGCATGGAAGGGGCGCGAGTCCTTGCGCGACAATAGTGCGACCAAGGCATGGCTGTTCTCGATTCTTCGCAATGAGCATGTCCGCGTTTTTCAACGAAAAAGACTCGATCTGGTCGACGTGGAACTGGAGGATCTTCCAATTGCCGCAAACAACAGCGAACTCGAGCGGGTGGAACTGGAAGAATGCCTGCGCGCGCTCCCGGAGACCTTTCGCGAACCCCTGCTGCTCCAGGTGCTCGGTGGTTTCAGCGGCAAGGAAATTGCCGACATGCTCAACATTTCCGAGCAGAACGTCATGACCCGACTGACCCGCGCGCGACAGGCACTGCAGAGACTTGCGGCGCCCCGCAGCGAAGCCACAGCGCAGGAGTCATAAAAATGGACTGCCTATCGTTTCGACGTCTTAAACTCGCCATGCCGCAAGCCACCAGTGCCGCGCAGATCGAGCACGAGAGAACCTGCGCTGCGTGCGCGGATTTTGCGCGGCAAATCGATAAATTCGAGCGCGACCTGCACGATGTCGCGACAGTGGCGGTGCCCGATGGGCTCTCGGAGAAGATCATCCTCAGCATTCAGCAACCGCGATGGCCCAATCGGTCTTATCTCGCACTGGCGGCAACCGTCGTGCTGGCTGTGATCGCGACGTATACAGTCTACTTAACGCCTGATCGCCATGAGGTGGCAGAAGCGTTCGCCGCGCATGTGGCCTCGGAGCCGGAAGTCCTGCGCGAGCAGGGGTTCATTGAACCGGCGAAATTGGCCGCTGCTTTCTCGCGTTACGGCGGCAGGCTTTCAGAGCCCCTGGGCGAAGTTCGCCACGTCGGCATGTGTCCGATTCTGGGTGTGATGGCGTACCACATTCTGGTGCAGACGGAACATGGTCCGGCCACCCTGATTCTGCTGCCGCAGATGCAGGCTTCCACGGCCCGGCCGTTGGTCAGAGAGGGTTTTGCGGTCGTGGTCGTGCCGCTTCAGGGGGGGAGTCTGGGCATCCTGACCGATACCCCCGATCAGGCGAGCAAGGTCGAGTCGCTGATTCAGTCCCGTGTGCGCTGGCAGAGTTAACGTGCCACGCCGAAAATGATCGCGCGCGCCGAGTTTTGACCGTATTTTTAACTCCCCGCCGGAATCGCCTGTAAGGTTTTTCCGCTTCAGCCTGTCCAATGCTTGAGGGCTGATTGGTCCTCGATGCGCAGGCGTGGTATTCAACCTGCAAATTCAATTCATCAACAGGAGAACCTATGAAGAGCACCAATTTTATCGCCCATTCCGCGGTTGCCGGTCTACTCGCGCTTGGCCTGACCAGCGGATCCGCGCTGGCGGCCAAGGAAGGCATGGAGAAATGCGGCGGGATCGTCAAGGCAGGTCAAAACGACTGTGGCACCAGCAAGCACTCGTGCGCCGCACAAGCAACAAAGAATGGCGACAAGGAAGAGTGGGTTTACGTCCCGGCGGGTACCTGCGCGAAAATCGTCGGCGGCGCTGTCATCGCAAAAAAGTAAGCAGACTGACAAGTCCCAAGGTCGCCGTGACCCCGATACCGGCAGGCGCCAAGCCGGCCAATTACGTTGCTGGTATCGGGTGGCGATCCGAACACTACCGCGCTCTCCTCGAGGAACGTCCTCCCGTAGGATTTCTCGAGGTTCACAGCGAGAATTTTTTCGGTGATGGTGGACAACCACACCATTACCTCGAACGCGCCCGTGAGTATTATCCGCTTAGCCTGCACGGTGTAGGGCTATCGCTAGGATCATCGGATGCATTCAACGAGACCCACCTGGCGGCGCTGGACAGGCTCGTTCGCCGCTATCAACCGTTCCTGGTGTCCGAACATCTTTGCTGGAGTTCCGTTGGCGGGCGATACCTCAACGAATTGCTGCCGCTGCCTTATACGGAAGAAGCGTTGGCGCACCTTTGCGGGCGCGTTGATCATGTGCAGGCACGGCTCCGTCGGCGCATCCTCGTCGAAAACATCGCGGCTTACGTTCGATTCCGGCATTCCACGATTCCCGAGGCCGAATTTCTCGCGGAACTGAGCAAACGCACCGGCTGCGGACTGTTGCTCGACGTCAACAATGTTTATGTCAACGCCATCAATCATGGCTTCGATGCAACCGGATACATCGATGCCGTAAATGCGGATTCGGTCGAAGAAATCCATCTTGCGGGATTCGACGAATCCGGGGACTGCCTTATCGATACGCACGGCCGGCTGGTCCAGGAGCCGGTATGGGATCTTTACCGTTATGCAATCCGCCGCCTCGGCGCGCGCCCGACCCTGATTGAATGGGATACGGACATTCCCCCGATCGCAACACTGGTAGCGCAGGCACACCACGCGGATCGAATGCAGAAAAATGCGCACGCCCTCGCTGACTGAACTCCAGGACACCTTCGCCCGCGGCGTTTTTCTCGACGAGCGCGGAGTGCTCGCCTGGGTCGAGTCGCCGGCGACCCGGTTCGACATCTATCGCTCAAGCGTTATTTCGAATCTCCGCAACGCACTACGCGCAGTTTATCCGGTGGTATTGCGGCTCACCGGGCAGCAATTCTTCGATCAGGCGGCAGACCAGTTTGTTCGCGAAAGTCCCAGCAACAGCGGAGACCTCCATCACTACGGGAATTTGTTTCCGACTTTTCTCTCCACCTACGCACCAGCCAGGCAACTTGTCTACCTTGAAGACGTGGCGCACCTGGAGTGGCTCTGGCACGAGGCATTCCACGCGGCAAACTCGACGTCACCGGACTTTCGCGCATTGGCCCAGATTCCGCCGGCAGACCATGACCGCCTTCGTTTTCAACTTCAGCCCGGTTACCGGTTGCTCAGCTCGCCATACCCCGTGTTGCACATCTGGGAGGCAAACCAGGAAGGCAACACCACCGTGGAGGAAACCAATCTCAATGACGGACCGGATCGTCTGATCGTGTACCGAGCCGGCTTCGAAGTAAAGATTGCGCGACTTTCGGTCGGCGAATATGCGTTCGTGGAAATGCTCGGCGCAGGCGAAATGCTGGGCATGGCAATGACTCGCGCAATCGAAATCGAACCCGGCATCGACACAGGCGGGTCTCTGAAATGGCTGGCTGTGGAAGGAATCATCGGAGGTTTTGTCGTCGCTTAATCACAAGTGAGAGGTAACTGAGCATGAACAAAAAGATTGTAAGTCTCGTGCAAGACATCATTCGTTGGGTAAATTTTGGTTCGCCAGTCGTTGATCTGCTCATTCGCCTGTATGTCGGCAAGGTCTTCTTCATGGCGGGGCTGACGAAGATTGCAAGCTGGAGTACTACGCTGATGTTGTTCGAGAATGAATATGCGGTGCCGCTCTTGTCACCGGCGGTCGCTGCATGGATGGGCACTGCCGCCGAACTGTCGCTGCCAGTGCTGCTCGCTCTTGGCCTCGCGACGCGGCCGGCCGTTTTTGCGCTGTTCATTTTCAATATCGTGGCGGTTGTTTCCTATCCGGATATTTCGGACGCCGGAATCAAGGATCACGTCTTCTGGGGATTCCTGATGCTCGTTACTTTTTTCCATGGGCCTGGCGCGATATCGGTAGATCACTTGCTGCGGCGGCGTTTCGGAACACGACCGTCATGACAATTCTTAAGTGACTCGCTGCGGGATCCGTCGCCCTGAGTATCTTGTTCACTTCAATACGTTCGTGCCATCGCGCATGCCGGCGTCGAGGGGATGCATGCGCGCTCACTAACACAGGGTAATACCGCGATAAATCGATCGGCCGCTCCGCAAGAGGCGGCGCGACTCTATGCGAAGCACGGCAGATATCGATCAACGAAATCATCACTTCGGTCGGCAGTCGAACGCCGCCTGAGAAAAAACTCGTAAGCCTTGTGCAGGATCTCGTCAGCCTGCTTCCATGATGTGCACCTGAACTCCATCTTCACAGGAGTTAGGTGCCTGCGGAAATCACCAAGCAGTGTAGTTGTAAGGTTTGGCTACATTTCTGTGTCTACTTCAATGTAGGACGCAATTGCTCTCGAACCAGACGATTGCGTGGAACCTTACCCTTAACTCATCGACAGGAGTCTTTATCATGAAACGTACCCAATTTATCTCTCGTTCCCTATTTGCCAGTTTCGTCGTATTCGGCCTTTCCAACGGCGCGGCGCTGGCCGGCGGGAAAAGCGTCGAGGCTTGTGGTGATCTCTATGGAGTTGCCAAGTCCAATTGCATTCAAGCCGTCAATTCCGGGCGAATGGCGATGCCAAACCAGACCTCTCCGACCGCTAGCATCGTGGCGGGCAATCGCAAAGGCGCAGCAGTCTGCGAAGATCTGTACGGTGTAGCAAAGTCAAATTGCCTTCAAGATCACCGTTCGGGCCGGGCTGGGATGATCGCCAAGACCAACAACAAGATAATTGGGAAGGCGTCTGTCGGCGGATGCGATAACTTGTACGGGGTTGCCAGGACCAACTGCGATCAAGCTCACCGTTCAGGTCGCCACAGTTCGTAGTCAAGCATGTTGCAGTAACATTCCGGATCGCCAGTCAATGCGAACGGATGACGTGCTGGCAGGAAAATCAGTAAGTACGCGCCTTCGGCTCACCAAGACAGCGGTTTGCCGAGGGCGCGTTGTCACGACCGCGCCGGGTCATACGTTCCGATCAGGCCGAAAGTGATGAGGCACCAGCATCGCACCCACCGGCATCTCTACGCCGGCACGCGCGCGGGCGCCGGGTCGCCCACCTGAATCGCTTTTCTCATCGCCGATGCATCGCGTGGCGCGCCGCGCTGTAGCACGAGACACAAAATGGGATCATGTAGTTCAGCAGGAAGCTCCCCCACCGCACGTCACCCTCCTGGACGATGGACTCACCTTGATTGATGACGTTCAAAATCGTGCCGACCACTAGCGCGATCTTGATCGAGTTCGAGAGAATCGGCTGCGAGAAGCCGTACGCCAGTACAGTTTTTATGTGTTGAGACATGCCACGCATCTTACGACACCGGAGTCTGCGAAAGTGCCGCGCATTTCCACAGCGACCTGAGTAAGGCCCCTCCCGCTATACCGTGTGATTTACGCCAACAGGGTGTGAAATCCAGAGGACGGCATGACCTGACTTCGTGTTCCTCGCGGTCGCGCTCGCGGGTGTCGGGTATTTCGGCGGCATCTCCAACTTACTGGGTCAGCAGGAGCTGCCCCCCCTTCAGGCGGAAGTTATCGCAGTTCTTGGCCACAAATTACTTGTTCGCAGGCGCCCGATAGGTTTCGGTTTGTGGATGGAACGCATACCAGGCAAACCAGAACAGGGTCACGCCGGCAATCGGCTTGCCCTGTGCATCTAACGCTTCGGCAGATCGATGCGTGTGGTTATAGCGCACAAGGATGCTATGTCCGCCGATCATATCTTTGACTTCGCCTGACCCTTTTGCCAATTCGATAAACGGGTAGGCCTTGGCCTTGCCATCGATCAACAAGCCGAGCACCTGTTCTTTGGGATGGTAACCCTGCGCGCGAAACCGAACCGGGAAAATTGTCTCTTCACGTTTATCGTATCCGTCATATGGGTTACCCGTGTAATCCCGTCTGAAGCCGGTTTCTTCAGTGAGTACCAACGTATCGGGCTTGCGCTTGCGCCAGTCCGCCCAACTGGTATGGGTGATGGGAATGGCAGTCAGATTGCTGCCTTTCATTGGGCCCGTGACGGCTTTAGCAAGAATCTGCGACCACAACGACTGCGTTTGCCGGTCGAACAGCAGCACGTCGCTGTTATAGAGCAAGCCTGATACGCCGAACTTGTGCGATTTCCCTGCCACGTCGGATTTGAAAGCCATACCAGAGCCGCATAGTGGGCAATAAGTGATGGCGATGCCTTCGCCGCCGAACTGGTCGTTGACGATTTCATGCCAGTTCATGATGCGTATGGGGTAGGCCTTGCTAATGCCGTTGCGTGTGATGGCCAGCACACGGTCATCGTCGCGCAACGAGCGCGCTTGCGACGCTTTGACGAATACCGGCTTGTCAATGGCCGGAATACCGTCTTTCGGAGGGCCGCCGGAGAGTATTTCTTCCGTAGGGACCAGAGCGCCATCAAGATCAAAGCCATTCAGGGTGGCGGCACTGGCGTTCGCGCTGCCCACAAACAGAGCGAAGGCGGTGCAGCCGACTAACGTGATTTTTCTCATGATTCCTTCCGTTTTCGCCATTTACGCAGGCGGGGGTGAACACATGCGCGGGGAATTCGGGCTGCGATGTGAGTCAAACACGACTATTCCTTCGCAGCCTCCCGGCTGCTGGGTTTGAACCCGATCTCGCGGAAAAGTTTTCTATCGGCGCGTGGGAGGGTGTCGACTTGACCTTCTCTCCCCGTCGAGTCAGGCTTTCAACTGTGCCCGCAGGTATGCGACATTGGTGACGAGGCCCGGTAAAAGCCACTGGAACAGGCGCGAAACCTGAAGTACTTCTTCAGCGCTCGCGTCGCGGCCCGCGGCGGTGCGCAGCGCCGCGCTGCTCAACCGCCCGGGATTGGGCAGGCCGTGTGCCGCCAGTTCTACCGCGCGCTCGTGAATGGCGTTGCAGATCGTGTTGTACGCCGGTGTGCGCACGGCGCTTCCCAGATCGCCCCATGCCAGGGAGAAGTAGCTCGGCCAGCGTGCCAACGCTCGGTAGTCGGTGTTGACGAAAGGCAGGCCGAGAGTGCGTTTTACATCGTCGTAGAGTGCGCGCGTTGGGGCATCGGCGTGATGGATTTCCATCAGAACCAGCGGCACCGACACGTCCGGCGCATGGCGTCCTTCGAAGGGCAACGCATCGATCCCCTCGCCCATTTCTCCGCCTTCCAGCAGCATGCGCACGATGGTGGCGAGTAACAGGTAGGGGAAATTTCCGTGGGAGAAGATCTCGATCATTCCGCGAATCTGCTCGATCTCCCGCGCGGCGTAGCCAAGGTTTTCAAGGCGCATCGTGATCGGCGGCGGCCGCAGCTTCGCGGCTTCCGTTTCCGTGAACTGACGCAGTGCCTCGCTTGCCTCGACAAACGGCCGGCTGCGTACCAGTGGCTGCGCTCCTTTCCAAAGCGCTTCGAAGAAATTGGGGTAATGCGCGTAGGCCATCGTCACGACGCCCATCCACGGCACCTGCATCGCCTCTCTCATTTCCTCGTACCACTGCTTCCTCTTGCCAGTTGCGAGGTACTCCGGCAGCGGGTGAATCCGTGGCAGTGGCTCTGGGTACTCGCGGTTCATCGTGAGGCGGTATGGATTATCAGGGTCTGCAACGAATACTCTTCTGCGTCGGTCATTGTTTATTCAGAATCCGAAGTCGGTTTTGGTCCTCGATTCGCTTCTTCTGCTCAGGCGCTGCCAATGGTCTTCCCGGCCTCCTTTGCGGTCTTCGCACTCTCGCCGCAGCACAGACCACATCCTCAAACCGCTCACTCCTCAGCGGTCGGCCTTGGTTGAATGCAATTCGGGTTTCAATTTACACCGCCTCGACCGGATCGCGTTCGATGTATCGCGCGCAGGTGAGGAGGTACGTTTCAGTCTGAACGAGACTTGACTTGAAGCGTCCTTCCCACAGGCTGCCGGTGCGGTGGTAGGTTCGGTTGATGTATTGGTCGTGGCGCTGGCCGACGGATCGCATATGATTCGAGCGCCGAGATTCCCGAATTTGGGTCGGTCCCGCACTACGCCTATTTCTCCCGCCCCGCCTCGTGCGCGGTCTTCTGCACCGGTGAGAGCAGATATTCCATCACCGTGCGATTACCCAGATTGACCTCCGCGGACACCTGCATGCCGGCGGTCAGGCGAAACTGCTTGCCGTCGCGCTCGAGAAACAGGGACTCCAGCCGCACCAGCGTGCGAAACCCGGAGGGTGGCATGACGTGCTCGCGAGTATCCCGCCTGTCTCGCTCGCGGGTGTCCGGCAATTCGGCTGCGTCGGCGCTGACATGTTCTACCACCCCTTTGGCCATGCCGTATTTATTGAAGGGAAAGGCCCCGACCTTGAGCTTGACCGGCTGGCCGACCTCCACGAATCCGGCGTCGGTGTCGGTCACCCACACTTCGGCTTTCACAGGGTCGTTATGTGGCACCAGGGTCATGAGAATCGTGCCGGGCGAGACGACCGTGCCGGACGTGTGGGTGGCGAGATCCTTGACCACGCCATCTTGCGGGGCTTTCAGCTCCAGCAACCCGCGGCGGTAATCCTGCTTGCCCAACTCCTGCTCCAGCCGCAGCCGCTGGGCATTGGCTTCTGCCCGTTCATTCTGCAGTTGCTGCCGGTAATTCGAAGTGATCTGCGCCAGTTTCTTGCGTGACTGGTCGATGCTCGCCCTCAGGCTGCCGATCTGGTGCGTCTGCGCCTTGAGTTCCTGTTCCTTTTCGATGCGCTCACGGGTTTTCTCCAGCACCGCGAGCCGGGAGACAAACCCGTCTTTGGCAAGGTTTTCATGCGCCGCTTCCTGCTCCATATATATAGGCAGGGTCTGGCGCAGGCGCGATTCCATTTCGAGTGCCGACTTGAGGTCCTGTTCGGCCCGCTCCAGTGCCGAGCGTTCGCTGTCCAGTTGACCTCGATAGGCGTCGCGGTTGGCCCGGTACTGGGATTCGGCCTGCCGGAAGAGCTCGGGCCGGTCACCACTCTGGAGCGTGAAAGGCAAGTCGCGCATTTCCGCTTCGATACGGCGCAATTGCAGTCGGCGGATGCCCAGGTCGCTGTCTACTGTGGCGAGGTCGGCATCCGAGACGTTGGTGTCCATGCGCATCAAAGACTGCCCCGCGCGCACGGCTTCGCCCTCGCGCACCAGAATTTCGCGCACCACACCCGATTCGGCCGGCTGCACGATCTTCACGTAACTGTCCGGCACCAGCTTGCCCTGCGCTACCGCGATGATATCCAGGCGGCCGAAAATCGCCCACGCGAGCATCACCGCGAACAAGGCGAGCGTTACGTACAACACCACCCGCGGCAGCGGCGCCGCACCTTGGTGTTGAGCGCGCACAATCGCCGGCGAGAATTCCAGCGCAAGGCGATCCATTTGCAGGGGCTCGTTCGCCATGTTTGCTTATTTCGCTAAAAAATGCCGTTGAACCACGGAGGGCACGGAGTACACGGAGAAAGACCAGGCTTGTGCTGTTCGAACCTTTTTGAGCATTCCAAAATACATGTCGGAGCACGCAATTTTCACCGCTACCCTCGCCCTCGATCCTTACCCGTGAACCTCCCCGTCCGGGCGGGTGCACAACGCACCCTTCTCCTCTCGGGAGAAGGGCCGGGGATGAGGGAAATTATGTGTCATGAAATAGGCAATGATCCATAGTTCCCATTGGAGGACTTACGATGAAGAACATACTACTGTTTCACTCCGTGTGCTCAGTGTTCTCCGTGGTTCAAATGCCGTTCTCACGATCTTCATCAAGAAAGTCGAATCTGCCCCTGCTGCAACTGCGCAACCGGTCGCAGCGTCTGCGCACCGCTGCCGAAAGTGGGGGCGTTGATCACGTCCTGCGCAGGGGTGAGTCCGATGTTGGCGAGCGATCCGTTTAACCCGTACTGGTAGGCGAAGTCTCCACCGAGTGCCTCGGTGTCGCTGCCGGACAGATGCACATCGAGCAGCGCGTTCATGATCGACCACTGGTTCACCTGCCCGGCGGCATCGAAAGCATTCGCGAGGGCGGCAAAGTTGAAGGTCTCGACCTTGTTGTTCAG
>JBJXFN010000263.1:0-2757 GCA_046155535.1 Burkholderiales bacterium
GGCGGATCATCGAGCTGCCAGTGATGGAAGCGGCCGCGTGATATTCCGACAACACCGTGCGCCGCGGCACCAGACCGTTGGCGATGTCGAACAATGACACGCCGGGCAGCGTGGCATCGGCGGCCTCAAGTTTCGCGCCCACGCACTGCACATAAGTGGGGAAGGCATCCGCCAGCGTTACCGGCGTGTCGCACACATTTCCGCGCGGTACGCCGGGGCCTGCCATGATCATCGGGATGCCGGCGGATTCCTCGTACATCGTCGACTTGCCCCACATCCCGCGCGTGCCGAGGTTGTCGCCGTGGTCGGAGGAATACACCACGCGCGTGTTTTCCAGCTGCCCTGTGGCCTCCAATGCCTTGAGAATTTTGCCGACATTGCTGTCCATGAACGTGGTGAGCCCGAAGTACGCCGCCATCGCTCGCCGCACCATCGGCTCGTCGAACGGTTCGTCGAAACACATGCTTTTGCGCATGGCGTCGGTAAACGGATGGCGCGGGCGTTGATCGTGCGCGTACATGTCGGGGAAGGGCACTTTGTCGACGGGATACAGATCGTAAAATGCCTGCGGCGCGATCAGCGGAAAATGCGGTGCGACAAACCCCACATACATTGCCCACGGTTTACCCTTGTATTTGGGGGCTTCGTGGGTGAGCCACTTCACGGTTTCATCGGCGATCTCGCGATCGTACTTGGTGTAATCCGATTCGCCGGGCCCGGCCTCCGGGCCAAGGTTGGCTGCGCCCTTGCGCCGCGGCAGTTCATCGCGGATGAGGCCCAGCAGATCGCCCACGCCGTTGACGATGTGCATGGGCAGGATTTCTTCGTCAAAGCCGTTGCGTTTGACGTCGTCGCCGCTGGCGTAGTGCAGCTTGCCGATGGAAGTAACGTGATGACCTTGTGCCATCAGGCGATGTCCCCATGAGGCGATCTTGCCATCGTAGGCGATCGCGTTGTCCCAGCAGCGGTGTTCATGGACATAGCGCCCGGTGGCGAACGAGGCGCGCGCCGGCACACAGATCGGGCAGTTGGTGTAGGCGCTGGTGAAACGTGTGCCGCGCGCGGCCAGTGCATCAAGATACGGCGTCTTGATCATCGGGTGGCCGTAGCAGCCTAGCACGCGCTTGTTGTGTTCGTCGGAGAGGATGAAGATCGTGTTGGTGGGTTGCATGGGGCGATTGTTTTTGTGGTTGATGACGGATTATATCGCCCGGGCATGGCGCGGCCGGTGGTTGGAGCCTGGCAACGCCCTTGGAGAATTCCGGCAGCGCCGCTGCCATGATCACAAAGTGTTTGGATACAAACACTTGAAACGTATCCGGCGCGGGGGTTGTGGCGCCGATCTTATGCCAAAGACTGGGTCCACCTAATGCGCAAGACTATGCGGCAATCCCGGCATCAGGCATTGGCGAAGCCGGGGTTACGCGTGCACAGCCTCATCGGGCGCCGCCTGCAGCGCGCAGGCGATGGCATCCTGCACCTGCTCAAGCCAGACAAACTCGAGCTTTTCGCGCGCCTCGGCGGGAATGTCCTCGAGATCCCGGCGGTTGCGTGCCGGCAACATGACCGTGGTAATGCCCGCTCGCAGCGCGGCCAGCACCTTCTCCTTCACCCCGCCGATGGGCAGCACCAGCCCGCGCAGACTGATTTCACCGGTCATTGCCACGTCGTTGCGGACTGCGCGTCCGGTCAGCAGCGAGGCAAGCGCCGTAAACATGGCCACGCCGGCGCTCGGACCATCCTTGGGGGTGGCACCTGCGGGCACGTGCACGTGTATGTCGGATTTCTCCAGCATCTGCGCGTCGATACCCATCGATTGCGCGCGGGCTTTGATCAGCGATAGTGCCGCCTGCGCACTTTCTTTCATGACGTCGCCGAGCTGGCCGGTCAGAATCAGCTTGCCGGAGCCGGGCATACGCGTCGCCTCGACGAAAAGAATGTCACCGCCTACGGGCGTCCATGCGAGCCCGGTTGCTACCCCCGGTACGGCGCTTCCCATGGCCACTTCGGCGTCGAATCTGCCCGGACCGAGGATGGCGGCGAGATCGGCGGGCAGTACGCTGACCTTTTGTGCCTCGCCTTCGGTGATCTGCACGGCTGCGTGGCGGAATACTTTGCCGATTTCGCGTTCCAGATTGCGCACCCCGGCCTCTCGCGTGTAGTCGTCGATGATTGCAGTGATCGCATCATCGCTGATTTCGCATTGCGCGTCCTTCAGGCCGGTAGCCTCGAGTTGTCGTGCCACCAGATAGCGACGCGCGATTTGAAGCTTCTCCTGTGCCGTGTAGCCGGGCAACTGGATGACTTCCATGCGGTCGCGCAGCGGCCCGGGGATGGTATCGAGCATGTTTGCGGTACAGATGAACATGATCCCCGACAAGTCGAATGGCACCGCCAGATAGTTATCGCGAAAAGTGGCGTTTTGCTCCGGATCCAGCACTTCCAGCAGCGCCGAGGACGGATCGCCGTGAAAGCCGCCGGCGCCGAGCTTGTCGACTTCATCGAGCATCATCACGCAATTGCGTGTGCCGGCTTTGCGCAGGCTCTGAATGATGTTGCCGGGAAGCGCGCCGATGTAGGTGCGCCGATGGCCGCGTATTTCCGCTTCGTCATGCACGCCACCCAGGCTGATGCGCGCGAACTTGCGGCCGGTCGCTTTGGCAATGCTTTGCCCGAGCGAGGTCTTGCCCACCCCGGGCGGGCCGGCGAAACACAGGATGGGGCTTTTGCCGGACGGATTGAGTTTGCGCACCGCCA
>JBJXFN010000007.1:0-13735 GCA_046155535.1 Burkholderiales bacterium
TGGTACGCCGGCAGCGCAACCGCCGCCAGAATACCGATGATCGCCACCACAATCATCAGTTCGATTAGCGTAAAACCCTTTTGTACGGCCTTCATGGATAACTCCTTAGATGGTTGGTTAAAAACAAACACACGAATGATTTTGGTGTGTGCGCGCTGAATCTTCGCAATCCCTGTGCCAGCCCCTCAGCGGCCGGATACTGGACTCCCTCCAGCCGCCACTGGGCAGTTTACCGAAATGACGAATCAATGGGTTGCGTATATAACTTAATGTCCTGTGGCAGTCAAGAGAAAATCCAAGTCTTTTCAAGGGCCAGGCACACATCAATGGTTCTGTCGGCGAACTGCATACGACTTCCGACCCCCCCGGCAACAAATGACGCTGTTAGTCACTGCGCGCCAAAGCCCGGAATGGTTGCCTCGTTCACCGCGTCAATCTGTTCGGGATCGAGGAATTTTTCCGCGTACTTTAGATACACTTTCTCTCTCACGAATATGTCGAACAAATCCGGATCCACATGCCCGTTGAGCCGAAAATTTCCCAGAATGCGCAATGACTCGGTCAGCGTCTTGCCTTTCTTGTAAGGCCTGTCCTTGGCCGTCAGGGCCTCAAAAATATCGGCTATTCCCATGACTCTGGCCTGAATCGACATCTGTTCGCGTTTTAGCCCTCGCGGATATCCCTTGCCATCCATGCGTTCGTGATGGCCTCCGGCATATTCCGCGACATTCTTCAGGTGTTTTGGCCACGGCAAGGACTCCAACATTTTGATCGTGACTTCAATATGGTGATTGATGATCTGGCGTTCTTCCTGGGTTAGCGTCCCGGAACGAATCGTCAGGTTCTTGCGCTCATCATCGGTGAGGAAATCGGCCCGGTTTCCTTCTATGTCACACCATTGATACCTGCGTGAAATCTCATGCACCCGGGCGAGGTCGTGGTCTTTCATCGCTTCCGCGCCAAAATTGCTTCCCCGTAAAAATTGCCTGTCTTCTTCAATCTCCCGAATCCGGGCACGGAATTCTTCTTCGGCACGCACGCGCGCTTCGTTGTTGTCTCGGAATTCGAGATTGGCACGCAACATCGAAATTTCGGCGTCACGTTTGAGTACTTCGAATCGGGTGTCGATCAGGTGGATTCTGTCGAAAATCGTTTGCAGCTTTGTCGCCTTATCGACTACGTGAACAGGTGTGGTGACTTTTCCGCAATCGTGAAGCAGGCCCGCAATCTTCAATTCGTAACGGTCCTTCTCCGACATGGAAAATTCCGCAAGCGGGCCTGAGCGTGCCTTGTTCACGGCTTCCGCAAGCATCATGGTCAGCTCTGGCACCCGTTGGCAGTGTCCGCCGGTGTAAGGAGACTTGTCGTCGATTGCTGCGTTAATCAGGCCGATAAACGACTCAAACAGGCTTTCCAGTTGGTCAATGAGTTGCCGGTTGGTCAACGCGACGGCAGCCTGCGAGGCCAGGGACTCGGCCAGATGCTGATCGGCATCGGAGAAAGCGACAATTCCGTTGGTAACCCGATCCTTGGCATTGATCAGCTGCAGTACCCCGATAATTTCATCCTCATGATTCTTCATCGGCACCGTAAGAAATGAGGTCGAGCGATAGCCTGTTTTTTCGTCGAAATTCTTGGTGCCCGTGAAATCGAAGCCCTTCGCAGTGTAAGCATCCGAGATGTTGACAGTCTCATCGTGCAGAACGGAATACGCCACAACCATCGAATTGTTGGGTGCGCCACTCTCTTCGTAGAGTCGAACCGGATAAAAGGGCACGTCCACGCCGGTGGTTCCGCCCATCGCGATTTGGAGAGAATCGGTTCGGAGGATTTCGAAATAGACCAGGTTCTTCTCGGTATCCACCCGATAAAGCGTCCCGCCATCCGCGTTGGTAATTTTCTTGGCCGCCACCAGGATCGCCTCCAGCAAGCGATTGGTGTTTTTTTCACGGGACAGGGAAATGCCGACCGCATTGAGTTCTTCAAGCCGGTGGAACAATTCCGTGTCTGTGGAGGTTTTCATCGGGCTATGCCGTTCGCGAACGTTGGTCGTGGCGTTATTTAATGCAAACAGCGCGAACCTGATGCATATCGGTCACGCCCATCAACACTTTTTCGATGCCGTCCTGCTTCAGGGTACGCATGCCCTCGGCCAGCGCGGTTGCGACAATTTCCGCCACACGGGAATGTTCCTGGATATGTTTCTTGATAGGATCGGTGCCGACCAACAATTCATGCAAACCCACGCGCCCCTTGTAACCGGTGCCGCCGCAGGTGTCGCACCCCACCGGGGTATACAGCGTGAACTGGCCCTTGTCGTCGGCAAACATTTTAACCCAGTCGCGATACACACCTTCGTAAGCCGCCTTGGGATCGCGCTTCCATTGGTCGGTGTTCCGGAGTTCCACGCTGTATTCCTCCAGAATTGCCTTGAGCTCATCCTGCGTGGCCGGATGCGGCGTCTTGCATTTCGAGCACAGGCGCTTGGCCAGACGTTGCGCAAGGATGCCAAGCAGCGCATCCGCAAAATTGAAGGGGTCCATTCCCATATCCAGCAGCCGGATGATGGATTCCGGCGCGCTGTTCGTGTGCAAGGTGGCAAACACCAGGTGGCCGGTCAGTGACGCCTCAATACCGGTGGAAGTGGTTTCCTTGTCGCGCATTTCACCCACCATGATGATGTCAGGATCCGCTCGCAGGAAGGCTTTCATGGCCACTGCGAAGGTAAGCCCTGCCTTGGGATTCATCTGCACCTGACGCAGGCCCTTCTGGGTAATTTCCACCGGATCCTCAGCCGTCCAGATCTTGGTTTCCGGCGTGTTCAGGTATCCCAGAACCGAGTGCAGTGTCGTGGTTTTCCCGGAACCGGTCGGACCGCAGACGAAAAACAAGCCGTAAGGTTTGCCTACCGTTTCCTTGAGGTCGGAAAGATTGCGCTTGGAAAGACCCAATTTGTCGAGCGGAATGGGTTCGCCTGCCGCCAGAATGCGCATCACGATGTCCTCGACCCCTCCTGCGGACGGGATGGTGGCGACGCGCAACTCGATATCCAGCGGTCCGAATTTCTTGAATTTTATCTTGCCGTCCTGCGGTTTGCGTTTTTCCGAAATATCCAGATCACACATGATCTTCAGGCGCGCCGCGATGGCATTTCGGTAGCTGGCAGGGACTGAAATGTAGTTCTGCAGCGTTCCATCCTTGCGAAACCGCACCTCCGTTTTGCCTTTCCCCGGATAAGGTTCGACGTGAATGTCCGATGCACCCTGATGATAAGCATCGACGATGATTTTATTCACCAGCTTGACGAGTTCGTTGTCCTGTGCGAGTGATGCATCATCAGAACCGGACACCCCTTCTTCATCATTCTCATCGTCCATGCCGGACAACAAGTCACCGATGGACGCTGCATCGCCGGAATCGGTGCCAAATAATTGGTCGAGCGTGGCGATGAACTCGCGCCGGGTGCACACCTTGAACACAATCTTGTGTTTTGGAAAGATATTGCCCACCACCTTGGAGGCACGGACTTTTTCGGGATCCGGGGACACCACAATCAATCCTTCCTTGACGTCCTCGACCGGCACCCAAAGGCTGCTCTCGACAAAATCGCGCTTCAGGTTCTTCAGAAGGTCCATCGGCTTGACGCGGTCAGCCTTGAAACTTTCGTAGGGCACCCCGAAAAACTGTGACAGCGCCTCACCGATGGCTGGCGCTTTGACCTGGAATTCATCGATCAAGACATCTTCGATATCGAGGTTCTTGCGGCGCGCCGAACGCGTCGCAAGTTCCATTTCCTCCGCCGACAACACCGCGTTGGTCACCAAACGGTCGTATTTACCTCGCAACGAGGCTGCCGGCCTGCTGCGCTGCTTGAGCGCAATCGCGAGTGTTTCGCCAAGATTCGCGGCGCCTTCTTCGGCGATGACCGAAAACGGCTGATTGTTTTTCGAGTTGATAACCTGGACAACGCCGATGAGCTCTCCGCTGCCGCTTTCTATCACCGGGACCACCAACATCTGCTTGGTCCGGAAACCGGTGCGTTTGTCGACTTCTTTGAGGAATTTCAGGTTAGGGTTGTGGCTGCGCAATTCGTTGTCGTCATAGACATCTCGCAGATTGATCAATTTTCTCGAAAGCGCAGCAAACCCGGCGATGCTCTGCTCATTGATTGGGAGCTTGAGGTCTTTGAAAGACGACAAACCGGTCTTCACCTTCGAGACGATGGAAACCTTGTCTTCCGACAACACGTAGATGGTGAGCCGATCTGCTTCGAAAAGCGCGCAGATGTCCTGCGACAACTCCAGCATGATTTCGTCAATGTTGGTAGTCGCATGGATTTTATTGGTCACTGCCTGGAGCTTCTTTTGAAACTCCAGTTTGTGGCTCATCTCGGCCAGATTCTGGCCGGATTGCGGCTTGGATTCGAAAACTGTGCTCATGGCATTTTTCCTCTCAGCATGGCTCTTTGGCGAGCCTCCGGGACTACAGCAATTGCCGCCACTACGACTGCCCGGATATACCTGTCAGAATTTGAATACATGGCCGTTCGCCAGCATTCGCGGACTGAATTTTTCGGCGCAATCCTCCACTTCCTGCATGGTCAGGGTGCCGGCCCCCGGTTTCAGGTGCGTCACAAACACACGCACCTTTCGTTGAAGTTTATCCAATTCTTCAGCAAGCAAACTCGGACACAAGTGTTTCGAGGCGATTGCGAGTTTTCTTTCTACGTTGGGAAATGCAGTCTCGATGATCAGGTAGCGCAAGTTCTGGATTTCGTTGAGTTCAACCCACAATGGGTCGTTGGTCGTGGTGTCCCCGGTAAATACCAGGCTGGCCGTTCCACTGTCGAACTGAAATCCCACAGCAGGCACTACGTGGTTGGCAGGAAGGACCACAATTCGGCGGCCACCCAGAACAACGGTTTCCCCAACAGAAAATGTTGTGTACCGCATGCAAGCCGCCGACTTGCTGGGAATTTCGGTGAAATCCGGCCATACTTTCCAATTAAAAATGTGGTCTTGAAGAATTCCGCGGGTGGCTTCGGTGCAATGTACGAGGATGGGTGTATCGCGCATTCCACCGACAGTGTCGACCAGAAAAGGCAGCGAAGTCACATGATCCAGGTGAGAGTGCGTGAGAAAGACATGATCGATGTTCAACAATTCGGTCAACGTCAAATCCCCAACGCCGGTGCCGGCATCGATCAGCACATCGTTGTCGAGAAGCATGGAAGTAGTGCGCAGATTTCCGCCAATCCCGCCACTGCAACCCAGTACCCGGATCTGCATTGTCATTTGACGTCGAATTTCCAGGAACCGTCCCAGCCGTCTTCCGGAGGCTGCCGGCGAAAATACGCAATCCGCTCGAGATAGAGTTTATACAATCCACTATCCGGCGCCTGCTTGAGCAGGTTGATGATCTGCAATTCTGCCATATCCCATTCACGGGCCCGGTAGAATTTCAAGGCTTGGCCCCAGAGTTTCAGCATATCCAGCCGGGATTTCTCGATCTCTCCCGAGATTCCCATCGGTTCGAAAATGGCAACTGACTGGTCCTTCCCCTTGACCCTGACCTTGTCGAGTTCGCGGAAAACCACTTCCGGCACCTGGGCACGGGTGGCATCTCCCACGATCATGTCCACCCCATATTGTTTGGTGATACTTTCGAGCCGGGAAGCCAGATTCACGGCATCTCCCATGACGGTATAGGCGAGCCGAATTTCGGATCCCATGTTGCCAACGCTCATGCGGCCGCTGTTGACACCCACGCCAATCTGTATCGGCGGCCAGTTGTTTTCCTTGAAATGCGGCTGCAGTTCCTTGAGCACCTTGTGCATTTCCAGGCCAGCGATCACCGCGTTGTGCGCATGCCGCGGGTCGCTCAGAGGTGCGCCCCAGAATGCCATGATGCAATCACCCATGTACTTGTCGATGGTGCCTCGGTGCTTGTAGATGATGCGGGTCAGCGGCGTCAGGAACTCATTCATCAGTTTCGACAATTCCCTGGGTTCCAGTCCCTCAGAAATTGTTGTGAACCCCCGCACGTCGGTGAAAAGTACTGACAAGTCACGGCTTTCCCCTTCCATGGAAAATGCCGCCGGATCACGACTCATTTCATCGACCAATTCGGGCGGCACGTATTGTCCGAACAAGCCGGTAATTTGCCTCTTCGCACGGGATTCGACGAAGAATCCGTAGGACATGTTCAATGCGAACAACATCGAAATCATAAGCAACCCGGATGCCAGCGGCAAAACCAGGTTACCCTCGGTCCACACCACTACATTCGCTCCAAAGACCGTGGCCAGAACGATGAGGGTCAGGAGCGTGGCGCGGAGCGGATTGACCATGGGCAGAATCAACGCCATCGCCATGCCGGACAACACCAATAACAACACTTCAGCACCGAGTACGTAGGGGGGGCGCTGCTTGATGTTGCCATCGAGCATTCCAGCGATCAAGTTGGCATGGATTTCCACCCCAGGGTAAACGCTCTGCACGGGGGTGGACCGCAAATCGAACAAACCCGGCGCCGAAGTGCCGACGAGAATTATCTTGTTTCTGAGTTCCTCCGATGGCGCGACGCCGGAAAGTACGTCGGTGGCAGATACATAACGGAAACTGCCCTGTTTGCCGCGGTAGGGCACCAGTGCTGACACCACATCGTCCACCGGCACGCGCACCGAGCCGATATCCACCCACTCCAGCCCTGGATAGTCTTTCGCCCAACGCGCTGCCTCGGGAAAGCCGGGCCGCACCGGCGGAAGGCCCAAACCCAATCGGACCATCGCCATGGACAAGGCTTCGTAATAGAGCCCTTCATGCTCGACCAGCATGGGCACGCGCCGTGTGACACCGTCTTCGTCCGGCAGTGGCGTAAAGTGACCACCAAGTGTTGCCGCTTCCTGAAATTCCGGCAAATTTGCACCGTAGCCGCTCCAGCTGGTAAAGGCGATGTTCTTGCCCTTGAACGTGCCTGCCGGGAGAACGGGCTTTGGTAGCGCGCCCGTCGCGCGGCCTTTGCCGTCTTTGCCCCGCGCACTGGAAAAATAGTATCCCAGCACGACGGATCGGTTTCGCAGCTTTTCCGCGAATAACTTGTCGTACTCGAGTTGCGGCGAGAGGTTCCGCAATGCAGTCTGATACGCAGAATCGGACTTGAGTTCCGCGTTCGCCAGCTCGTTCAGAATGCGCAGGCCCGAGCTTTCGTCGCGCTCTGCGAAGACCACGTCGAAACCGACCATGCCGACCTTGTAGTGATCGAACAGCTTATCGAGCAATCGGCCAAGTTTGTTGCGTCCCCAGGGCCACCGCCCTTCAACTTCGAGGCTTTGTTCGTCAATATCGACGATGACAATTCTCGGGTCGACGGTATTGGGCGTCGTCAGACGCAAACGCGCGTCATAGACGATGTTTTCAAACCGATCGATAAATGGGATGTTGTATTGGCGGGCGGCATGACCGACAAAAAGCATGACAATGGCCAGACCAAGTGCGATACGCACAAGATGTTTCTTCAACCCACCTCCTGGCCTTTGCCGATCAATTGACGCGGAATTTCATTCCTTCCTGCCAAAAGGGCAGCCCACGACTCATGGCCGACAGCATCAACGCACAACCGATTCAGGGTTTTACAAAAAACTCCATTTTTACGCCAGCCAGTTCGATGACATCGTGATCGTTCAATGCACGTGCCTGGGCATCCAGAGCCTTGCCATTGACGACGGGGAAATTGGCACCTTCGACGTGTGTGATGAAATACCCCTGCGGCCGTTTGGCGATGACCGCCACCTGGACACCAGGCTTGCCAAGCGTTGTCAGGGGCTTTGTCAATGGCATTTCCTTTCCGGCATTCGGTCCGGACAGTAGCTGGATCGTGCCAATTCCCTGCGGGGACGCGGCCGCTGGCGGGGGCGGCGCAGAGACCGGTGGTGCGGTATTGGGCCCGGTAGATGCGCCAACGGCAGCCGCAGTGGCTGCCTTGACGATACCAGCCGCGTCAGGCGAGGTATCACTCATACCCGAAGGCACGGGTGTCAAATTGGTCTGGGTATCGGTCGGCACCCTGATTTCCGGTTTTTTGGGGGCCGTCGCCGGTGCACGCAGAACCATGGTCTTTTCAAAGTCTCCCTGGCCCGGGCCGACAGTGGCCTCGTTGACGTACTTGAGTTTGTATTTGCCGATTTCGACCGTGTCGCTGTTCTGCAAAAAATGCTTCTTGACCGGCTGTCCATTCACCAGGGTGCCGTTGGTACTCCCAAGATCCTCCAGAAAGGAGTCGTTGAGAATTGTCATGATAATGGCGTGTTCGCCACTGACCGCAAGATTGTCAATCTGGATGTCGTTGTGCGGTTTGCGGCCGATGGTGGTGCGCTCCTTGTTCAGCGCGACTTCCTTGATGACCTGGCCATCGAGACTAAGAATCAACTTCGCCATAGCAGCTTCCTCTTATTTGAACCACGAAAAGAGTTTGCCGAACCACTCTTTCTTGGCCGGAAACTCCTTCTTCACCTTGATCAAGACTACCGAGACATTATCGCGCCCGCCGTTGTCATTTGCCATCTGTACCAATTGATCGGCGGCAAGTCGGGGGTTGGCAGCCAGCGCCCCCAGGGTCATTTCAATATCTTCATCCTCGACCATGTCATTCAGTCCATCGGAGCAGACAAGGTAGACATCCCCCTCCACCACGGAAAACGTTTTGATTTCCGGTTCTACGACGGGCTCTATGCCTAACGCACGGGTGACCAGATTCTTGTTCTGAGACCGCCTTGCCGCTTCCTTCGTCAACATTCCGCTGTCGATTTGCTCCTGCAGCAGGGAGTGATCGCGGGTAATTTGCTCTAGTTTGTTGTTTCGAAATCGATAACATCGGGAATCTCCGATGTGCGCGATAACAATTTGATTGTTGCACAACAAGGTCGTCACGAGAGTCGTGCCCATTCCGGCATATTGAGGCTGGCTGTTGGCCGATTGGAATATTGACGTGTTGGCCTTGCCGATGATTTCCCGAAGCAATCGAACCGCAACCAGGGAGCCGGAATTTCCTTCCTGTTCGTGAGGAAGATGATTCAGAAGAGCTTCCCGCGTTTCGGTAGAAATCAATGCCGTGGCAATGCCGCTCGCAACTTCACCGGCGTTGTATCCTCCCATGCCGTCGGCGAGAACGGCGAGCCCGATGTCGGGATCGGTCGCAATGCTGTCTTCGTTATGCGAACGCACCATTCCGGTGTGCGTCGCCTTGATCATCTCGATTGCGCCAGCAAGACTCATTTAGCGTACTCGCTATAAAGAAACATCGACGGTTTCGAATTGCGCGCCGCACTGCCGAATCGCCTGAGCCATTTCGTCGCCGCTCTGATAGCGTTGCGCGACATCCTTGGCGAGCGCTTTGTTAACGATGTCCACCACGCACTGCGGAATCGCCGGATTGACGTCCAAAATGTCGCGAGGCGGCTCGTTCGCGATCTTAAACATCAATTGTGTCATTGACTCGCCCTGAAACGGGAGACTGCCGCAGGCAAGCTGGTAAAAGGTCACGCCCAGTGAGAACAAATCCGACTGCCCGCCAATTTTTTGGCCGGCGAGTTGTTCCGGTGACATGTAGGACGGCGTGCCAAGGACCATGCCCGTCTTGGTCTTCGAAGAATCGGTGATGCGTGCAATGCCAAAATCAGTCACCTTGACCGAATCGGTATCCGGGTCGTACATGATGTTGGCGGGTTTGATGTCACGATGAACGACGTTTTGCAGGTGCGCATAGGAAAGCGCCTCGGCCACACGCGCGACAATGCTCAGCGTCTTGGGCATCGCCAGCAGGCTGCCGGGCTTTGTTTGCGCAACCAGGTCCTTGCCCTTTAAAAATTCCATGGCGATGTAGGCCAGATCGTGTTCCTCGCCCGCGTCGTAAATTGTGACGATATTCGGGTGATTGAGGCGTCCTGCAGTTTCCGCCTCGCGGAAGAACCGCTGTTTGACCTCTTCCAGTTCGTCCGCCTCGAATTCCTGTGACAGGGCCATGGTCTTGATGGCAACGACTCGCCCGATTTTCGGATCCTTGCCAAGGTAGACCACACCCATGGCGCCCTTGCCGAGTTCCTTTTCCACCTGATAGCGGCCAAGCATCGGTTTTTCAACCTGCCCACCCTCCAGAACCAGGGTGCTGGCATTGGTGCGTGCGCCACCACCGCCCAGAATGACGGTCTCCGACATCTGTTTGGCGCGATTGAGCTTCTGGTCCAAATCCCGGAATTTTGGATTGTAGGAGGACATGTGCTCATAAACCGCCTGCGCCTTGTTGAACTGGCGTTTGCGCTCGAAATCCAGCGCAAGGTTGTACAGGTTTTCCATCAAGGTATCGTCGAGAGGCACTTTCTGGAATTTATCGAAGGCCATATCCAGTTGACCCTGGCCCTGAAAGGCCAGTCCGAGCATGCGATTGGATTCTGCCGACTCCAGATCCGATTTGGTCTTGCCACGCTCCGTAACCAGAAAACGCTTGGTGGTCAGCAAAATATGACCAACCACCAGCAACGCCGCGGAAGCCATCAACTGAATCCACATCAGTTTTGACGCCATCAATCCAAAATGTACCGCCACCAGAACTACCAGCAGGGCGGTGCTGATCACAAAGCCCATTCCTGCCTTCAGTCGCGGCAACAGCAGGATGAGATACAGGGCAACCAGGAGAAAAGTCAGGCTCTGAACCCAGAATCCCCAAGTTGGGGCGATGAAAAAGTCTTCCTCCAGAATGCTGGACACAGAATGCGCGAGGGTCACGACGGGCGGCATGGAGGGCGAAATCGGCGTGACCTGATAGGTCCCCACGCCCGCCGCAGTCGCACCGACAAGCACTACCTTGTCGCGATATTTTTCCGCGGGGATCTTGTCTGAAATGACGTCATAAAAAGAATCCAGGGGAAAGGCCGGTTTGGCGTCCTGATCTTGATAGAAATAGCTGAACATATTCAGATTCGGGTCGGTCTGTATGGACAGATTACCCAAACCGACGCCCTCGCCCAAACGCAGCTCGACGTCCGCGGCCCCCAAATTGAGACTTCGGGCCGCCAGTATCATCGACAGGGAAGGAAAATATTGGTCGTAATAACGAAGCACGAGAGGCTCTGTCCTGGTGCTGCCATCCGCCACATCCGGCAAGGCGTTTAAGTGACCGATGCCGGATGCACCCGACGCGATCTCGGCTAGCGGTATAGCCGCCTGCATAGTCGGGATTGGAAAAGTATTCCCGCTTGCTGCACCGATCCTGTCTGCGACCTTGGTGATCTGGAACTTGAGGAGGTAGTCCGGCAGGGGTTGATCCGGATTACCCCGCGGCTCGCCGAGGACAAACAACATGGGCAGCGCCACATTGCCTGACTGCGTCACTGCCGCGGCCAGCTTGCGGTCGCTGTTGAGCGCCTCGTCAGCCTCGGCTAGCACCGCTTCAAATTCCATCAGCGACTGCTTTTGCGCCGGTGGCATCGCCTCATAAATTTGCGAGAGTTTTGCGATATACGCTAGGCCCGGATCCACCTGCGGTTCAAAAAAGAACGAGGTGTAACCGACGACCTTGGCACCCGCCAGCTTCAACTTCGCAATCATTTGCGCATGGACCTCCCGAGGCCAGGGCCAACGTCCTATGTTGGCAATGCTCTGGTCGTCTATGGCAATCACGGCAACGCGCGTAGAAGGCGTGCGACTGGAGGTGCGCACGCCCAGGTCATATGCCTTGCGTTCAAGGCTCTGGATCAAATCGCTGCCTGACGCGAATACCATCGCCACGGCGACAACCAGCCCGAGGAACCAGTCGGCCTTCCAAAAAGCCGTTTTTTTCATGCCACCCACCCTGATTGGATGCTCGAAGGCTTTGATTTGTTGTTAGTTAAAGGGAAATTTCTAGAGATTGTACGATATTTCAGTCAAAAGTCTATGATTTTTTTGAAAGTGTACGGAAATCGCATCTATTCTTCGAATCGCAGATCGCAGTATAAAAACCCTGCCAACTGCTTAAATTTCCGACCGCAGAATTGGTGGCCCCGCAGAAAGAGAAATCTCTCAAACACCGACCCGCCACGCAATGATCAGCCAAACCAGACGAGGAGCCAGACCACAACTACATTGATCAATGCGCCCATGACTGCCGCACTGCAAATGTCTTTTGCGCGTTTGGCCAGCCGGTGGTTTTCGAGGGACACACGGTCCACGGTGGCCTCCACTGCAGAGTTGACCAACTCCACGATCAATACCAGCATCAGCGACCCGATCATCAACGCCTTTCCGATGCCCGTTGCCGGGGACAACATCGCAAGCGCGCCAAGAACGACAGCCAGCCACACCTCCTGCCGAAAAGCGTCTTCCACCCGGTAGGCCTCCCGAAATCCCTCAAAAGAATAAAACATGGCGGACCAGACGCGGCGCAAACCGGTCTTGCCTTTGTGCGGACTTTCTAGATTTCCGGGGTCCATCTCAGATTGAGTTCCCTGACCGCTTTGACATCATCGAGCCGCCTCACGAAGGTCGAATGCGGCGCGGACTTGACCAAGTCTGGCGTGGCCTGTGCCTCGGCGAGCACGTCGGTCATTGCGTTGACAAATGCATCCAGCGTTTCGCGGGATTCGGTTTCGGTAGGCTCAATCAGCAGACACTCCGGTACCAGCAGGGGGAAATAAATCGTCGGGGCATGAATTCCCTTGTCCAGCAGGCGTTTAGCCACATCAAGGGCGCTGACGCCGGTGTGTTCCTTCAAATTCTTGAGTGTCAGAATAAATTCGTGTGTTGCGCGCCGGGCCGGAAACGCCAGGTCAAATCCGGCGCGTGCCAGTTTGACCATCAGGTAATTGGCATTCAGGGTCGCCATTTCCGCAACCCGGCCCATGCCTTCGCGCCCCAGCATGCGTGCATACACATAGGCTCGCAACAGTACGCCGGCATTGCCCATGAAAGCCGACAATCTGCCAATGGAGAGGGGGCAATCCCGTTCTTCGAGCAGCCTGTATGTGCCGTGCTCTCGCACCACCATCGGCACTGGAAGATACTCCGCCAATCTCTTGGCCACTGCAACCGGGCCCGCGCCCGGCCCTCCACCGCCATGCGGCGTGGCGAATGTCTTGTGCAAGTTGATGTGCATGACGTCAAACCCCATATCGCCCGGTTTCACCTTGCCCAGTATGGCGTTCAGATTGGCACCATCGTAATAAAGCAAGCCGCCGGCCTGATGCACGATTTGCCGGATGTCCTGGATTCCCCGTTCGAAAACACCAAGAGTGGAAGGATTGGTCAACATCAGTCCGGCGGTCTGAGGACCCACCGCGGAGGCCAACGCATCGAGGTCCACATTGCCATTCCGGTTGGTGGGCACTTCCCGCACCGCGAATCCACACATGCTCGCGGTGGCCGGATTGGTGCCATGGGCAGCATCCGGAACGATGATTTCCCGGCGGGCGGCATCCCCCCTCGCACGGTGGTAGGCCGCAATCATGGCCACCCCCGCAAATTCGCCCTGTGCGCCGGCCATCGGCGCAAGGCTTACCGCCGCCATCCCCGTAAGGTCCCGCAGAATTTCCTGGAGTTCAAACAGACATTCCAGAAACCCCTGTCCGCTAACGGCCGGCGCGAGCGGATGGCGGCAAAGGAACTCCGGCAGCATCGCCATTTCGTTGCAGACCCGGGGGTTGTATTTCATGGTGCAGGACCCAAGCGGATAAAAGTGTGTGTCGATGGAAAAATTGCGCTGGGAA
>JBJXFN010000012.1:0-3496 GCA_046155535.1 Burkholderiales bacterium
CGTTCGCGGCGACCGGGCCTTTGTGTTCCACCTCCCCAAGATAGCGATCGGCGATCGGGTCGAACAAGGGGTCCGCCGAGAGGTACACGCGGTCCTTCCAGCCCAGATTGCCGCCCGGCGTGGCCACGCCGCCGAAATTGGTCACCGTGTAGTCCACCGTCAGGTTCTGACCGCGCAGCACCCGTTGCGGAATTTTCACTTCCGTCACCTGCAGGTCGGCCGCGGGCGAAAGCGTCACGTTGATTGGCACCACCGTTGTGTTATTGCCTTCGTCCCTGAACTCCGGTACCGCGTCGATCGAAAGGCCGACCTGGCTCAACCCGACCGTTGCCGCGCCCTTGAGTTCCGTGCCCCTGACATCGGAATCGGCAAAGGCGATCAGGTACAACGGGCCTTCGGCGTCGCCCGGTATCTCGAATGTCACCGTGCGCTCGTAACTCGCGCCCGCGGCCAGCGGGCCATAACGCAGGAATTCCGCAACCTGAAGATCGGTGCGATCGAGCGAAGGGTCGCGCGACAAATACAGCCGGTCATTCCAGACCCACTGCCGGGTGTCGCGCGTACCCTGGTTCGCGACAGTGAATTTGACGGTCACCTCCTGCCCGGAGAAGAGGGGTCCGGGCGGCAGGGTGATCGTGGAAATTCTCAGGTCCGGCTCACGGTAGGTGACGTCGATCGTACCGCGCAACATATTGTTCGCGTCGGCCAGAGCTTCGTAGACACTGCCGCCGTAATACTGGCGCACCCTGTCGTTGCTGCCGTTGTCCAGCTCAGTCGCTCCGGGTATTCCGGAAGGATTGCCGCTGTCTGTCCCGACAAACAGGAAATAAGGCCCGTCGAATCCCGCCGGCACGGTGATCTCGGCGCTGGCGGTATAACTCTCTCCATTGCCCAGCCCGGCGCCGGCGGCATGAACCTCCTCTCCGACCAGCCGCGCCCGGTTCCCGAATACAGGATCCGGTGAAATCCAGACCTTGTCGGTCCACAAGCGCGTGCCCGCCCAAATGGCGGCGCCGTCATTGCGCACGGTCCAGGTAACCGTGGCCTTCTCTCCCGAGAAATTCTGCGCCGGCGCGCTGACCGAGGTCACCACCAGATCCGCCGGCGTCGCCACCACATCGGCTTCGACCGTGAGCGCGTTGTTATATTCGTTCGGGAACTCCGGCGGGCGGTCATCTTCGATGACAAACGGGAAAATCGCCGTGTCGGTCATAACCGTCACGTAGAAACCCTTGGTCGCCGGCGACAAGCTGAAGGTCTTTGTCTGCGTGTAGCTCGCCAGCGGATCGAGCGAACGCACCCGCTCGAAGCTGCCGAGCGACCACACTTTGCCACCTGGATCGGAGATATTTGGCGTCGTGTGCAGAAAAACGCTGTCGATCCAGCTTTCCCCCTGCCCCACCGCCACGCCTTCGCCGAGATTTCGCACCGTCCAGGTCACGGTCAGCGGTTTATCCACCGAGGCCGGGCTGTCATCCGTCGTGTTGGTGAGGATCTGCACCACCTGCAAATCCGGCAACACGGGCGGCGGGTTGCCGAGGATGTCGATGGCGCGTGCCTTGAAATTGCTGCTGTCGAGTGTGGTCGGGTCATCCGGGTTGACGTTGATCGCCAGCGAATCCTCGAACACCGCGTCGTAGGCATCGCTCCACGCGGTGATGTAGTAGGTGCCCGACTCGATCTTCTGCGGAATGCGAACTTTGACTTCCTGCGTGTAGGACTCGCCCAACGCCAGCGCGCCGCTGTGACCGAAGCTGCCGAGCTGAATGGCATCATTGCCGGGGATGACAATCGGTGTTCCCTGTTCGGACAAGACCGACCGCGGGCCGGGACTGGGACGCGTTGCATCCTTGGAGAGCCAGACGGTGTCGGTCCAGCCACTGCGGTTGGTCGCGGCCGAACCCTTGTTGGTGACCGTGAAGCGCACCGTGATCTCGCCGCCATACACCGCCTGGGACGGGACCACGACGTCGCCGGTCACCAGATCGGCGAGCGGCTGTGCGTCGACGAACACTTCTTTCACCGCATAATTGTTGAGCTCGTTGGCGGCCGGGTATTCCTCCACTCCACCACCGGCATCCGCGATCACCAGGAAAAATCCCGGTCCGCGGAACCGATCCGGAATGACCGCACTGGCAATCGTCGAGGCATACGCCTCGCCCGGCGCGAGCGCGGCACCGTTGTCGATGGTCGCGAGCAGGAGATCGTCGGCGCCGGGCTTGTTGTCGAGGGACAGATACACCCGGTCCACCCACTTCGGCGTGGTCGTCGGCACCGAACCCCGATTGACCACGGTAAAGCCCACGCCCGCGCTGGCCCCGGCAGTGACGCGCGCCGGCGCGGGGATGGTCTCGACCTGCAGGTCGGGCCGCGCATTGATCTTTAGCTCCAGGACGGCATTGTGAAACGTAGTGTTGTTGTCAATCTCGGGGCTGCCTTCGAACAACCGGTTGCCGGTATCGGTGGCGACCACCACCTGCCAGCCGCCTTCGATGCGCAGCGGCAACTTGAAGCGCTCGGTGCGGGTGTATTCGAGGCCGGCATCCAGTCCGTAGGCATAAGTGAAGGAGCCCAGAACAATCGGCCTCGGTGTGGAAGGGTTGTTCGGATCCAGGCCAGGCTTGCGCAGGGAAATCGTGTCGGTCCACGAGCCGGCGGCGCGTGCCGGTCCGGCGTTTCGCACCGTCCAGGTGATATCCCTCGTGCTGCCTTCATCCGCCTCCGTGGGTGCACCGATGCTGGTGACGACGAGATCGGGGGCCGGCGACTGGCTGACCCGCACCGGCCCGGCGCTGGCCATGTTGAGGACATCGTCGTAAATGAATTCGAAGGGGCCGCTGGTGCGCACCTTCACATAAACCGGTCCGGACAACACGTCGGGCAGTTGCACACTGCCGGTGCGCACATACTGACCGCCCACTTCCAGCACCCCGATGTGGTCGAAACCCGCACTGGTAATGACATCGGTGCCGTCGGGATTGCGCGAGACAATCACCGTGTCGGACCAGGTTTCGAGATTCGTGCGGCCGATGCCGTCATTGCGCACCGTCCAGGTCACATCCAACAACCCGCCGGATTGCGCCGTGGCCGGCACGCTCAAGTTAATCAGCTTGAGATCGGCGTACGGAAAGGGCATCAGGTCGAACGGCGCAGCGGGCGAGGCAGCATTGTTCGACTCGGCCCCGTTCTCGAACACCGCCCGGCCGGAATCGGCGATCACGAAGACGTTGAAGCGTCCGCTCGCGGCCGCCGGCGCGAACATCGTTTCCGTGCGGCTGTAACTCGCGTCCCTGGCAAGGCCTCCGGTGCGCTCAAAGCGGCCGATGACGATGTCGTCGCCATCGCCCGCGATCGCGTTCTTCGACAGGACGACCGAATCGGTCCAATCCGAAGTAAAGCCTGTGCCGGTGCCCACGTTGGTCACCGTCCAGCCGACGGTGACGCGCGCGGGGTCGGCAATGAGCTGCGCGGGTGCCGTGACGCCGGATACCTGCAG
>JBJXFN010000039.1:0-8173 GCA_046155535.1 Burkholderiales bacterium
TGCGTTGCTTCTGCCCGCCGGAGAGCCCTACCCCGTGTTCGCCGATCTCGGTCTGATAGCCCTGCGGAAGGGACTCGATGGTGTCGTGGATGCCGGCGGCTTTGCAGGCGACCACGACGTCTTCGAAACTGGCGTGCGGATTGCCGAGCAGGATGTTGTCATAGAGCGCGCCGGAGTAGAGCATGGTCTCCTACGGCACGACACCGAAACTATTGCGCAGTTCGTTGGCGGCGAGATGGCGGATGTCATGGCCGTCGAGTTTGATGGCGCCCTCTGTGGGTTGGTAGAAACCCTGCAGCAGTTTGGCGAGCGTGCTTTTGCCGCAGCCCGAGGGACCGGTGATGGCGATGCATTGCCCGGGTTCGATGCTGAGATTCAGGCCCTGATAGAGATAAGGCAGGTTCTCTGCGTAGCGGAAGGCAAGGTTTTCGATCTGGATTTTTCCCTGGCGCCTGCCCTCCCGACTGGGCACGGCGGCGTAGGGTTCGGCGGGTGCATCCATGACATCGCCCAGGCGTTTGACGGCGATAGCCGCTTGCTGGAATTGCTGCCACAGGCCGACGAGTTTCAACATAGGTTGCGAAAGCCGGCCGGCGAACATTTGAAACGCCACCAGCATGCCGATGGTGAAACCGGTTTCCTGCATGACCATCCACGCGCCCGCGCAGAGGATGGAAAGTGTGAGCAGTTGTTCCAGCGTATTGGCGGCAGTCTGGTAGGAATTGGACAGTTGCCGGGTCTGGAAACTGGCCTGGAGGTAGGAAGCGAGGTAATCGGCGTAGCGGGCGTTGAGCTGCGGTTCCATTTGCAGGGACTTCACCGTTTCCAGACCGGAGACGTATTCGGTGAGAAAGGCCTGGTTGCGGGCGCCGAGCAGGAATTGTTCATTCAGGCGCTTGCGGAACAGTGGCGCCACGATGGCGGAGAGCACGAAGATGGCGGCAAGGATGGCCAAGGTAATCAGGCTCAACTGCCAGCTATACCAGAGCATGATGGCCAGAAAAATCGCCATGAAAGGCAGATCGAGCAGCAGCGTGACTGCGGCACTGGCGAGGAATTCGCGGATCGACTCGATGCCCTGCACGCGGGCCACCAGCACACCGGTGGGGCGTTGTTCAAAGAAGCGCGGCGGCAGGCGAAAGAGGTGCTCGAAGACCTGAACACCCAGTGCCGCATCGATGCGATTGCCGGTGTGCAGAATCAGGTACTGGCGCACCCAGGTCATGGCGGCGGTGAAGACCATGAACACGGCAAGCCCGATACCAATGACGGTGAGTGTATTCAGCGTGTGATGGACCACCACCTTGTCGATCACCACCTGGGTAAAGAGCGGGGTGGCCAGCGCCATCAACTGGATCGCGCCGGAGGCAATGAGCACATCGCGGAAGATTTTTTTGTGCTTGAGCAGCTCGGCGATGAACCAGCCGAAGCCGAATGCCGCACGGCCCGCGCCCTGAGTGTCGGGGTCTTTGGGCGCGGAGATCCTGGGCCGGGATTGCAAGACCGCACCCAGGTATCGGGATTGGAACTCGGCAAAGGGAACAATGACATGGCCGGGCCGGCCTTGTTCGAAGAAGGCCACCCGGTCAGCCTCCACCTTCAACACAAAGGCGAGCCGCGGGGCCGGTTGACCGGGGTCCAGGGAGGCTGAGACGTCCCGGTCGGCACCAGGCCCGGGGTGCGGCTCGCTTAAAACCGGGGCCAGCACCACCACAAAAGGTGTGGCCAGATTCTTCAGCGCCGGGGCGGAGCGCTTACTCCACGCGCAATCCAGACCCAGCGCATTGGCGGCCATCGCAATGGAATCGAATCCGTAAGGCGGCGGCAACGCGCCGAGAGCCAACTGCGGATCGAAAGGGATGCGGTGATATTGGGCGAGCGCCGACAGCACCCACACCAGAGTGTCCCTGTCGAGCGCATTGTCCTGCGCTCCACCCCCCCGTGTTGCGGACAGCCCTCCCTGGAGGGACCGCGTTGCACGCAAACCCATTCGCGCTGACCACTCGTCTAACTGCTTTCTTCGGTCTTCTTTTTATGGATCAGCCGTGACCATTCGCGATTCCCCGGGGGCCAGACGCCGATCCGTGCGCTGTTGTTTTATTCGACTGAGATGGCCGCTGTCAAATCTAACAAAGTGATAGATTTTGGCCGGACTCAAACGAAGTATTTCTGCGAATTCAATGGGCTGGAAAACGAACTGTGATTTGGCCGGCGATTCGGCAGGGAAAAATATTTTTCGAGGATGTCAAAAGGAAACGGCGCCCGCACTGCACCATGGGAATGACATTCTGAAACTTGATCAGTGTTTCCTCAAAAATTATTTTGGTGCCGCCGCCGCGACCGGCGCGCCAAAACGACTGTCGAGGAAAGTGACCAGCACTTTGACCAGATCGTCCTCGCGCCCCTCGAAGAAGTGCAGTGCATCGGGCACAATAACCTGGTCGGACCCCGGCACTTTCATAATCTGCTTTTTGCGCTCATAGGCGCCGACCTGGGTGATTTCCCAATCCTTGCCGCCGAACACATCGAGTACCGGAATCTTGATGCGAAACATTTCTTCCAGCCCGTTGATGATGCCGATGAATACCCAGGCCTTGACCGGCGTGGCATCGGCGCGGATCAGGTACTGGTTCGCCATGGTGGCACCGAGGCTGTGCGAGACGATGGCGATCTTGTCGTAGCCCTGTTGCTTGAGGTACTGCGCCGCGAGTTCGTAGCGGTATTCGGCATCTGGATAAATCGGGATGTAGTCGCCCACCTTGGCACCGGGCCCGAGCACCGGCAACTGGATGCCGAGCGTGGAGTAACCCTGTTCCGCGATTTTGGTGCGGAGCGACCCGTACAACTCGTAATCCGGATTCCAGCCGCGCCCGTGTCCGACGATCACGGCACCGCGCGGTTTATCGGCCTTGGTGTAAATCGAGAGAAACTTGTGCTCGCGCTTCTCTTTGGACGTCACCTTCTTGAGCCAGGGAATATCGGTCGGCCAGGTCTGGGTGATCCAGACCACATCCCCCACCAGCACCGAGGGGACAATCTGGTCGGCCCAGCGTTTTTCGCGCTCGTAATCCGGTTGTTGCGCGGCGACACTCGAGGCAATCAACAATCCGGCGAAACCCATCAGCAATGCACGCATGGCGAAACCCTGGTCAGAAAAAAATTAAAAGAACATTTCGGTAAATCGGGAACGGATTCTACGCTCCGACTTCTATGACTGCGGCGGCGCGCCGGGGTTCCTTTTTATCTCATTCCCGGAAAACCGCCACCCTTCATCCCGCGCATCATCTTCTGCAGGCCACCGCGGCCCATCATGTTCATCATTTTTTGCATTTGTTCGAACTGGGCCAGCATGCGATTGACTTCCTGCACCGGCACGCCGGCGCCGGTGGCAATACGGCGCTTGCGCGAGGCTTTGATGAGTTCGGGTTTGGCGCGCTCCTGCGGGGTCATGGAATCGATGATGCCCACGGTGCGTCCGATCACGCGCTCGTCCACGTTGCTTCCTTGTGCGGCCTGCGCCAGTTGCGAGGGCAGTTTGTCGATCATGGCGTGGAGTCCGCCCATTTTTTTCATCTGCTGCATCTGGCTGCGAAAGTCCTCAAGATCGAATCCCTTGCCGGACTTGAGCTTGCGCGCCAGTTTTTCGGCTTCCTGCACATCGACATTGCGGTGCGCTTCTTCCACCAGCGCCAGCACATCGCCCATGCCCAGAATGCGGGAGGCCAGCCGCTCGGGATGAAAAGGTTCGAGGCCGTTGAGTTTTTCCGACACGCCGACAAACTTGATCGGCCGGCCAGTGACATGCCTGACCGACAGTGCCGCGCCGCCACGCGAATCGCCATCCAGCTTGGTCAGCACAATGCCGGTCAGCGGCAGCGCTTCGTTGAAAGCCTTCGCCACATTCACCGCATCCTGGCCTTGCATGGCGTCGACCACAAACAGCGTTTCGATCGGCGAGAGCGCCGCATGCAGGCGGCGGATTTCCTGCATCATCGGCTCGTCGATCGCAAGCCGGCCGGCGGTATCGACGATCAGCACATCGTGGTAGTGCTTGCGCGCGTGGTCGAGTGCGGCCGCCGCGATGGTTTCGGGTTTTTGATCCGGTTGCGAAGGGAAGCAGTCCACTTCCAGCTGGCGCGCCAACGTGGCGAGCTGTTCGATGGCGGCCGGACGGTACACGTCGCAACTGACCAGCAGGACTTTTTTCTTCTGCTCCTTGAGCAGCCGCGCCAGTTTTCCGGACGTGGTGGTTTTGCCGGAGCCTTGCAGTCCGGCCATGAGAATGACCGCCGGGGGCACGGCTGCCAGATTCAGCGCGTTGTTCTGGCTGCCCATCAGTTCTGCCAACTCGCGGTTTACCACGCCAATGAGTGCCTGTCCTGGCGTCAGGCTGCCGACCACTTCCTCGCCGACGGCTTTATCGCGAACGCGGGCAATAAAATCCTTGATGACCGGCAATGCCACGTCCGCTTCGATCAGCGCGACGCGCACTTCGCGAAGGGTGTCCTGGATGTTGGTTTCGGTCAGCCGCGCCTGGCCACGCAGTGTCTTGACGACGGCGGCAAGGCGGCTGGTGAGATTGTCGAGCATGATGCGAGGAACCGGAAAGTGGCGCAGGGATGAGGTAGACTGCACGGGCAATCCACTGTGACGCCCGATGCACGATATTCTACTTCATCTCCTTGTCATTTCCCTGTACGCCGCGCTGGCATTTTTTGTCTGGCGCGACACCCACGCGAACCAGCATCCGAGCGATAACGGGCCCGGCGCCAGATGGCCGCTGGTATTACTGGTGGTGCCGCTGCTCCTGCACGGATGGCTGCTGGTGCACGGCGTCTTCACCCCGGAAGGCCTGTATCTCGGCGTTGGCAATGCGGTGTCGATGATCATCTGGCTCACGGTGCTGATTTACTGGAGTGGGAGTTTTTTCTATCGACTGGAAGGTTTGCAGGTTCTGGTGTTGCCGGCGGCGAGCGTACTGTCCGCGCTGCCCTTGTTGTTGCCGCGGGTGCATCCCCTGGCCAACACACATCTGGCCGCATTCAAGGCGCACCTGGTGGTCTCCCTCCTGGCCTATAGTCTGTTCACGATTGCTTCATTGCATGTGCTGATGATGGCAGTCATGGAACGCGGGCTGCATCGCGGAAATCTGCCGCGATTCCTGCGGGGCTTGCCGCCCTTGCTGGCGATGGAAAGCCTGTTGTTCCGGATCATCGCCGCCGGTTTTCTGCTGCTGACCCTGACACTGGGCAGTGGCATCCTGTTTTCGGAGGAGTTGTTCGGCAAACCTTTGCAAATCACCCACAAAACCATTTTCGGCATTCTCTCCTGGCTGATTTTTGCGGCACTGCTGGCCGGCCGCGCGCTCTACGGATGGCGCGGGCGCGTGGCGATGCGCTGGACGCTCGCCGGATTCCTGACGCTGGTCCTGGCCTATATCGGCAGCAAGTTTGTCCTGGAAGTGCTGCTCCATCGCTGACCGATCCGGGGTGGCGCGCGTGCCGGCTTGACACTGGCATGTACGCTGCCGATACTGAATTCCTGTTCATGGCTGGGTGGTGACCGCGCTTGGAAGACATACCGCTTTCTACGCTTTTGTTCGCGTTTTTTGTCCTTCTGTTCATTTCCGCTTTTTTCTCCATCGCAGAAACCAGCATGATGGCGCTCAACCGCTACCGGTTGAGGCATCTGGCGAAGACCGGCCATCGCGGCGCGAAACTCACTGCACATCTGCTTTCGCGCACCGACAAATTGCTCGGCGTGATCCTGCTTGGCAACAACCTGGTGAATTCCGCCGCGGCCGGCATTGCGACCACCATTGCGCTGCGTTACTTCGGCCACGACGAATTCGCCTTTCTGGCCGCCACCGGGGTCGTGACGTTTTTCATTCTGGTGTTCAGCGAAATCAGCCCGAAAGTCATGGGTGCGAGCTACCCCGAGAAAATCGCTTTTCCGGCGGCCTTTCTGCTTTCGCCGCTCCTGAAACTCGTTTACCCGGTGGTCTGGTTCATCAACCTGTTTGTGCGCGGCCTGTTGTGGACATTACGTCTCAAGCCGCAATCGAATCAGACGCACACCCTGAGCATGGAGGAATTGCGAACCCTGGTTCTGGAAGGCGGTAATTTCCTGCCGCAGAAACACCAGAACATTCTGCTGAATCTGTTCGACCTCGAGTCCATCACGGTGGAAGACGCAATGACTCCGCGCAATCAGATTTCGGCGATCGACATCGAGTCTCCGGCCGAGGAGATTCGCCACCAGATCGCCGCGAGCAACCACACCCGGCTGCCCGTATTCCGCAGCAAGCTCGACGAGATCATCGGCATCGTTCACATTCGAAAAATCCTGAATTTCACCGAAGGCGAGACATTCGACGCCACGGCGCTGAAGGCCCTGCTGCGTGAACCCTATTTCATCCCCATGGGTACGCCCTTGCTCACGCAATTGCAGAATTTCCAGGAACAGCAGGACCGGATCGGACTGGTGGTGGACGAATACGGGGAATTGAAAGGCTTGTTGACGCTGGAAGACATTCTGGAAGAGATCATCGGCGAATTCACAACCCAGTCGCCCACGCAGACTGCCCGCTTCCGGCCCCTGGAGGACGGCAGCATCATTGTGGAGGGGAGCAGCCTGTTGCGCGACCTGAATCGCAAGCTCGGCTACCGATTCCCCCTCGATGGACCCAAGACCCTCAACGGCCTGGTGCTCGAACACCTGCGCGACATCCCGGATCCGGGCACGGCCCTGAAACTGGCCGGTTATCCCATGGAAGTCCTGCAGACCCAGGACCGGGTGATCAAATCCGTGCGGCTTTTACCCAAGAATAAAGACTAAGAATCAGTATCATTTGTCGGCAACTTCCTTCTTTACTTTAAGGAGTTACCGGTGCATGATGCGTCTGCTATTTGCCGGTAAGGTTCCCTTAAACGCGCTGCTTTTTTGACCCGCAGCCCCGATCCGGGTTGTGGTCGCGACGGGGCAATGTGTTGGCGGGCGTCGCAGGTTTGTCCGGCGTATTGAAATTACACGACGAGGTCATCCTATGGCTCAGGCAGCAACGGCTGTTCGAGAAAAGATCAAGGAATTTACCTACGCTTGGGAAGGCAAGGAAAAGTCCGGAAAAATCGTCAAGGGCGAAATGCGCGCCGGCGGCGAACATGTGGTGCTCTCCACCCTCAGGCGCCAGGGCATCAGCGTCGTCAAGGTCAAACGCCAGCGAGCAGGCATGGGCGGAAAGGTTGGCGAAAAAGACATCACTCTGTTTACCCGCCAGCTTGCCACCATGATGAAAGCCGGCGTACCGCTTCTGCAATCCTTCGATATTGTTGGCAAGGGCCATTCGAATCCGGCGGTTGCGCGCCTGTTGATGGACATCAAGAACGAAGTCGAGACCGGCAACAGCCTGAACGCGGCGTTTCGCAAATATCCCCTTTATTTCGACGCCCTGTTCTGCAACCTGGTGGGCGCCGGCGAACAGGCCGGTATTCTGGACAGCCTGCTGGACCGTCTGGCGACCTACAAGGAAAAAATTCTCGCCATCAAAGGCAAGATCAAAGCGGCGTTGTTTTATCCCGCCTCCATTATCGTGGTGGCCTTCATCATCACGGCCATCATCATGCTGTTCGTGATTCCCGCCTTCAAGGATCTGTTTTCCAGCTTTGGCGCCGATCTCCCGGCGCCCACCTTGTTCGTGATGGCGGTATCGGATTTCTTTGTGAAATATTGGTGGGCCATTTTTTCAATTGCCGGCGGCGGCGTCTGGTTCTTTTTCTACACGTGGAAACGATCGGTCAAGATGCAGATCGTGATGGACCGGCTCTTCCTCAAGGTTCCGATATTTGGTCCGCTGATCCGAAAGGCGACCATCGCCCGCTGGACGCGGACGCTGTCCACCATGTTTGCGGCGGGTGTGCCGTTGGTGGAGTCGCTCGACTCGGTTGCCGGCGCGGCAGGCAACTACGTTTATTACGAGGCCACCAAAAAAATCCAGAAGGAAGTCACGGGCGGTACCAGTCTTACCTCTGCCATGACCAATGCCGAAGTATTCCCGAACATGGTGATTCAAATGGTTTCCATCGGGGAAGAGTCCGGTTCGCTGGACGGCATGTTGAGCAAGGTTGCCGACTTTTTCGAGCAGGAAGTCGACGATGCGGTCGATGCCTTGTCCAGC
>JBJXFN010000043.1:0-2585 GCA_046155535.1 Burkholderiales bacterium
CCGAAACGCAGGGCCGCGTTCAGGCCGTCGGTGGTGGAACCGTCCCCATCCGTATCGGCGATCTGCCCGGCCAGGTTCAGTTGCGGGGTGGAAATCTGCAGGCTGGCGCCGGCTTGCGCATTGCGAATGAAGATCCGGTCCAGCGGCTCGACGCCGCCGAGTTGTCCACCTTCGAATTCGCCGTCCGGCGGATCCGCCGCCGCATTGGTGGTATCGGCGCCGAGTATGCCCAGATCCAGCGCCGCGGTATTGGGCCGGATGAAAATTTCGGTGGTGTTGCCGTCGCTGTCCACGTCCGTGGTGTCCACGGCGGCGCGCGAACCCAGCGCGTTTTCCACCTTGAAGGTGGCAATCGAGCCGCCCGAGCGGTCGATCAGTTTCAGTCGCGTGGCGCCGTCACTCAATTCCACATCGACGTCGTTGCCGGTCTGCGTCTCGATCGCGGAAATCACCTGGCCGATGGTGGTCAGGCCGTCGAGCGCAATCTGGTGCACAACGCCGTCACGGGTGGTGATGACGATGTCCGCGCCAGAACCCGCCTTCGATGGCGCCAGGCCGAGTTCGGTGACGGCCGGGGTGCCGGCCGCCGCGGTGATCTGGAATCCGGTGGCTCCAGGCTGGAGCGTGGAAAACACCAGTTTCTTGCCCAGGGAACTTACGTTCACCTTGCCTTCGAATCCGGCGTCGTCCAGCGCGTTCTGGACATCCGCGACCACATCGAGGATGTTGCGATTGGACGAGGTGGCCGCCTGGCTCACGGTAACCGTCTTCGGATTGCCGCCGTTGACCCCGGACAGGCTGACCTGGAACACCGCATCGCCAGACAGGCGGCCGACGAAGCCGCTCACGGGTGTCGCTGCCTTCAGGCGCAGAACGCCATCGACCGGATTCGTCGCGGTGATGCGCAGCCCTCCGCTGACGCTGGCCGCGGATTGCGACGCGCCGAAGCCGATTTCGGTGACCGCGGTATTGGATGCCCCCGCCGTGAGTGAAAATCCCGTGACGCCCGCCAGTCCGACCAGCACCACTTTCTGGCCGTCCGCGATGGCCTGGATCTGCGCGCTGAATCCCGCGGTGCCCAGAGCCGCATTGATGTCATCGACCAGGTTGTCCACCGTGGCATTGCCATTGGTGCCCGGCGCGCTGCCGTCGGTGTTCGCCCGGGGGATGGTCACTGCGCGGGCAGGCCCGCCGTTGACCGAAAGATTGAACGTGGCATCGGCGGAAAGTTGTCCGAAGGCCAGTTCCGCAGTCTGTCCGGCGCGGAAGCCCAACTGGGAAATGGCAGTGCTGCCGGTATCCGCCGACAGATCGAAAGTGGTGACGCCGTCCAGGGCACGCAAGGCGATGCGCTGGCCGTCGAGGACCGCGACGATGCGCTCGTCCAGGTTCGCGCTTGCCAACGCCCGGTTCACATCCCCCAGCAGGTCGTCAAGTGTGCTGTTTGCCAGACCGATGCGGTCGTAAAACACTTCGGTATCGCCGAACTGCGCGGGCGAATTGTCGGCCCACGCCATGTGCACGATATTGTTGTCGAACGCCAGCCCGGTGTAGTCGCCATAGTGAATGCCGTCCGCCAACGGCGACGCATTCGACGTCCCGTCGCTGACCTGGATGTTGTCCCCCCAGGTTGCGCCGCCGTCGAAACTGATCGAGGCAAAAAACTGCACATCGGTATTGGTAACGCCGTCGTTGTCGGCCGGGCCGAACGCGCCGTCGTCGTTGCGCGCGTCATACCAGGCGATCGCCAGATTGCCAGTGGACTGATCCACGTCCAGCCACGAGAAAAACTGGCTGGCAGTACCAGTGTCGTCGTTGACCTTGACCGGTGCGGCGCTCAGCGCGTTCCAGGCGGCGCCGCGGTTGTCCGAGGCAATGACAAAAACGTCCAGATCGTGGTGATCGGCCGCATTGATGGCTGCAGCATCCGGCTGTCCGTCCAGATCGCCCTGATCGGCGAAGGCCACATAAACGCGCCCGTCGTTGGCGCCGCCGCTGCGGTCCACGTCGATGGACAAGCCCATCCACACGCCACGATCCGGCTGGGCGGGAATTTCGTAATCGCCCTGTCCCGGGGGCGAATTGGTTTCGTCGGTATTGTCCAGACCCAGTCCGCCGCCGAACTGGTCGCGGAACACATTCACGTTGCCGGTGTAGATCACCCGGTCGACGGTCAGCTCGACGCGGCGATTGGCCTCGTTCGCCACGCCGTCGGCGGTGGCCACCGCCAACCGGCCTTCGCCGAATGAGGCCTGGCTGACGCGATCGGCGGCAATACCTCTGGTATTGATCAGGTAGTTGGCAACTGCCTGCGCACGGTTCACTGACAAGGTCTGGTTGTCGGCATTGTTGCCCACCGTGTCGGTAAATCCGGAGACGGTGACCACCAATTGTGGATTGGCGGTCAGCATGGCGGCGAAGGCATCGAGTGCCGTGCGATCTGCGGCATCCAGCGCGAAATCCGCCGTATTGAAAAATACTTTCGCGTCTTGCCCGCCGCCCCAGGTCAGGCCGCCGTCAAGAGACAGATCGAACATCACGCGCGACACGCCAGGCGTGCGGTAATCTTCCCAGGCCACGTAAAT
>JBJXFN010000080.1:0-3127 GCA_046155535.1 Burkholderiales bacterium
AAGCCACCCAGCTTGGACACCAGTTGCGGTGTCAGCCCGATGTGCGCCATCACCGGCACCCCGGCTCGGACCACGGCTTCCGCCACCGGCGCGAAGTCTTCCCCGCCCTCCAGCTTCACCACGTCGGTGCCACCCTCCTTCAGCATGCGCATGGCACTGTTGATCGCATCGGCCGTGGAGGCGTGGTAGGCCCCCAGCGGCAGATCGCCCACCAGCAGGGCGCGTTTGGTGGCACGCGAAATAGCTTTCGCATGATGGATCATTTCGTCCATCGTAACCGGGACCGTTCCGGAATACCCCAGCGCTGTCATGCCCAGGGAGTCACCGATCAGGATGCAATCCACGCCGGAGCGATCCACCAGTTGCGCGGTCGGGTAATCGACAGCAGTCACCTGGAAAATCTTCTCTCCCCGGTCCACCTTGGCCTGCAAGTCGAAAATCGTAAGTTTTTTGGGTGCTGTCGCTTCCGCCATTTTTCTCTCCCCCGGACGTTAAACATCCAAACAAAATCGCAACGCAAAGTGCGCAAAGAAACTACATGTTGCAGGCTACCGAGTTCACGCAATTGATTCTCATCCTGCCGCTTCCTCGTTCCTCTTCGCCCTGACTTGCTATTTCTCTTTTGCGTACCTGGCGACCTTCGTGTCGAGCATATCCCTGGTTTTAGTCATTTGCTTTACCTGTTTCGCGCGCCGATCTCTTCCGGACGCAATTTTGCGGCGAGTTTGTCCAGCACGCCGTTTATGTATTTGTGTCCGTCCGTGCCGCCGAACCTCTTGGCCAGCTCGATCGCCTCATTGATCACCACCCTGTAAGGCGTCTGCGGTTGATCTCGAAGTTCGAATGCCGACAGCAACAACAAGGCATGCTCCACCGGCGACAACTCATTTACCGGACGATCGAGGAATGGCGCCAGACATTCGCGCAATGCCACGGCGTGGGTAATCATGCCGCGCAGCAGGGTTTCGACTAATGCCGCATCGGCCCGGTCAAAATCCTTCTGTTGCCGGAATTGCGCGAGCAGGGTCTCTGCCGGAGTTTGGTTGATCAACCATTGATAACCAGCCTGCAATGCAAATTCCCGCGCCCGCCTTCTAGCGTTTTTCATCAATCGCTTTCAAAAGACGGGCCATTTCCACCGCGGCACGCGCGCAATCGGCACCTTTTTCCCGGACGCGCGCACTGGCCTGTGCCTCGGTATTCACGGTCAGAATTCCGTTGGCAATCGGGATACCGGTATCCAGCTGCACGGCCATCAGCCCGCGCGCCGATTCGTTGCACACCACCTCGAAATGGTAAGTCTCGCCGCGGATGACTGCACCCAGGGCCACCAGCGCATCAAATCGCTCCGAAAGCGCGAATTTCTGCAAGGCGAGCGGAATTTCCAGTGCGCCGGGCACGGTGGCGATTTCGATGTCGCCACCGCGAACACCCAATCGGGCCAAGTCGTCGATGCATGCCGCCAGCAAGTCGTCGCCGGCCACCTTGTTGAAGCGTCCCACCACGATGCCGATACGCAGTCCAGCACCATTCGTGTCAGGTTCGAACTGGATGGATTTGTCGCGTTCGGTCATGTCGAATACGTGGATGCGTGAATGGGTGGATGAGTGAATAGGCCGCCGGGTAAGGATTCCGAGCCAAGTGATTTTACGCCACGCGCTTTACTTCTCGCCCTTCGCGGCCCTGTCTTCTGTCTTCTGTCCTCTGTCTTCTGGTCCCAGGTATCCGGTGATCTCCAGATTGAATCCTGCCATGCTGGGCATTTTTCTGGGCGCCGCCAGCACTTTCATGTGGGTCACGCCCAGATCGCGCAGGATCTGCGCGCCAATTCCATAAGTGCGCAGATCGACTTTCGACGGCTCAGGGCGCGTCCCGGTCTGCAACCGATCAATCAGCGTTTCACCGGTTTCCGTCCGATGCAGCAGCACCACCACGCCGCTGCCTGCAGTCGCGATCGTCTTCATCGCCTCGTGGAGATTCCAGGAGTGGCTGCGGTTGCCGGCGTCCAATAGATCTGCGACGGAAAACGGTTCATGCACCCGGACCAGCGTTTCACTCCCGGGCGTCACTGTCCCCTTGACCAGCGCAATATGAGTGTCGCGCGAACTCTTGTCACGATAAATGCACAACTGAAAGCGGCCATGCACGGTGTCCAGGTCGCGTTGTCCGACCCTTTCGACCAGGGATTCGGTGCGGCTGCGATAGTGAATCAGGTCGGCGATGGTGCCGATGCGAAGGCCGTGCCGCGCCGCAAAGGTAATCAGGTCGGGCAGCCGGGCCATTTCGCCGTCGTCCTTGAGGACTTCGCAGATCACGGAGGCTGCGGTCAATCCCGCCAGCTGGGCCAGGTCGCAACCCGCCTCGGTGTGCCCGGCGCGCACCAGCACGCCGCCGGGTTGCGCCATCAGAGGAAAAATGTGGCCCGGCTGCACAAGGTCTTCCGGACGCGCCTGCTTGCGCACGGCGGCCTGCACCGTTCGCGCCCGGTCGGCCGCCGAGATGCCGGTGGTCACCCCTTGCGCTGCCTCGATGGAGGCGGTGAAGTTGGTGCCCATTCGCGACCGGTTGGCCCCCACCATCGGCAACAACGCGAGTTGGCCGCAGCGTTCTTCGGTCAGGGTCAGACATATCAGTCCGCGGCCATGGGTCGCCATGAAATTGATCGCATCGGCGGTCACGAACTCGGCGGCCATCACCAGGTCGCCTTCGTTCTCGCGATCCTCCTCGTCGACCAGTACCACCATCTTTCCCGCCTTCAGGTCGGAAATGATGTCGGGAATCGAACTGATCGCCGCACTCATCGCGAAGCTCCGGCTTCCAGCATGTTCGAAACATAACGCGCCACCAGATCCACCTCCAGATTCACTTTGTCACCGGGCTTCAGATCGCCCAGATTGGTCACGGACAGCGTATGGGGAATGAGATTGACCGAAAACTCTTCGCCGTGCACGGCGTTCAGCGTCAGACTCACGCCGTTGACGCTTGCCGAGCCCTTGCGCACAAAAAATCGCCCAAGGTCGGCCGGGAAACGAATCCTCACCTCGCGGTTCGCATCAACCGGCGTGATGCCCGCGACTGCTCCGACACCATCCACATGACCGCTGACCAGATGTCCGCCCAGGCGGTC
>JBJXFN010000057.1:0-6643 GCA_046155535.1 Burkholderiales bacterium
TCCTTGTAGTAGAGCAGTTCGTCCTTGTCTTCCGGCTCATAGAGCTGACCGTGGGGCGAATAAATGGCCACCTGCCGGAATAGCGACTGCATGCCGAAGGTGCGTGCTTCGTCCGCCACGATCGGAACGATATGCTTGCCGATTTCCTTGTCGCGCAGCAATTGCGACAGCATATTCACGAACACCATGGTGGTGGATTGTTCGCGCTCGCCGCTGCCTTCGAGCAGCCGCGAGAAGGTTTCCGCCGCCGGAACCGGCAATGGCGCGGACTGGCGAATGCGCGCGGGAACATAGCCGCCCAGCGCTTCGCGGCGCGCGTGCAGGTATTTCATCTCCGGGCTGTCCGCGGCGGGCCGATGAAAGCGCAGGTTCTGCACATCGTCATCGGTCAGTGGTATGGCGAAGCGGTCGCGGAAGGCGAGCAATACGTCGTCTTCGAGTTTCTTCGCCTGGTGTGCGGTCATCTTGCCTTGTGCTGCGGTACCCATGCCGTAACCCTTTTTGGTCTGCACCAGGATTACGGTCGGGCGGCCGCGGTGGCCCATGGCCGCATGGTAGGCCGCGTAGATTTTGATCGGGTCGTGGCCGCCGCGCTTCAAGCGATCGATGTCCTCGTCGGACATGTGAGCCACGAGTTGCTGCAATTCGGGATACTTGTTGAAGAAGTGCTCGCGGTTGAAGCGCCCGTCGGTGGCGGCATACTTCTGGAATTCTCCGTCCACGGTTTCATGCAGGCGTTTGAGAATCACGTTGTCGCGATCGCGGGCAAACAAGGCGTCCCAGTCCGAGCCCCACATGACCTTGATCACGTTCCAGCCGGCGCCCGCGTACAGGCCTTCCAGTTCCTGCACGATGGAGCCGTTGCCGCGCACCGGCCCATCGAGCCGCTGCAGGTTGCAGTTCACCACGAAGATCAGGTTATCGAGGCCTTCACGCGCGGCCATCGACAGGCCGGCGATGGATTCCGGTTCGTCCATTTCGCCATCGCCGACAAAGCACCAGACCTTCCGGTTGTTGGTTTCCTGGATGCCGCGATGTTCGAGGTAGCGCATGAAATGCGCCTGATAAATGGCGTTGATCGATCCCAGGCCCATCGACCCGGTGGGGAATTGCCAGAAGTCCGGCATCAGCCATGGATGGCAATAAGATGAGAGGCCCTTGCCTGCCGTTTCGCGGCGATAGTTGTCGAGTTGTTCCTCGGTCAATCGGCCTTCGAGATAAGCGCGGGCATACACGCCGGGCGCCGAGTGGGGCTGGAAATAAATTGCGTCGCCGTTCTGCCCGGCGCGGAAGAAATGGTTGTAGCCGACTTCGAACAGATCGGCCGAGGAGGCGTAGGTGGCGATGTGGCCGCCGAGTTCCGGGTTGGCGCGATTGGCGCGCACCACCATGGCCAGCGCGTTCCAGCGCACCAATGCCGAAATGCGGGCTTCGATTTCAGGGTTGCCGGGGAATTGCGGCTGCTCGGCGAGTGGCACCGTATTCGCGTAGGGCGTATTCAGCACCGGCGGCATCGGCACTCGCATCATCCGGGCATGATCCAGAAGTTTGCGCAGCAGGAAAGTTGCGCGCTCCTGGCCTTCGTTGCGAACGATGGCATCGAAGGCATCCAGCCATTCTTTCGTCTCGATGGGATCGAGATCCTGGGTCAATACGCGCCAGAGGCCGGAAACGCTGATGTCCGAAATGTCGCTCATGTAAGGTTCTCTCCGTTTGGCTGGCGGCGCAGGTCCGTGTTGCCGGATTTTGTGGCGTGCATGCTACTGCGGAACGCGAAGCATGGGGTTTTGTTTTGCGTATCAAAATCCGTACAATGTGGCATAAACATCCGGAAGGATCCCATGACACAGCAGAAAATGCCGGAAATGATCCTGGACTCGATAGACTGGAAGATTCTCGGCCTGATGCAAGGCAATGCTCGCCTGTCGAACGTCGAACTCGCCAAGGCCATCGGGCTTTCGCCGTCCCCTTGCCTGAATCGGGTTCGGGCGCTGGAGGAGTCCGGCTACATCAGCCGTTATGTCACGCTGCTGGACGCACTTCGGCTCGGTCTCAAGGTCAGCGTGTTCATTCACGTGACGCTGGAACGCCAGGTCGAATCCGCGCTCGGCACTTTCGAGAAGGCAATCCGCGAGCGGCCGGAGGTCATGGAGTGTTATCTCATGACCGGGGACGCGGATTATCTTTTGCGCGTGGTGGTGCCGGACATTCAGAAGCTGGAGGAATTCATCCTGCAGTTTTTGACCAGGGTGCCGGGCGTGGGCAACATCCGGTCGAGCTTTGCGCTGAAGCAGGTGAAGTACCAGACGGCGTTGCCGTTGCCGGCAAAGGCAGGGGCGAGGGGCGAGGGACGAGGGGTGAGGGGGAAAAAACGAAAGGCGTAAGGACTCAGTCTTTGCGTTTCGGGGGCTTCCTGCGAGGTTTGGCTGCTGTGTCCTGAGAAAAAGCGCCAAGAGCGGTATTTCGTTCGTGCTCATCAAGGAACGTGGTATCCCGAAACCGGCTTTCGATGACCGGGGCCGACAGCAATCCAGCGGCCAGGCCTGCCTGAATCCATTCGCGATCACGCGGCTCCCCGCGAGCATACTTGGACACTGCCGCATCATTGGGGTCCAGGAAAAAAACGGTGATCCCTTTGTGCAGAGGAACGCGGATCAGACGGAATTCCCACTGGGAAGGCAGCGTCGGCAAACTGGGCGACACCGGATCGAGGTAATACCCATGAGCGGCTTCGAAGGCACTGCCTTCGCCAAGTGCTTTTCGCAGGTCGAACACCCGGGCCGGGTCCTGCCGGGTATAACAGTCCACGTCGATCGACATCAGCATCCGCGCAGGAATTTGCCTGCCTTGCGCGATGCCGAGCGCCGAAAGACTGCCGACGACCACAAATTCGGTGTGGCCGGTCAGCCGTTTGGCCTGCTCAAATAGAATTTCCAGTTTTCCTAAGTCCATTGAAAGGACCACGGAGAATTCTGAAACAGCGCATCTTCCCATTCGCCAAGCAAAGCCATTCGCCTGGCCAGCCGACCGGGCGGCAAGGCCAGCAACTCAGACCAGCGCTTGATGTAATAGGGACTGCATGTTGCGTTCTTCTCCCAAAGGGCGACTCGTGCCTTCGCTCGGGAAATCAAGCCGTGCGCCCGGGAAGGGTCGGCGGCAAGGTGGATCGCCAGCCTCAGATGCCGGTCTCTCTGCTTGTGGAGCATGGTCTGATGCTCAGCGCGTGCGCGATACCGGTCGTCCGGTACGGCGAAATTCGTCAGGTTCGGCGCATGGCCGAGCGAGCCGAGGATGCGATCGAGAATGTTCGTCTGCACCGCGGTGGCTTTGCCCTGTTCAAGCCTGGAAAGTATGGTGCGCGACACACTGGCGCGGCGCGCCAGATCGGCTTGTGTCATGCCCTGGGCCAGGCGTTCCCGGGCGATCAGGCGGCCAAAGTGTTCGGACAGCATGGCGGACCTTTTAAATGGACATGTTCACTTTAATGAACAAGTGGCGCCCCGTCAATGCGACGTTGAGCGCCAAGTCCTGGAGGTAAAAGGCACCGTTTGCACCGGGTAGTTCAAGGGATCATTCGGTTTTGGAGGTGAATCGCGAAAAAGCGGCTGCCACCGGACCCGATTCAAAATTGCCCCGATAGACTTCGCGTGCGAGCGCATCCAATCCGGGAACGGGCACTTGTTCCCGGAAGAACCGCTTTGTCGCCTGCACGGAATCCACGGGAAGATCGGCAAGACGCATCGCCAGCGCATGCGCTTCCGCCAGCACCTTGTCGGGCGCCGCTTCGACTTCCGCGAGTCCGTGGCGGAAGGCCTCGGAACCCGACAACTGTTTTGCGCCCCACACCAGCCAGCGCGCCCGCGCGATTCCGACACGTCGCACCAGTGCCTCGATGCCCCAGGGCGGGAAAAATCCCAGTTCCACTTCGGGCAGGCGCCAGACTGCATCCGAGGCCGTCACCACGGCATCGCAACCAATGGCGAGCATGAATCCACCCCCGAGCGCGAAGCCATGTACTGCACACACGACAGGCTTGTCCAGTTCCGCAAGCGCGCGCATGAGGGTCGCCTTGCGCTCCGCAATGTGCAGGCGCTCCTCCATCGATGCCTTTGCCATTTCTTTCACGTCGCTGCCGGCGCAGAAGCCCCTGCCTTCGCCGCGCAGTAGCAGCACGCGCACCGCTGGGTCGCCGCGTGCTGCGTCAATCTCTTGCAGCAGGCGTTCCGTGGTGGCGAGATCGAGCGCATTGCGGACGGCGTCGCGGTCGAGTACCAGTTCTTGAACAGCGGATGCTTTTCTCATCTTCAATTCTTGATTGATGCGAATGGAACCACGGAGGACACGGAGACCACGGAGAAAAATCGAAAAGAACGCAGAATGTCAAAATGTGAAGGTGAGCTGATTAGGCGTGGCGAATGATGGGACCCTGAAATGCGTCGACCAATTGCCACCCTGTTCGGGATCTCCTCGAATTCATTTTCCCGTTTTGCTTTCCTCCGTGTACTCCGTGTCCCCCGTGGTTCAATTTGTCGTAGGGAGGTGAGGTCTCAGGCGGGAGGCGGTACGGTCTTCTTCATCGAGTCGCGCGCTTCCATCGTCCTCCAAAGCCGGGTGAGGTTCGGATAGCGCTCCTGGGGAAATAGGTGGGGCATGCGTACCGACAAAAACCCGATATGGCAGCAGATTGCCAGATCGGCAAGCGTCATGGCATCACCCACCATCCACGGCCGACTGCCCAGCATGCCGTCGAGAACCTTGAAGCCGGTATCCATTTTCCCGCGCAGGCGGTCGAGATAGGCTTTGCTTCGCGCTGCTTCATCGTGGAACTTGTTTTCGTAAAGCGTTGCGGCGCCGGCATCCATGACGCCATCGGCGATGGCTTCTCTGCGGCGGACTTCCAGTCGGAGCTCAGGATCCGTGGGAATGAAACGGGGGGTCGGAAATTTGCCGTCCACGTAGTCGGCGATCAATGGCGAATTGATGATAACGCGCCCGTCGTCCAGTACCAGCGCAGGCACCTTGCCGATCGGATTGACGCTCTGATAGTCCGGCGATTCCCAGACATTGGTCATCAGCGATTCATGGGGAGCATTCTTTTCCAGAAACATAACGCGAATCTTGCGGGCGAAGGAACTGGCGGGGGAGAAATAGAGTTTCATTTTTAGGTGAATGAGTGAATGAGTGAATGAGTGAATGAGTAAGGCGGGAGAACGACTTCCACGATCTCAGCCTGTTATTCTAATTGCGACCGGATATCCGCCGGCAAAAACAACGCCGGATTCACTCGCGCGTTGTTCAGGCTCAGGGTCCAGTGCAGATGCGCGCCGGTGACGCGGCCGGTCTTGCCGACCAGACCGAGCATTTGCCGGCGCGCGGGTTTCATGCTGAACCCGGCGTTGATCCGGATAGAAATCAGGCAGCGGTGAGTACCGCCTTGCGAGCGGGTTGCGGCAGGCTGATTGGCACGAAGAAACTCCTGGGGTACAGGTAGTCTTCCCCCGATTCGTCGATGACGCGAATCTGTCTGTTATTTTCCGCATCCGAGTCGGGAAGTGCGACATAGATTTTGCGCGTCTCGAGGGATGTGACGTAACCCTCGTTTTTCACGCATACGACCAGTTGGCGAGCAGACGAAGCTTTTTTACTCATGGAGTGTGTCCTCACAGAAGGCGTTTGATCTTGAATTCCTTCTTTCCGATACCCGTGGCTTCATACCAGTGAATTTCGGCGAGATGAACGCTACCATCATCAAGACGAACGCGCCCGATTCCCTTTCTTTTCCGCCAACGTCCCCGACCATAAAATTTACGAAGGCGCGCAATTTCGCGGATCGCTGAACCAGCCGCGAACGTTTCGACGTGCGTAATCTCGCCAAGAATCGTAAAGTACATTCAAGCATGGTTACAAAGCCGATCCAGGGCGTCAATCATCTTCTTTCGCCGTCCTTCGCGCCCTTTGCGTCAAACCCTTTGTCCGGGCGCTGGTGCCTATTTCAGAAGCGCTCGTACCTCCGCCGGCAAAAACAACGCCGGATTCACTCGCGCGTTGTTCAGGCTCAGGGTCCAGTGCAGATGCGCGCCGGTGACGCGGCCGGTCTTGCCGACCAGTCCGAGCATTTGCCCGCGCGCGAGTTTCATGCCTTTTTTGACGTCGATCCGGCTCAGGTGGTTGAACATGCTCACCAGGCCCTGCCCGTGGTCCACCAGAACCGTGTTGCCATTGAAAAAATAATTTCCGGTTTCCAGCACAACGCCATCGGCGGGCGCAGTGATCGGGGAACCTTCTTCCGCCGCGATGTCCAGACCTGCATGCGGTTGCCGCGGCTGGCCGTTGAAGAAGCGCCGCAGTCCGAAGGCGCTGGAGAATGGGCCACGCGCGGGCAGATCGAATATCAGGTTGTCGGGCGCGTCGTCGCGCCATACCGTGAAAGCGCGCTTCTGAATTTCGGCTTCCCGCTCAATGCGCTTCAGATCGTCGGGCTCGGGTTCCACCTGCCGTTTGTTTGCAATGGTCAGTCGCTGTTCGGCGTAGGTTTTGTCGTCCACTTCGAAGGTCGGCGAACTTTCCGTGCCGTCCATGGTGGTAACCGTCAGCGTGTGACGTCCCGGTGAAAGCGAAAGCGGCAGGCCAACGATCGCATGCC
>JBJXFN010000084.1:0-23105 GCA_046155535.1 Burkholderiales bacterium
CACGCCCCACTGGTCGAAAGAATTTACGTTCCAGATCACGCCCTGCACGAAGACCTTGTGTTCGTAAAAGGCGATCAGCGCGCCGATTGAGCGCGGGTCGAGACGTTTGAGCACCAGCGTATTGCTGGGACGGTTCCCGGGGAAAACCCGGTGTGGGGCCTGGGCGTCGATTTCCTCATCCGGCATTCCGCGGGCACGCAACTCCGTGCGCACCGCATCCAGTGATTTCCCGCGCAGCAGGGCTTCGCCTTGCGCAATGCAGTTTGCGAGCAGCAAGTCGTGATGGCCGTCCAGATCATGGTTGGGCCGGGCGGCGACGATGAATTCGGCAGGGGTAATCTGTGTGCCCTGATGCAGGTGCTGGAAAAAGGCGTGTTGTGCATTGGTTCCCGGTGCGCCCCAGATCACCGGGCCGCTGGCATATTCCAGTTCGCGGCCGGAGCAATCGACCAGTTTGCCGTTGCTCTCCATGTCCAGTTGCTGAAGGTGGGCGGGCAGCCAAAAAAGATCCTGCGCATAAGGCAGCACCACGAGGGTCGGATGATCCAGAAAGTTGATGTGCCAGATACCGATCAGTGCTGCCAGAACGGGCAGATTCCGATCCAGGGGGGCGGTCTGGAAGTGCCGATCCATGTCATGGGCGCCCGCCAGCAACAATTCGAATTTGTCGAATCCGACCGCCAGTGCAAGCGGAAGTCCAATGGCGGACCAGAGCGAGTATCGCCCGCCCACCCAATTCCAGAATCCGAATACCCGCTCGTTGGCGATCCCGAATGCCGCCGTGGCTTCGAGATTGGCAGAAACCGCGACAAAATGTGTCGCGACGACCGTTTCCGCGGAGCCGGCAGCAGCCAGTCCAGTGAGCAACCAATGTCTTGCCGATCTCGCGTTGACCAGGGTCTCTTGCGTGGTAAAGGTTTTTGATGAAACGATGATCAGGGTCGTTGCCGGGTCCAGTCTGGCCAGCGTCGCCGCGAGGTGGGCGCCGTCAATGTTGGAGACGAAGTGGGCCTTGAGCGACGCCGTGGTTTCCGCGCGAAGAGCCGAACTGGCCATCAGCGGACCCAGATCCGAGCCACCGATGCCGATGTTTACCACGTCGGTAAATCGCCGGCCGGTGACCCCGCGTGCCACGCCGTCGCGTACTTGCGTGGAGAAACGCTGCATGCGCCCCAGCACCTCGCGCACAACCGGCATCACGTCTTTGCCGTCGACCATGACAGGGGTTTGTGATCGGTTTCGCAGGGCCGTATGCAGCACGGCCCTTTTTTCGGTCAGGTTGATGCGTTCGCCGGCAAACATCGCGGCACGGCGCCTGGTGACGCCGCGTTCTTCTGCCAAAGCGAGCAAAAGGCGCCGAACGTCTGCCGTGACCGGATTCTTGGAATAGTCGAACAGGAGTTCACATGCCTCGATGGAAAAATCCCGGGCACGGTCGGGGTTTTCCTCGAACAATTCCAGTATGCGGACATCCCGGAGCTTGCGCGCCTCGACCTGAAGCGATTTCCAGAGGGGACTTGCGGTCAGTTGCATGGTGGGCATGGGGAAGGATCAGCCGGGATATTCTCCGAATTCTATCGGACTCCCGGATGCGGCCCATCCAGGAAGGGCGCTCCGGATGGCAATTTGTACGGGCGAAAAAAAGCCCCCCGGAGGAATCCAGGAGGCATTCATGACAAGAGCTGGAGGAGTCTTATGCGACTTTTTTCTTCGAGGGAGTCTGGGTCGCTGCGTTGATCGTGGCTTCGGTGGCTTCGTTTACCTGCCGGGTTGCTTTGCTGAACGCGTCATAGGCCTGATTGGCCGCGGCCAGCGCGGACTTCACGGCGGAGACGGCAACGTCGGAACCACCCGGGACATTTTTTGAGGCCTGATCCAGGATCGACACGAACTGCTTGTTGACAGTGGCGATGCGCTCTTCCAGGAATTTGGCCATCTCACCCTGTGTTTCGGCCATTGCAGAGTAGACGCTGCGGACGTAGCTGGCTGTCTTCTCGCTCGCCGGCTGGAAGGTTGTGTTCTGGATGTCGCTCAGTGACGAAATGTCCTTGGCCGATGCCATGGACTTTGCGCTTTTTGCCACGTCGGCAAAGGCCGCCTTGGACGCTTTCACTTGCAGGTCGATCAATTTCTCGGCACCAGTGATCGCGATCCCGGCGAATTCGAGGACGGTTTCGAGATTTTCCTTGTTGGCGGAAATCAACTGCTCGGGTGCGTTGTACATTTGGAGCTCCTTCGTGAGGATTGGGTTAATCAAAATTTGCCACCCCTCGGTGACCGAAAACATTGATGCTGCAATGCAATATAGCGGCATTCTGCGCCGCAACATTGGGCCAAGTCAACAGGTCAGTGGAAAATTTTTTGCGGGCCGTTCGAGTGCAGATACTTAACTTATATTAATTATATGGTTAAGTATCTTTAATGCTCGGAGGAAATGGGGAGTCACAACCTTCTTGGGCACCTAAAGGAAGCATCCGATCATGCTTTGTGCGCCACGCCATTGTTCACCTTGCAGGATATCCCGAGGGCGTCCCGACGCGGACTCATCGATTCGTGGAATTGTCCCGAGAGTAGGGGGGGGTGCCTTGAGGCTGGGAGACGTCCTCTTCGTTTCTCTGGGTCCCCGACTGCCTCAGATCCTTTCGAAAATTGCCGCAATGCCCTGACCCCCGCCGATGCACATGGTGGCGAGCGCATATTTGCCCCGAATGCGCTGAAGTTCGTAAAGCGCCTTGATCGAAATGATGCAGCCGGTTGCGCCCACCGGGTGGCCTAGCGCAACCGCACCCCCATTGGGGTTGGTTTTTTTTGGGTCGAACCCGAGATCCCTTGCCACGGCGCAGGCCTGGGCTGCGAAGGCCTCATTGGATTCGATCACATCCATGTCGGCGACTTTCAGGCCGGCTTTTTTCATTGCATTTTGCACGGCGGGAATCGGCCCGAGACCCATGAGCGTCGGTTCCACGCCGGCATGACCGTAGGCGACCAGTCGCGCCAATGGCTTCATTCCTTTCTTCACGGCGAGTTTGCGTTCCATCAGGACCACGGCTGCTGCGCCGTCGTTGATGCCGGAGGCATTGCCGGCGGTCACTGTGCCGTCCTTCTTGAACACGGTCTTCAGTTTCGCCAGGTTCTCCATACTGGTATCGCTGCGCACATGTTCATCCGCTGCGAAGGAGACGGTTCCTTTGCGATCCTTGATCTCGATGGGCAGGATCTGCTCGCGAAAGTAGCCGTTCTGTGCCGCGTTTGCCGCGCGGCGATGGCTCTCCACCGAGAATTCATCCTGAAGCTCGCGGCTCAGGCTGTATTTGGCAGCGACGTTTTCTGCAGTGACGCCCATGTGCTGCGCGTCGAAGGGATCGGACAACGCGCCGATCAGCGAGTCCATGACTTTCTGATCACCCATTTTTGCCCCCCAGCGTGCTGACGGCAGCCAATAATTCGCCCGGCTCATCGATTCCACGCCGCCTGCTACCGCAATGTCCGCATCGCCCAGGGCGATGATCTGGGCGGCCGTCACGATCGCTTGCAGGCCGCTGCCGCACAAACGGTTGAGCGTCATCGCCGGCACGCCGATCGGAATGCCACCCTGGATCGCACAAACTCGCGACAGGTACATGTCTTTGGGCTCGGTATGCAATACGTTGCCGAAGACCACGTGTCCGACTTCGTCGGGCGTGACCTGCGCGCGTACCAATGCTTCGCGCACGCATCGCGCTCCCAGTTCTGTCGGTGCGAAATCCTTCAGCGCGCCACCGAAATCGCCGATTGCCGTGCGTACGCCGGAAACAATCACCACTTCACGTCCGTTGTTCATTGCTTTTCTCCATGACGGAAATCAGATTTGAACCACGGAGGACACGGAGAACACGGAGGAAAACCAAATACAAAAATGAGAATGCGGGTTCCAGGATGTTGGGAGGGGTGACCATCACTCTGCGGCAATTTTCCGCCTGGACTGGACGTCTGTCGGCATTCCACGCAATCCCATTTTGCATTCTCTTGTTTTTTCTCCGTGTTCTCCGTGTCCTCCGTGGTTCCTGGTTTTGTCTTTATGCTCGTTCGATCGCGAGGGCAACGCCCATGCCGCCGCCGATGCAAAGCGAGGCCAAACCTTTCTTCGCGTCGCGTTTGATCATTTCATGCAGCAGTGTCACCAGGATGCGGCATCCGGATGCGCCGATCGGGTGGCCGATCGCAATGGCGCCCCCGTTGACGTTGACTTTGCTGGTGTCCCAACCCATGTCACGATTCACCACAATGGCCTGGGCCGCGAATGCCTCGTTGATTTCCAGCAGGTCCAGATCTGCGGGTGTCCATCCTGCTTTTTTCAGGCACAGGGTCGAGGCCGGAATCGGTCCGGTGCCCATGATGGACGGATCGACGCCAGCGGAGGAATAGGCTTTTACGCGAGCCAGCGGTGCGAGTCCCAACTGCCGGGCCTTGGTTGCCGACATCATCATCACCGCCGCGGCACCGTCGTTGATGCCCGAGGCGTTGCCCGCGGTCACGGTTCCGCTCTTGTCGAACGCCGGTTTCAGGGACGACAGTGCCTCTGTGGTGGTGCCATGACGAACGAACTCATCAGTGTCAAACACCATATCGCCTTTCTTCGACGCAATGGTGACTGGCACGATTTCGTCCCGGAAGCGATTGGTTTTTTGCGCGGCTTCCGCCTTCTGTTGCGAGGCGGCGGCGAACGCATCCTGTTCCTGGCGGCTGACCCCCCATTTCTTCGCTACGTTCTCGGCGGTTACGCCCATGTGATACTGGTTGTAGACGTCCCACAGGCCGTCCACGATCATGCTGTCCACCAGCTTGTTGTCCATCATCCGCAGGCCATCGCGCGATCCATTGAGCACATGTGGTGCGAGACTCATGTTTTCTTGGCCACCCGCGATGATGATATCGGCATCGCCAGCCCGGATTGCCTGCGCGCCCAGATGGGTGGCCTTCAGACCCGAGCCGCAGACTTTGTTCAGGGTCATCGCGGGGACCATGTTCGGCACGCCGGCGCGAATGGCTGCCTGACGGGCGGGGTTCTGGCCGGCACCCGCGGTAAGCACCTGGCCCATCAGCACCTCGCTGACGGTCTCGGGTTTTACGCCGGTTCGGGCCAGCAGGGCGCTGATGACTTTGGCGCCAAGATCGGCAGCAGGGATTTTCGCGAGGCTGCCGCCGAATTTTCCAACGCCCGTGCGCAGGGCCGCGACAATCACTACGTCTTCCATGTGGAATTCTCCTGAATTCGGTCAATACCGGAAATTTGCAGCCGCTGGCTGGCGGATTTGGGATTCGACCGTGAGCGAAGGCGGCCAAGTTTACGCCCCGGATTTTCGCCTTGTCGAGAAAAATGTTGCGGCACGGCAAAGAGCCGTTTCTGACAAGGACTCAGTCGGTATCGTTGAAGAATCGGATTAACTGTCTGCGGGCTTTTTTTGTCGGCCGCCCGCCTGCGTGATCAGGAGAAGACTGCCTTTCGGCCTTGATCATTGCCGCTTTCTCAGCGCGTGCCCCCCGGCTTTCCTCGGATTCGGCGTACAGAAGCGCGGCGATACTGGCTGAACCACGCCGCTCGCTCAGGGCGGCTACCGTAATCGTCCAGGTGAAAGGACCGTTGCGGATGACCAGGGAATCCCCGGTCTTGATGAGCTTGGAAGGTTTGACACGTTCGCCGTTGAGTTGTGCCTTGCCGCCTTCCACTGCGGCTGCGGCGAGCGAACGCGTCTTGTAAAAACGGGCCGCCCATAACCATTTGTCGATACGGATGCGATCAGGGTCCAATGACACGAAGAAGCCCTCCTGTGGCGGCCCTATTGCACACCTTCCCGCGCGAACGTGACCCGTTGCCGGAACGCCCGTTTGTGGGAACGCGAGGCAGGCTCGGTACGCCGCGGGTAAATTTTGCCCGGTGCATCACGGACAGCCCAAGCCGAATATTTCGAAGGCCGAGCCCGGGCGACTGCGTCGCGAACGAGTCCGGTGCGCCCGCCCATAACCATTTGTCGATACGTACGCGGTCTGCCTGCCCCAACATATTGGCGCGGACTGCTTACTGCCTGGTCGCCGGGGCACCCCGGATCACTTCCGCCGCGAACACCTGTTCGGCATCCACCGCATCGAAGGAATAGTGGCGTCCGCAAAATTCGCAGTCCACTTCCACGCTGCTGCGTTCCGCAATGATGGCGCGCACTTCCACGTGGCCGAGCATACGCAGCATGGACGTGACCCGGTCGCGAGTGCAGGAACAGCGAAACGCCACTGGCCGAGCTTCGAACAGGCGTACATCTTCCTCGTGGTAGAGCCGATGCACGATTTCCTTCGCTGGCAGTTTGAGGAGTTCCGCCGGCCGGATCGTCTCGCCGAGGGTGACGGCGCGATGCCAGGCATCGGCATCCTGGCCGGGCGCATTGGGCAGTTTTTGCAGAAGCATGCCGGCTGCCTTGCCCGGATCACAGGCCAGCCAGAGCCGGGTTTCGAGTTGTTCCGATTTTTCCATGTAGTGCTCCAGCACCTGCGCGATGGTGCTGCCTTCGATCGCCACGATGCCCTGATAGGACTGTGTGCCGTCCGCGGCCACGATCGAAATGACAAAACGGCCATTGCCCAGCATGTCCGTCACGTTTCCGCCCGGCAACTCCCCTTCCCATTTTGCCGTGGCGCGCAGGGTGTGTTCGCTGGTGGCTTCTACCACCAGCAATTGCACCGGCCCGCTACCCTGCATTTGCATGATCAGCGAACCTTCGAATTTCAGCGTGGCGGACAACAAGGCCGCAGCAGCCATCATTTCGCCCAGCAACGTTTGCAAAGGTTGCGGATATTCGCGACGCTCCAGCACCGCGCGCCAAGTCGCGTCCAGGTGGGCAATTTCACCGCGAACCGGTGTTGCTTCGAGAAGGAATCGTTGAATCGAATCGGACATCTTGGAGTCGAGTTTTGCGCGGTTTCGGGATAACACGCTCAGGATTTTTGGTACAGGCGGTAGCGTTCCTTCCGGTCGCGCGGGCGGTTGCCCTCCCACAGCAGGACCCAGTTTTCACCAACGCGAACCGGGCGCGAGGGCGTGTCCTGAGTAATCAAAAACTGGCAATCGGGATTTTTCCCCGGCCTGTTGTGAGGAACCGTGACCAGATTTCCGAAGTAATACAGCAGCGCTCGTTGCGGGCCCCCCAGAGATTGACCGGCCACGCAACCGTGCCTCGCCGGCAGGGCCTTGACCAATTGCCCGAAAACGCCACGGTAGGTTCTTCCCGTGTCGATGTACCGGAGCAGCAAGGATCCGACCAATGCCCACATCAGGGTGATTCCGGCGGCCCAGATGATGACCGGGCGTTCCGCGCTGCGCTTGACGTTGAACAAGAGAAAGAACCATCCCGCTGTGACCAGCGCCGCAAAGGCAATTGCAAAGGCCCGGCCGTCACTCTGGTAGGCAGGTTGCAGTTTCATCAGGTGTTTCCACAAACGTGCAGGCACGCCGACATCGGCCGCCATCCAATAAAACCAGATCACGAACGCGGCGAACGTGAACGCCATGATCGCGAACCAGTAAAACGCATTGCCGGCCCCGCGCCGCACCGTGCTGAACGAGGCGGCCGCGAGCAGGGACAGGGGAAGCAAAAGGGGCAAACCCAACAGATCGGATTTCTCGCCCAGCGCTATGACAAAGGCAAGAAAGACGACAAACATCGTGGCCGGGAAAACGATTTCCGGTTTTGACTGAATATTCCGGCGTTCCGACCAGAGGGCCCACAAGGCGAAGGGCCAAGCCGGCCACGCGAACCAGGACAAAACTTCCAGGTTTGAGTAACGGCTGTCAAAAATTCCGGTCAGGAAAATGCCCTGGAGGCGACCGACGTTCTCCACCCAGAACCATTGGGTAAACAACCTCGGTGAATGATTGTGCAGCAACAGTGGCCAGGCCAGCGCCAGCGGAAGCATCACGCCCACTCCAATGGTGAGGGTGAGCAGATAGCCACGCGTGCGCCAGCGAGCGCTTACCGCAGGCAGTGCCAACAGAGTGATGCCGAACATCAGCGGTTCCACGAATCCGGTCGCAAATATCGAGATACCCAGTCCAAGGCCCAGCCAGATTCCGGCGACGGCGGGCCGTCGCGCCGACAACACCAGCGCATAGATGCCCATGGCAAATCCGCTCAGTTGCGCGACTTCGGCGAGTGGCTCATGGCCACGCACGAGAATGCCGACGCAACCGAGCAACAGCAAAGCCGCAAGGTAGCCTTTGTTGCCGCCCAGCAACTCGCGTCCTGCCATGGACGTGAACAACAGGGTCAGGGCCATGTAAAACCCGGCAGCAATCCGGGCGCCGTCATGTAGAGGCAAAACAGGGGAAAACAACGTGGCCGTGAGGGCCGAGCTCAGATAAATCAGGTTGGGCGAGGTCAAAAAGGGTTCGCCCGCCAGCATCGGCACCAGCCAGTCGCCACTGCGCAACAGATGGAGCACGACGGCGATATTCTGGGCATCCTCCGTTTTCCAGGGATCATGGCCCACCAGGCCGGGGATCAACCAGAGCACTGAGAGGAACACGGCCAGTCGCACCGGATGATCGGTAATTGCGGTAGCCAGTCTTTCGTGTCTCAGAAGTTGGGCAAAGGGAAGCATGTTGGAAAATGGACTTTACTTGCCCGACCCGCCGGACGAAAAGTGGAAAGTCGGTGATGCCAGCCTGCCAGGGTCGGGGAATCGCGTTTTCGAGGCGTCTATTCTAGCCGCCGGACAGGGATGAAAAACAAAAAGGCAGCCAAAGCTGCCTTTTGTCCAACCAGAGCGACGTGCCAATCAGGCTGCTGCGGTTTTCGGAGCGGCTTTGCCCTTTGCGTATTTCTGGCGGAATTTTTCCACGCGGCCCGCGGTATCCATGATTTTCTGCTTGCCGGTATAGAACGGGTGGCAGGCCGAACAGACTTCGACGTGAAGAGGTTTTCCCAGCGTCGAGCGGGTTTTGAAGGTATTGCCGCAACTGCACGTGACGGCGATTTCAGCGTATTCGGGGTGGGTCTCGAGTTTCATTTGCTTTCCTTTCTGGCGGAGGCGGGATTTGCGCTTCCTGACGTGAAGGGGGCGGATTATCCACAAGCAGGCCCAGAATGGCAAGCCCAGGGGGTAAGGCGTAAAGGGGGAAGCAGTGACGGGTGAATGGTGAAAGGTGAACAGTAACACCGCTTCTTATTCCCGGTTTCCTCTGGAGCGCAACCAGGAACACTTGCGCGCCTACTTTCAGCCGCGCCTCATGGAATCAAAGAAATGACGCCGTGACCCGTTAGCGGCACGCCCGTTTGCGGGAACGGCGTCGGGCCGATTTCCTCTGGAGCGCTACCAGGAACGCTTCCGCCCCTACTTTCAGTCGCGCCTCATGGAATCAAAGAAATCGGCGTTTTTCTTGGTATCGCGCAACTTGCCAACCAGAAACTCCGTGGTCTCAAGTTCATCCATCGGGTCGCGCCCGGACACGTTACCGGCGCAGCCGGCCGCTTGCGGGAAGGGCGCGTCTTTACCCCTGTTGCACCTATCCCCGCCTCATGCTGTCGAAAAAGTCCGCGTTATTTTTTGTATCGCGCAGCTTGCCGACCAGGAACTCCGTGGCCTCCAATTCATCCATCGGGTACAGAAGCTTTCGCAAGACCCATATCTTCTGCAGGATGTCTTTTTCAATCAGCAATTCTTCCCGGCGGGTGCCGGATCGGTTGACGTTAATCGACGGGTAAATCCGCTTCTCGGCCATGCGCCGATCAAGGTGGATTTCCATGTTACCCGTGCCCTTGAATTCTTCGTAGATCACATCGTCCATGCGCGAGCCGGTGTCGATCAGCGCGGTGGCAATAATCGTCAGGCTGCCGCCTTCCTCAATGTTGCGTGCCGCACCGAAGAACCGCTTCGGCCGCTGCAGGGCATTGGCGTCCACGCCGCCGGTGAGCACCTTGCCGGAGGCCGGTACGACGGTGTTGTAGGCTCGCGCCAGCCGCGTAATCGAATCGAGCAGGATGACGACGTGTTTTTTGTGCTCGACCAGGCGCTTGGCTTTTTCCAGCACCATTTCGGCGACCTGCACGTGGCGGGTGGCCGGCTCATCAAAAGTCGATGACACCACTTCGCCCTTCACCGATCGCTGCATTTCGGTCACTTCCTCGGGCCGCTCGTCAATCAGCAGCACGATCAGGTAAACATCGGGAAAATTCGCCGCGATCGAATGTGCGACGTGCTGCAACATGACGGTCTTGCCACTCTTGGGGCTGGATACCAGCAGGCCGCGCTGGCCTTTGCCGATCGGAGCGATGATGTCGATGATGCGTCCGGTAAGGTTTTCCTCGGACTTGATATCCCGCTCCATCTTGAACTGCTCGGTGGGGAAGAGCGGGGTGAGGTTTTCGAAAAGTATCTTGTGCTTGGAATTCTCGGGCGGCTCGGAGTTGACCTTGTCGACTTTTACCAGAGCAAAGTAGCGTTCACCGTCCTTTGGCGTCCTGATCTCGCCCTCAATCGAGTCGCCGGTATGCAGATTGAAGCGTCGTATCTGCGAGGGGCTGACGTAGATGTCGTCGGGCCCGGCGAGGTAGGAGGTATCCGGAGATCGGAGGAATCCGAATCCATCCGGAAGCACTTCCAGAGTGCCTTCACCGAAAATGCTTTCGCCTTTTTTGGCCTGATTCTTCAGCAGCGCGAAGATCAGATCCTGTTTGCGCAGGCGGTTGGCGTTCTCGAGTTCGTTGGCACTGGCCATCTCCACGAGTTCGGTGACGTGGAGGTTTTTGAGATCGGACAAATGCATGAGGAGGGAGCCCTGCTGGGTCAATACAACGTAACGTTTGGGAAGAAAGTGAAGCGGGAAGGGACCTGCCCGCCACCGGCCGAAAGCGCTTTTTTACATACGCATTTCGACCAGCACGGTGGAAAGCCTAGCGGCTTTAGATATTGCTGTCAATGAATGCCGTGAGTTGGGATTTGGAGAGAGCGCCGACCTTGGTGGCCTCGATATTGCCGTTTTTGAAAATCATCAGGGTGGGGATGCCGCGAATGCCGTATTTCGGCGGTGTGCCCTGGTTTTCGTCGATGTTGAGTTTGGCGATTTTCAGCCGCCCGGCGTATTCGTGCGCGACTTCATCGAGAATCGGCGCAATCATCTTGCAGGGCCCGCACCACTCCGCCCAGTAGTCCACCAGTACCGGCACATTCGATTGCAGGACTTCCGGTTCAAAGGTGTTGTCCGTTACATGATGTATCGACTCGTTCATATGAAGATGTCCTCGCAATAACGCAAATTAAGTGATTGACGGGTGGCCGTCCGGACGGACGGCTTCGAGAAGTGGGGCCTATGCTAGCGAAATTGCATCGCCATGGGAAGACTTTGCCGGGCCGGCACTGCGACGGTGCATGACGGCAGAATGCTTTGAAATAGAGGGACATAAGGGAATATCGCGTGCCGAATGCCGCTGGCGCGCGCAACGCTTTTTGTTAGAATGCCGCTCCCGTTTGCCACGTTGGCGTCTCGCGCCCGGCACGTCCCGCCCCTCTCGGGACAGAACTCAAGGACCCCAGGGTCCGGTAACCAAGGAACGGAAATGACGTACGTAGTGACTGAAAGCTGCATCAAGTGCAAGTACACCGACTGTGTGGATGTCTGCCCAGTGGATTGTTTCCATGAAGGTCCGAACATGCTGGTGATCGATCCGGATGAGTGCATCGATTGCACTTTGTGCGTTGCGGAATGTCCGGTGGAGGCAATCTTCGCCGAGGACGATGTCCCGGAGAATCAGCGGAACTTCATTGCGCTGAACGCGGAACTGAGCAAAAGCTGGGCAGTGCTTACCCAGAAGAAAGACGCGCCGCCCGATGCCGACGACTGGAAGGACAAGAAAAACAAGGCCAACCTGCTGGAACGCGGCTGAGTCTTATCCCTCCCGGGATAACGGGGAGATCAGGAATCCATTAGATTAGGCGTCATGACTGTTGACGCCGAGTGTTTGATGCTTTCGAAACGCGAACTCTTCGCGCTTCTCGCCAGGGGAATTACCGAGAACGTCACCGTCGTCACGCCGAACCGGCGTCTCGCGCAGACGCTTGCTCGTGAATTTGACGATCGACAAGCCGCATCCGGCCTGATGGTCTGGGAAACGGCGGACATCCTGCCCTTTGACGCATTCATCGAAAGGCTCTACCAGGATGCGCTCTACTCTGATCTTGCGGTCAGGCTGCCGTTGCTTATTACCGGGGCGCAGGAACAGGAGTTGTGGGAGACAGCGATCCGCAGGAGCCAATGGGGCGAGGTGCTGCTGGGGGTTGCGCGTGCTGCCGCGGATTGTCGCAAGGCTTGGAAGCTCGCGCACGAATGGCGCATGGCCGGCGCGCTGGGGAACTTGCCTTCAAACGAAGATGCCAGGGCCTTTGCCGAATGGGCGAAAGATTACGCGAGGCGTTGCGATAAGGAGGGCAACATCGATGGCGCACGTCTTGCCGACGTCGTTGCGCCACTGCTAAAAGAGGCGGTACTCCGGAAATCAAAACGCCTCGTCGCTTACGCCTTCGACGTCGTGCCGCCGCAGATGCAGGACTTCCTCGACGCCTGCGCGATGCAGGGCATGGAAGTGCGTGGTTGTGATCCGGCAAAAAAACCAACCAAGGCGAGTCGCCTAACATTCCCGTCGGCACGCGAGGAACTCGAAGCGTCCGGGAGCTGGGCATGCGCGAAACTGGAAGCCGGCGCACAGCGCATCGGTATTGTGGTTCCGGAATTGGGGCAGCGCCGCAGGGAAGTGGCTCGGGTCTTTGCGCGCATCATGGAGCCGGCGCACAACCTGCCCGGTGCGCAGCGCAAGGCGTTGCCTTTCAACATTTCTCTCGGTGCGCCGCTATCCGACTATCCACTCGTGCATGCGGGCCTCTCCGTTCTCGAACTCGCCTGCGGCGAGATTCCTTTCGAGCAGGCGAGCAAGCTGATGCGCTCGCCATTTCTCGTCGGGGCGCAAAGCGAGATGGCGGCGCGTGCGCAACTCGATGCGCGGCTGCGCAAACATGCACCAACCCGCGTTACGCTGGGCAAGTTGGTGGCCATGGTCGAAGGCGCACCAATGCTGCGCCAGGTGCTCGAAACGCTGTTCAATATTGCGCGCGATGCTTCCGGTGGAGAACGCTCGCCGCACGATTGGGCCCGGCATTGTTCCGCGCTCTTGAATGCAGCCGGCTTTCCCGGCGAGCGTGGTGCCGACTCCGGCGAATTCCAGGCCGAGGCAAAATTCAACGAGACCTTGGCCGAGTTCGCCAAACTGGAGCGCGTTGCACCGACGATGTCTTTGTCGCAGGCGCTGGTTCGGCTGCGGCGTCTTTGTGCAGACACCCTGTTCCAACCCGAAACACCGGGTGCGCCGATCCAGGTGCTGGGCGTGCTCGAGTCGGCCGGTCTCGAGTTCGATGCATTGTGGGTGAGCGGCCTGACCGACGAGGTCTGGCCGCTCGCCGCGTCGCCGAATCCGTTCATTCCGCCCGCCCTACAGCGCAAGGCAGGCATTCCCGAAGCTTCCGCGGAAGCGACACTGGCGCGCGGCAAGCGCATTACCGGCGGCTGGTTCGCTGCGGCGGACGAGGTCGTCGTTTCGCATCCCACGATGGAAGCGGACCGGGCGTTGCTGCCTTCCCCATTGATTGCTGCCGTTCCAATAGGAAAGCCCAAGGCCGGCACCCGCGAACGCTATCGCGACCTGATCTTTGCCGCACGCAGGACGGAGACCGTGCAGGATGGCCAGGCGCCCCCACTGGCCACGAAAACACCGAAGGGCGGCACCCGGATTCTCTCCGACCAGGCCGCCTGTCCGTTTCGTGCCTTTGCGCGCCATCGGCTGGCTGCGGAGAGCCTGGAAGAACCCGTCGACGGCCCGGACGCCCGAGCCCGCGGCATTCTGCTCCACACCTTGATGAAAGAGCTGTGGAGCGAATTGAAGGCAAGCGCGGGACTTCAGGGCGACTGCGGTGCCGCCATTGAGCGCGCTTCTGCTGCGGCGGTTCGCGAAGCAAATCTCGAAGAAGCTTTCGCCGTGCTTGAGCGAAAGAGGTTGGCGAAGCTTGCGCGCGATTGGCTGGAAGTGGAACGCGAGCGTCCACCTTTTGAAGTCGTCGCAATGGAGGAAAAACGCAAGCTCGCCGTTGCCGGTCTCGAACTCAATGGCCGCATCGACCGTATGGACAAGCTCGAAGCCGGTGGTCATGTGCTCATAGACTACAAGGCCGGAAAGCCCTCCCCGGTCGAATGGCTCGGCGAGCGTCCTGACGATCCGCAGCTGCCGCTCTATGCGTTGAACGCCGGAGAGGACATCTCCGCGGTTGTCTTCGCCAAGTTGAAGACTGGCGAGATGCGCTACATGGGTTTTTCCGAACAGAAGGATGTCATTCCCGGAGTGAAGCCTGCGAAGGACTGGACTGCACTGATCGACGGCTGGAAGAAGGAGGTCGAATCGCTCGGCGCGGGCTTCGCTTCCGGTGATGCACGCGTGGATCCAAAAAACCTGCTTCAGACTTGCCGTTATTGTGATCTGCAGACTCTGTGCAGGGTATATGAGCGGGTGAACGCGCTGGTGGAGGACGATGAGGCCGGCGATGAATAAGCCCCGTTGCTACGCAACCCGGAGAGGAGGGGAAAGTGCCTGATCAAAAACCTCTCGTAGGAATAGCGAAATGCCTTCGCCGCGAGATGACCGATGCCGAGCGTGTTTTGTGGCGCGAGGTGCGGGCGCATCGTTTTGCGGGTTTCAAATTCAAACGGCAGGAGCCATTGGGTTTGTACGTCGTGGATTTTGTTTGTTACCAGGCCCGATTGATCGTCGAGCTTGATGGAGGGCAACACGCGCAGCAACAAGAGGCGGATGCGCAGCGCACCCGCTTGTTGGAATCCCGTGGATTTCGCGTGCTGCGATTCTGGAATCATGATGTGCTCAAGAATATTGAGGGGGTGATGAATGAGATCGAGAAGAGTCTTATTCCCCCCTCTCCCCAGCCCTCTCCCGCGAGGGGAGAGGGGGTCTTGACTGCGGCGCCCTCTGCTCGCTCCGCCATAGAGGGAGACGACAGCGCAACTGAAGCCCCCTCTCCCTTTGCGGGAGAGGGCTGGGGAGAGGGGGAGAGTGAAACTAAAGTTGGCAGCCATGACTAGCCCCGTCGTCCCCGATTCCACTGAGCGCCAACGCGCGCTCGATGTCACGCGCTCGTTCATCGTGCAGGCACCGGCGGGTTCGGGCAAGACCGAGTTGCTCGTGCAGCGCTACCTGAAGCTCCTCGAAACGGTGGAGAAGCCCGAAGAGATCGTCGCCATCACCTTCACCAAGAAGGCCGCCGCGGAGATGCGCAAGCGCGTGCTCGAGAATCTCTCGCCCGAACTCGCTCCACGGCTGCGCATCCAGACCATCGACGCATTGAGCGCCGCGTTGACGCGGCAGATGCCGGTGCTTGCCAGGTTCGGTGCCCAACCGGCGGTGGCCGAGGACGCATCGGAGTTGTACCGGGAAGCGGCAGCGCGCACGCTCGCCAATCTCACGCCGCCCGTGGCGCGGCTGCTCGCGTACCTGGACAATAACGTTGCCGACGCCACGAGTCTTCTTGCGGGGATGCTGGAGCGGCGCGATCAGTGGCTGCGCAAAACAGGCGATGCGCCGGGTCGCAGCGAACTGGAGGCCACACTCGTTTCGGAGCGGAATCGACTCATCCGTATCGCACAGGCGCTTTATCCGCAGGCATCGGTGGAGCTCGCGAATGAGGTGCTGACGCAAAAGGACGAGTGGCGAAAACGTCCCCCCGCGCCGCCAGAACTCATTGCCATTCCCGGCCTGCGTGAGGCACTGGTCGCGCTGCGTGCCGCGCCGCCGCCCGCATACATCGAGACGCAGTGGGAGGCGCTGGAGGCGATTCTCGCTCTGCTCAAACCCGCACTGGCACAGTTGCTTGCGCTTTTCGGCGAGGGAGGCGAGGTGGATTTCACCCAGATCGCGCACGGTGCGCTCGCCGCGCTCGGCACGCCGGAGGAACCGACCGACCTGCTGCTGTCGATGGACGCGCGCGTTCAGCACCTGCTGGTCGATGAGTTCCAGGACACGTCGAACTCGCAGTGGGAACTCCTCGAACGTCTGACCGCGGGATGGGAGGCGGGTGACGGGCGCACGGTCTTCGTCGTCGGTGATCCGATGCAGTCCATCTACCGCTTCCGCGATGCGCAGGTGGGCCTGTTCCTGCACGCGCGGCGCGCGGGGCTGCCGGGTGTCGAGCTCGAACCTTTGACGCTCTCCACCAATTTCCGCTCGCAGGCGAAAATCGTAGAGTGGGTGAACCGGATTTTTCCGGATGTGCTGCCTGCAGCCGAAGATGAGGCTTCCGGAGCAGTGCCCTATTCGCCGTCGGTGCCGTTTCACGAAGCCACACCGGATGGCGACCCGATATTGGAGACATTCGCCGACAAAAATGCCGAAGCACAACGCGTCGTCGAACTGGTCAAGGCAGCGCAAGGCAAGACCGCGATCCTGGTGCGCAACCGCAGCCACCTCGATGCTATCGTCCCGGCACTCAAGGATGCCGGCATCCGCTTCCGTGCGGTGGAGATCGAGAAACTGGGTGAGAAGCAGGTCGTGCAGGATCTCTACGCGCTCACGCGCGCGCTGACGCATCTCGCCGATCGCATTGCCTGGCTCGCCGTCCTGCGCGCGCCGTGGTGCGGGCTCACTCTCGATGAACTGTCTGAATTCTTCGAAGGCAGGAACGATCGCACGATCTGGGAACTGATGCAGGAGCCGCCGCGCTTTGCGCGCATGCGTGAGGTGCTCGGTCCAGCGCTCGACGACCGGCTGCGCGGCACGTTGCGCGATCGCGTCGAAGGTGTCTGGCTGGCGCTCGGCGGGCCGGCCTGCGTCGAGGACGCGACAGACCTGGAAGACGCCGAAATTTTTCTTGATGAGCTGGAGCGCCTGGAAGAAGCGGGGGAGTTGACCGACTTCTCCGCACTCGCGGCCAGCCTTACGGATCTTTACGCGCTGCCCGACGTGAGTGCCGGCGACGATGCGGTCGAGATCATGACCATCCACAAGGCAAAGGGCCTGGAGTTCGACACCGTCATCGTGCCCGGGCTGGACCGTTCGCCGCGGTCAGGCAGGAAGCCGCTATTTGCCTGGCGTGGCCTGCCAGGGGACAAGCTGCTGCTTGCGCCAATCGACGAGACGGGCGGCGAGAAGGAACCGCTTTATCTATATGTCAGGAAACTGGACAAGGACGCGGAGGACATCGAAGCAGGCCGTTTGCTGTACGTCGCGGCAACGCGCGCCGAGTCGCGGCTGCATTTGCTGGCTTGTATGAAGGTCGATGAGGACGGCGTGATGAAGATGCCGTCAAAAAGGAGTTTGCTGGGAATCGCGTGGCGGGCTTTTGAATATGCGGTGAGGTTGCCCGCCATGGCAGTCGCAGAATCGGACAGGACGGCGTCGCTGCCTTCCGGGGCGTTGCGCCGGCTGCCGGCGGATTTTGCATTGCCTGCGTCGCCGGCGGCGGCGAATTGGGAATCGCCGGAAGAGGGTGGCGAGGGGGAGCAAGTGGAATTTTCGTGGGCGGGGGAGACAGCGCGGCACATAGGCACCGTGGTCCATGCCTGGCTCCATCGCATTGCCGACGATGAACTGCGGGGTTGGGACGCGGCCCGGGTAGCGGGAGCCCGCACCGCGATACGCGGCCAGCTTTCCGTGAAAGGCGTCGGCGGTGCCGAACTCGATGCCGCAACGCAGCACGTGCTGGACGCGTTGCGAAATTCGATTTCAGATCAGAAAGGCCGCTGGGTGCTCGGAGCGCATCCCGAGGCGAACAACGAGTATCGCATCCGCACACGGGATCGCAGCTATGTGATTGATCGAATGATTCTCGACGCGAACGGAACCCGATGGGTGGTGGACTACAAGACCAGCCGCCACGAAGGGGCCGATATCGAAGGATTTCTGGACCGGGAGCAGCAGCGGTATTCCCCCCAGCTCAACGCCTACGCGGCGGCGTTGGATGGTGCAAGCCGAGGGCTATACTTTCCTCTGCACGCGAAATGGCGTGAATGGTCATGACTAGCTCAAGTAACTTGCTGCACCATAATTCAAACGATATGCAACATCCCAAGCTTTACCCTGATGGCATTAGCTGATTCTCTGCGCGCTCAGTCTCAGCATATCCACATTGGGCATTAAGATGCCCTACTTGGGTATCCGAACAAAACCCCGGTTTGCCGGGATTCGAATCAAAAGGAAACTTCCGAATGACCGATCGAACCCGCGCATTTTTTCGATGGCTGAGTCTCGCTCTGGGCTTGGTGCTCGTTGTCGGCACGTCTTGGGCCGCAGATCCATACCCCTCTCGCCCGATCCGCTGGGTTGTTCCCTGGCCGGCTGGGGGAATTGCCGATACGCAGGCGAGGATCATCGCCGATCAACTCGGCAAGGCCCTCGGTCAGCAGGTCGTAATCGATAACCGCACCGGAGCGAGCGGGGTGCTGGGGGCGGACGCCGTGGCCAAGTCCAAACCGGACGGCTATACGTTGCTTTATGTGTCGCCCAACGAGCAGGTGATTGCGCAGGCCATCGGCATGCAAGTCGGATACGACGCCGCGAAGGACTTCACGCCCATCACCCAGTTCCTGCGTCGCCCGGCGGTGCTGGTGGCGAACCCGGCGCTCAAGGTACGCACCGTGGCCGAGCTGGTGGCGCTGACAAAGGCGAAGGGCGCGACGATGAACGCCGGGACACCGAGCGCGGCCCACACCAATCATTTTGCAAACGAGATTTTCCATCGCCGGGCCGGCATCACGGTACAGATCGTGCCATACAAGGGCGAGGCGCCCATGGTCACCGATCTGATCGGCGGGCAAGTCGATTATGGTTTTGGTTTTGCAACGACCGTGGACCCTTACGTCAAGGCCGGGCGCCTGATTGCCCTCGCCACCACGGGCACGCGACGCTCGCCGCAATTGCCCGATGTGCCCACCTTTACCGAACTCGGCATGCCCGAAGTGGTATTGATGATCTGGACCGGGATGGTTGGCCCGGCGGGTCTGCCACCCGAAATCGTCGCGCGGCTGCAAGGCGAGTTGAGCAAGATCTTGAACAGTCCCGCTGTCAAATCGCGCCGCGAATTCGCCGACTCCGAAATCATCGCCAGCAAGCCGGAGGCCTTCAAGGCCTTCCTCGCCGCCGAGCGGGTACGCTGGGCGAAGCTGGTCAAGGAAACGGGGATCAAGGCGCAGTAACCACTGCCCGTCCCGCAGGCGTGCGGACATCTCGAGACGGTTCACTTGTGTACCGTTATTAGGTACAATCGTACCGGTGAAAGGTACGAAACGAAACATCTCTTTGGGACTGTCGATAGCCGACGCGCTTTTCGGCAAGGCGCAGCGGGCCGTCCTGGCTCTTCTGTTCGGCCAATCCGGGCGCGCGTTCTATGTAAGAGAAGTGGTCGCGGCGGCCGGCGCCGGTGGCAGTCAGGTCCAGAAGGAACTGGACAATCTCGCGCGCGCGGGGCTGGTGCTGCGCGAGCCGCGCGGCAATCAGGTGTGGTTTCGTGCCAACCCCGCGAGCCCGGTTTTTGCGGAACTGAAATCGCTGGTCGCGAAGACTTTCGGCATTGCAGACATTGTGCGCGAGGCGCTGCGACCCTTCTCCGGAAAGATCGCTGCCGCGTTCATCTACGGTTCCGTGGCCCGCGGTGAGCACGATGCCGCAAGCGATGTCGATGTCCTCGTGGTCGGTGACGTTGCCCCGTCCCGGATCGCGCCGGTGCAGCTTGAACTCGGCGCTACACTGGGGCGGCGCATTTCCCTGGTTTTTTACGATACTGCAGAGATGACCGAGCATATTGCGACGAGGGAGCATTTCGTCAGCAACGTGATGAGCCAACCCAAGATCTGGCTTTATGGCTCGGAAGAATCCCTCAAGTCATTGAATGGCAAAACCACTCGACAACCTCGTCGGCGCAAGGCAGCTTAAGGCCGAGCCGTCGTCGCCTGCCGAAATCGACGCGCTTCTGAAGCGGGCCGCGGGATTGCTTTCGGATGCAGGCAATCCGACCCTCGGTCCGGCAAGCCGATTTTCGCTCGCATACGATGCCGCTTTCGCGCTGGCGACGGCAGCATTGCGAGCGGTGGGGTATCGGGTTGATGCATCGCGCGGACACCGTGCCCTGGTGTTTCAAGTGTTGCCGCACTCGATCGATGCACCGGCTGAATTGTGGACGGCCCTCAGTGCGGCGCATGAGCGGCGCAACGCGGTCGAATACAGTGCAGCGTTGGCGCCAACGGTGGCGGAGGCCAGCGACCTGGCGATTCAGGCCAAAAAGCTGGAGGCAATGCTTCGCGCACGAGTCGGCAAATCGAACTCGACAAGATCCTGAACAGCCCCGCGATCAAATCGCGCCGCGAATTCGCCGACTCGGAAATCATTGCCAGCAAGCCGGAGGCCTTCAAGGCCTTCCTCGCCGCCGAACGCGTGCGCTGGGTGAAGCTGGTCAAGGAAACGGGGATCAAGGCGCAGTAGCTGGTTTTCCCTCTTCCGGGACAATATCCGCCGACGGCGATACCATGGCGGACACGGAATCAAGATGCACGGAGAGAGACAAATGAGCGAAGGCTTGGCATTCGACCACATCCATCTGATCAGTCGCGATCCCCGGGCGGCGGCAAAGTGGTATTGCGAAATGTTCGGCGGCGAGATTTCGGCCGAGCAGCCGAACTTGCGCGGTGCGCCGCAGATCGACGTCCGCATAGCCGGCATGACAATCGTCATCCGTGGGGAGCGTCCCGGGGAACAGCCCGCGGCGACCAAATCGATGCAGGCTTTCGACGGTTACTCCAGCCACAACGAATGGGGCACCGATCACTTCGGCTTCACCTACAAGGGTGATTTGCGCGGATTCTGCAACACGCTGAAAAGTAAAGGCGTGAAAATGGCCGTTGAGCCCTGGGAATTCAAGCCCGGGATGGTGCTTTGCTACGTCAGCGCGCCGGACAACGTCAGCATCGAGTTGATCCAGCGGTAGAGCGCGGCGCAGGTATTGTGTACGTGACGCGGCCGACTCTCGAACCGCCCTGTTCCTGCACTTCGGATGTCACGCCCAATCACTTGTCTGGATGGCACAGGTAACGCCGCGATGCGCCCGGACGGAAGGGCGATGTGTGTCGGGTGGGTCTCCTGCAAAGGCCGCCGCAACGTCCTGACTGCTTCAGTACATGGGCGCGCGGCCCTTGCAGAAAATCAGCGGGCGCAATCTCATGCAGAGCCATGATCGCAATGGCTTGGCGTTGCCCGCTCGATGAGAAGCCAGCGCGATGCGAATGTCGCCCCCTACGGTCCGAACGACGCGGTGCAGGTCTTATTGGAATTCATGACAATACGGACCGCAAAGGGCGAGGGAATGTCAGCGCCACAATTGGCAGCCCACCCGTTGAACGCCACACCCGGTGCATTTCCCGTGGCTGAGAGGGTCACCTGCGCCCCACTTGCATAGCCCTGGGTACAATCGCCGGTGCCCTGTCCACAAAGAAAGATGCCGCCCGTCGCGTCATCCACACGCCCGTTACCCGTCACGATCACCGTCAGGGTAAACGGCAGGCGTTGGCCTGTTCCCGGACAGGAACCACCGGTTCCGTCGGTGTTCACGTAGTTGGACGTTTTCGTAAAGTTGTTGGCGCCTTGCATCGTCCATGTGCCGCTCTCGGTGTAGCCGGGTCCGGAACCGGAATAGCTCATGGTGTTGCCGATGAGAGTCCCGGTGAATAATCCCCCACCCGGTTGAAGAGTGAAGGTCACGGTCGTTCCGGTCTGTGTGACGGCCAAGGTGTCCTGCCCAGAAAAAGTGCCGCCCGTTCCTGTGCATTGGTAGTTGGAAATCCAGGTGCCCGTCAAGTTAAGCGCCGTCGGGGGAGCGATCGTGAGGCTCAAGGTGCGAGACGCCGTTTGCATCGGTATTCCTGCGTCCTGCACCTGCACGGTGAAATTCGGTGTTCCGGCGGTCGTCGGCGTCCCGGAGAGCAGGCCGCTCGGCGAGAGGGTCAACCCGGGCGGAAGCCCTACCAGAATCAGGATCGGACTCCATGTGAATGGCGCTGTGCCACCTGTTGCGACAAGCTGGTGGCTATAGGGCACGTTGACGGTCGCAGGCGGCAGCGTTTGCGCCGGAAGGACCAACATAGGTGGCGCGAGGCTGACTGTGACGGCAGACGACGCGCTGGTGGTACCGATGGTCGCCGTCACCTGCGTCGTCCCGACCGCTTGACCGGTGATTGTGAACGTAACCGATATCTGATTGGCCGGCACCTGCACGGTAGCGGGCAACGTCACGATGCCACCCGCGTTGGCCGAAAGCGTTACCGTCGTCGCGGTGAGTTGCGCCACGTTCAGGCTGACCGTCAGTGAACTCTGTGCGTTCACTTGAATGGCGACTGTCGGAGGCGTGAGTGATACCACTTCAGCCGGCGGCGGCGGTGCAATCGCGATCGACAGCGGTTGCGTTACGGGGGAGGGAGGCGAAGCGGGCAGGCCCACCTGGATCGTGAAGTTGAAAGTGCCTGCGGCGGTGGGCGTGCCGGTGATCTGTCCGGTCGAGCCATTGAGCGACAAGCCGGGTGGCAAAGGCGAGCTCCCGGCCGCCAGTGCATAGCTTAGTGCGCCGGGACTCCCGATCGCCAGGACCGTCTGATTGTAGGGGACGTTGGCAGTTCCGCCCGGCAAGGACGTTGAGAAGACGGTGATGAAGGCCGACGAGTTGGCGAGGTTCAGTATCGTAACGCCGAGCGTTGGGGCGAGGGTGTTGCGGATATTCGCAATCGTGGCCGCCGCGTTGGCGCCGATCAGACCCGGGTTTGCGGCGACGGTGGCGTTGATTACGCGTTGCAATTCCGCCAGTTCAGTCACGGAAAAATCCGCCAGCGAACGCAGCGGATTCGCACCCAGAAAGACGATGACCTCCTGCAACACTGCTTCGCTCATCGGATTGACATTGACCGCGGCCTGCGTGGCCGGCGCGTTCTGCGTCCCCGCAGTGGGAATCGGCTGAGGCGTCGGCGCATTCGTGACCTGGATCACCAGGTCGCTCCCCAA
>JBJXFN010000070.1:0-8892 GCA_046155535.1 Burkholderiales bacterium
GGCGGGAATTGGCTCCCTGTTCGTTCAGGAAACCGAAGGCAACGATACGGTGAACGCAAACATGATCGTGCCCATCGATCTGCTGCCGCCCATCCTCGACGAACTGGTCTCGACGGGCCATGCGGCCCGGTCCCCGCGGCCCTGGCTTGGCATGTACACCTCGGAATCGAATGGCAAGCTGGTGGTAATCGGCGTGGCCGACAAATGACCGGCCGATCTCGCTGGTGTTAAACGCGGCGACTTGGTCATCGAGGTTGCCGGTCTGCGCGTGGAATCCCTCGCCGCCATGTTTCGCCGGGTCTGGCAACTGGGGCCGGCCGGAACCGAAGTGGTGTTCACCCTTGCGCGAAACGGGGACTTGCTGCGCATGCGGATCAAATCCGCCGACCGGCGCGATTACCTGAAAAAACCCGCCCTGCACTGACAGTGCGGCGAGACTTTGCTCAGGCCACGGCGGGGACCAGCCCCCTGGCCCGCCGCAACAACCACAGCGCACACGTCACGTTGACCAGATTCCAGGCAATGCCATGCAGAAAAGCGGCATGGTAGGAACCGGTCCAGTCGAAAATCGCGCCCGACATCCAGCCACCCAGGGCCATGCCGAACTGCGTGGCCATGATCACCGCGCCCACCCGCGCGCCGGCCTGCGCAGGCGGAAAATACTCGCGCACGATAATGGCATACGACGGCATGATCCCGCCCTGAAACAGGCCGAACATCGCCGAAATCAGGTAAAGCGATACCAGGCCGTCATAAGGTAGAAAGAACAGCAGCGCGACGCCCTGCAGGCTGGAGCCGAGCAGCAGTGTGCGCAGCCCACCGATGCGGTCCGATATCCAGCCGAAACTTACGCGGCTCACGATGCCGCAGGCCAGCATTAGCGACAGCATCTCGGCGCCACGTGCCGGTCCGTATCCCAGGTCCGAACAATAGGCAACCAGATGCACTTGCGGCATAGACATCGCCACACAACAAGCAGTGCCGGCAAGAATCAGCAACCCCTGCAGAGCGCGTGGCGAGATGCCCAGTGGCCTCAGATGCCTGGCCGTGACGATCGAATCCGGCACGACATGCGCCTTTGCCGGCGGCCGGCGCCTGAGCAGGAGCAGCAAGGGCATCATCGCCAGCACGCAGAAAATCCCGATGCCGAAGTAAGTCTGGCGCCAGCCGGAGGTCTCGATGAAATGTTGTACCACCGGCGGCCAGACCACGCCCGCCAGATAGTTGCCGCACATGTAGATTCCCACCGCCATGCCACGACGGCGTTGAAACCACATCGAAATATCGGACAACAGCGGCCCAAAGGTGGCAGAACCCCCGACGCCGATCAGTAGCCCCTGGATCACGGCATACTGCCAAAGGCTGGTCGAAAAACTTGCGGCCACGTAGCCGCATCCCAGCGCGATAACGCCAACTAGGAGAGCGGTCACGATGCCGTAGCGGTCGGACATGCGGCCGAGCCATACCCCCGCAATGCCAAATCCGATGGTGGTCAGGGTGTACGGAAGAGAGGCGTCGGCGCGCGCCACGCCAAATTCGGCCTGCACCGCCGGCAGCGCGACCACCACGGACCACATGCCCACGCCGCCCAGCGTGGAAAGCAGCACGGACACCCCCAAACGCAGCCAGGCGTAGAAGGAATCCACGCCGCCGTGCGCAAGCCGATATCTCAGGGTGGTGTGGTCATCGACCGATTCGCGACTTGGCAACATTGGCACGGCAAGACTTTCAAGAGCCGCGATTGTGCCATGCCGTTTATGTGCGCCATGTCTCCTTCTTCACTGCCTTGCATCGCGTGTCCCCTTTATTGGGGCTTCCAGGTGTTGACCTTGGCCTGAATCAGATCGCTGATGTTCTTGCGCAACTCCGCTTCGGACGGCACCGTTCCCCAGGCGACCCATTTCTCGGTGGACGGCCACCAGCCGCGGTTTGTCTCTGCTTCGATCACTCTTTGCTGGAGTTCGATCTCCACCAGGTACAGGAAGGACTGATCTTCCTCGAAGTACCGGGAGCGCACGCGCACGTGCAGGCGTTGGCGGCCACCCTGCTCCACGTCCGCAATGGCAGCCATTGCGCCGCCAATCTGCGGGGCGACGAATTTCTGCAGGCGTTCGCCGCCAAGCATCGGTCCTTCGGATTCGCACTTGAGGGTCAACGCAAACGCCGGGGAACCGGTCAACAGCGCGCCGGCGAGAACCACCAGAATCATTCTGATCATGAATATTTCCTTTCCGCGTGAATGGAGAGAACAACAAGGCAGGCAATTTGCGACGCCTGCATTGTGTCCTCCGGCGGCAAATCGGTTCAAGCGCAGAAGTGTGGGGGTTCCACGACAAGCCTCGTGCAACAGGTTACGATTGGTCATCGTCCAGTTATTTCGGGAGAACATCATGAAACTCGCCAACGCGGTGTGCATTGTCACCGGTTCAGCCACAGGAACCGGCGCAGCGTGCGCGGTGCAGCTGGCGCGCAAAGGCTGCCGGGTTGTGGTGAATTTCACCAAGAGCCAAAGCGAGGCGGCGGCCACCGTCGAACAATGCCGCGCGAGCGGCGCGGAAGCGATTGCCGTGCGCGCGGATGTAGCAGCGGATGCGGATTGCCGCGCGCTCGCCCAGGCGGCGCTGGACAAATGGGGCCGCATAGACGGGCTCATCAACAATGCCGGCATCACCAAATTTGCGCCGGCTGCCGACCTCGACGCCCTGGATGCCGGTGACTTCCAACGAATCTACGCGGTGAACGTGATCGGCCCGTATCAGATGATCCGCGCCTGCGCGCCCGCCATGAAAAAACAGCAGGCCGGCGCCATCGTCAACGTCTCGTCGATTTCGGGCGTCATGGGCATCGGCTCCTCCACCGCGTATATCGCATCAAAGGGCGCGCTCAATGCCATGACATTGGCCCTGGCGCGCTCTCTGGCTCCCCAGATTCGCGTCAATGCAGTGTGTCCGGGCCTCATCGAAACCCGCTGGCATCTCTCGCGGTTCAGCCCGGAGGACTACGCAAAATTCAAGGCCGGCTACGAGAAAACTGTTCCGCTGGCCAAGGCTGCATCGCCGGAGGACGTCGCAGAGGTGGCGGTGTGGCTGTTGGAGGGAGCGGCCCAGATCACCGGGGAAATCATCATGGTGGATGGCGGGCTGCATCTTGGGAAGTTGTGAGTGCGCGGGATGCGCGAAAAAAAAGCCCGGGGACACCGGGCTTTTTTCGGAACGGAGGCTGCACCCCCTTCCCTGAATTGTCCTGCTCAAGCAGGGCGGATATTCGACGCCTGGTCGCCTTTCGGGCCGGTCGTCTTGTCGAAAGTGACTTTCTGATTCTCCTTGAGAGATTTGAACCCATTGCCCTGAATGGCGGAGAAGTGCGCAAACAGATCCTTGCCGCCGTCATCCGGGGTAATAAACCCGTAACCTTTCGAATCATTGAACCACTTTACGGTACCTGATGCCATGTAGTGTCTTCCTTGAAAAAATAAGAATTGGGCTTGCGCCCGCCAGCGGGAATACCAAGAGGAGAATTTAAGAGATCAGAGGAGTACCGTTGTACGGGCTGCGACCAACCGACAAAATCAGCGCTTGGAACATCCTGCACGCCATTTATAACTTCTAATTTTGGGAAGGTCAATACGCCACAACGCCCCGGGATTCAGGATTTTTTGGCCTGCCACCCGGACCAACAAACCGATGCCGACCGCCTTGCCCCTGCTGAAAATGAAAATCCGCATTCTGTCCGATCTGCACCTGGAATTTTCCGACCGCTACCCGCCCCTGGTGTGGCCGCCGACAGATGCCGAGGTCGTCGTGCTGGCCGGAGACATCGACAACGGCACCCGCGCAATCGACTGGGCAGAAGCGACGTTTCCCGCATCGGTGGTTCTCTACGTGCCGGGCAATCATGAATTCTACGACCGCGAAGTCGTTACCGCGCTCGACGCATTGCGGGAGCGCGCAGCCCGCAGCCCAAATGTGCGCCTGCTGGACAATGACGAATGGGTTCTGGATGGCGTACGGTTTCTCGGCACGACCCTGTGGACCGATTTCGAATTGTATGGTGCCCCAAAATCCGTTCAGGCCATGGCCGCAGCGGGTCAATACGTGACGGACTTTCGTGCCGTGCGCCATGGCACGGGTCTGCTGACCCCGGCCCAGACGGTTGTCTTTCACCGGCAGGCCGTGAATTTTCTGGAAGAAAAACTGCATACCGCATATCCGGGGCGTACGGTTGTCATCACGCACCACGCGCCGCATGCCGGCAGTGTGCATCCCAAATGGGGCGACAACCTGACCAACGCAGCTTTCGTCTCCGACCTGTCTCTGCTGATGGGCAAGGCAGATTTGTGGATCCACGGCCACACCCACGATTCCTTCGACTACTCGGTTAGTGGCACGCGCGTGGTCGCCAATCCGATGGGTTACCGGTTTGTCCCGTCCGGCCGCACTGCCGGTGCAGGACGAGGCGGTGTGACGTTCGAAAATGCCCGCTTCGATCCGGTTTTCGCCATGGAAGTCTGATGTTTTTTCCGCGTCCGGGACCGGGACCGAAACATGCTTGCTCCCCAGTGACGATGGGTAGTAGGCTTTACACAGGCATTTCACAACAGGAGGCAAAAAATGGTCCGGATCATCCTTGGTGTGTTGCTGTTGCTGGTTTCACAGGCTTCGCAGGCACAAAGCCTCTCCCTGATTCCCAAAGTCGGCACGCTGGGGATCGGCCTGGACGTCGGCATTCCCATCAACCAGAACTGGGCCGTGCGACTCAACGGCAATGGCGGCAATCTTGACAAAGTAGTCACCGAAAGCGGCATCGACTACGACGCGAGCCTGAAAGCCCGCACAGTGGGGCTGCTGCTCGACTGGCACCCGGGCGGATCCCTTCTGCGCATGTCGATAGGCGCGTACTCAAACGGCAACACCCTCAATGCGGTCGCGCTGCCCAACAGCAGCGGTTCATTCGAGATCAATGGCATAACCTACCCTGCCGGGGCTGTTGGATCACTGGACGCCAAAATGGAATTTGAGTCGATGGCACCTTACGTCGGAATCGGACTGGGCAACGTTTCCAACAAGGGTTTCAAGTTCACTCTGGATATCGGCGCCCTGTATCAGCGCTCGCCGATCATCACCATGAATGTGGTTTGCGGCTCAGCACTGACGACCCCACAATGTAACCAACTGCAAGCTGACGTACTCGCAGAGACCGCCCAGCTCACCGATGCGGTCAAGGACTACGAATGGTTGCCGGTCATTGCCATTGGCGTGGGTTGGACGTTCTGAACGCGCATTAATAATCCATACTTGTCCGCAGTTTGAACACCCGCCGGAATGCCGATCCGGCCGGCCGTTGCAGTCACTCGGGTCTGATGTGACGATGCCGGCGCAAGGAAACGACCCGCGAAGTCGATAGAACAACAATGCAACCCGATTTGCCGGAATCCCATGGTCGATAGTCCGAACGTTCCTTCCGAATCCCTGCCAACACTGGCCAGCGTGGTATTTGCCCGCATTGTGGAATTCGCCCGTCGGCCAGTGGCCGAACAGGCAAGATTGCGGGCCCAGCTTGAAGCAGCCCTGGCGGTCACGTTGGCATCGGTGGCGCGGCGCAACCGGCTGGTGCTCGACGCACCGGACGGCATTGCAATTGCGGTGCTGGCCGACCCGGCCGCTGCGCTCGATATCGCGGAACGCTGCTTGAATGCGTCTGCCGCCGGCGTGCCACTGGCCATCGCGATCAATCACGGCGCCATCCGGATGGCGGCCGACCCGAGCGGCCGGCAGGGTCTCATCGGCGACGCACTGGGCACGGCTTCGGCCATCGCCCACTTTGCCGGTCCCTCCAGATTATTTGTCTCGCGCGCGTTTCGCGATGCCCTCGCCGCGACCACCCCCTCGCGCGCAGTCACCCTGCGGCCGGCCGGCATCTTCACCGACGCCAACGTGCGCACGCATGAACTGTTAGCAGTGGACCTGCGCGCGCTGACAAAGCGGCGCCGGAACCTGATGATCGTTGGGCTGGCGGCACTGATTGCCATCGTCGTGGCCACGGTGCACTTCCGGCCGGCTGTGCAGCGCGCACTTTACGCCGGCAAACCGGCAATTCTGGCCTTTGATGTCTTTCCCGAAGGCGAGGTGTTCGTGGACCGCATCGCACGCGGCAAGACCCCGCCGCTCAAGATGCTGGAGCTGGAACCTGGCCCCCATAACGTCGAACTGCGGCGCAAGAATCTGCCGGGGCTGCGCACGGTTGTCGAACTCGAACCGGGACGGACCACGACTCTGGAAATCGCCTTCCCCGCGGAAGAAGGACACGGGTTTTTTCACCGGCTGCGCAACTGGCTGACACGCTGAGCGAGGGTAGACAAAACGAATGGTTGAAAAGAAAAGTCTCGGTCGCTACCGCATCCTGGAGGAACTCGGGCGCGGCGCCATGGGTGTGGTGTACAAGGCAGAAGACCCGGTGCTGGACCGGCAACTCGCCATCAAGACGATCGTCATCCCCGCCCACGATGCCGACCGCAAGGAATACGAAGCCCGCTTCACCCAGGAAGCCAGAGCCGCCGGCAGACTTTCCCATCCCGGCATCGTGACCATCTACGACGTCGGGCGCGAGGGCGATGTGGTGTATATCGCCATGGAGTTGCTTGAAGGCATTGATTTGTCCACCCGGGCCAACCAGGAGAGATTCCCGGTCACCGAGACAGTACAAATCGTCGAGCAGGTCGCGGAGGCCATGGCGTTTGCCCATGACCGCGGCGTGGTGCACCGGGACATCAAGCCGCCCAACATCATGCTGCTGCCCGGCCAACGCGCAAAGATCATGGATTTCGGCATTGCGCGCATGCGCCAGTCCGACATCCGGACGCAGACCGGCATGATGCTCGGCACCCCGCGTTACATGTCGCCAGAACAGGTGGCGGGCCGTCCTTCGGACCATCGTTCCGACATTTTTTCTCTCGGGACGGTGTTGTACGAGTTGTTGACCGGCACCAAACTTTTTGGCGGCGCGGAAGCCACCGAGATCATGTACAACGTCGCCAATGTGCGCCCGGTCCCGCCCAGCCGCATCAATCGCCAGGTGCCGGCCATGCTCGACCTGGTCGTGGCCAAAGCGCAGGAAAAATCCGTCGATGAGCGCTACCAGGATGCCCACGAGCTCGCCGCGGACCTGCGCGCCTGCATGAGCGAGCTGGGTGTGCATCGCGCAGAACCGGCGTCCACCCAGCGATTGAATGTGGCGGCAACACCTGGCGCGGGCGATGAGCCCACCGATACTCTTCCCATGGGCATGGACACTGGCAGTGTCGCGGCCGACACCGCGGCCACGGCCCGTGCGCCGCGCGCGCTCAGTATCATCGTGGACGCCAATACTCGTCTGGGTTTGTCGGCGATCTTCGATTCCTCCGATGCCCTCAAGCGGCTGGCGACGCCGGAGGCCCGGGATCAGGCGCGACTGACCAAATCCCCGCGAACGCGCGGTTCGTTTGCCCAGCTCTGGCGGGATTTCGACCTGCGGATGTTGAGCCTGTTCGTACTCGCGGCGTTGGCGGCCGGAATGGTTGTTTCCGCCTTGTGACGCGGATCAGGTGCGCAAGCTTGCAATCACCTGCAACTGCCGGTCGTAGTGTTCGATCAGCGCCTTGAGCGCCGCCTTTAATTGCCCCTGTGCGGCTTCGAGCCGTTTCCTTTCATCCGCGATCACAGCCTGATAGGCGTCTCGACCCGGACTGCCCGCGGGAGAATCCGCCGGCGGCGGAAAGCGTGACGGATCCAGCAAGACAGGGCGCTGAAGCTTGCGCTCCACTTCACCGATGCGGGTGCGCGCCTGATTGAATTCCCGGGTCAGTGCCGAATAACGCGGGTCGCGCGCCTTCACCTTGTTCTTGCGAAATTGGTCGAGTTGGACAGTGCTGGCCTCCATGCGCGAAATCAAGCCGGCGACCTGTTCATTGACCTTGTTCAATTCCGGATAGGCGCGGGCCTGCGCAGAAAGTTGCCGGGCGCGCGACAGCGCATTGGCCGCATTCGAGTCTTTTGCGACACATTGAAGCGCGAATGCGGCGACGACCAGGGCAAATGTCCCCAACTTGGCGGGTGGCATCATCATCATCCAGCTGCTCCTTTCCTGCCCGAGACTGTCAATTGGCCTCAATATATTCATCCGTGGACACAGTCCCAGCAGACACCCCGCGGATATTGAGACTGTGGTTTTCCCCGCGCAAGTGCGAGATGCAAAAGACAGGCCCATGCCGCACGGCGGGCCTGTCGCCAAGGGCGCCGGGGCGCCCCGACCCAGATGACGTCTGAATACCCCGGCACCCCATGCGCCAGAAATTTCTTCCGGGCGGGCCTGTCTTGGCGTCGATTCACGGTCAGTCTGGCCTGGTGCTGCCTTGCCGCCTGATCGGGCCCTGCACGCGAGCATTCCAATTTCGACAACTGCCTCGCGGAGAAACGTTCCTGCCTGGAGGCTCGGCTGAGTGCGGCGGAAATGGCCGAATTGCTGAGGATGTGCGACCAGCAGCATTTTGCGGAATGCCTGGCCGGCCGGGGTTGCGATGAATACGCGCTTCCAACGGCGCAACGCCAGGAGGTCCTGCAGGCCGTTTCGCTGCTCAACGATCAGACATGCCTGCGGGGAGAATAGGACTGCCGGATCACGGCACTTACCGAAGCCGAAAAACGCACAGTCGAGAACGCGGAAACGACGAGAAAATGAAAAAAGCCCGGTTTCCCGGGCTTTTTCTCCTGCTCAGTCCTGCAATCGAACCGATTACTCGGGGCGAATGTTGGAGGCCTGATCGCCCTTGGGGCCGGCCGTCTTGTCGTAGCTCACTTTCTGGTTTTCCTTGAGCGACTTGAAGCCGTTGCCCTGGATCGCGGAGAAATGGGCAAAGAG
>JBJXFN010000088.1:0-7892 GCA_046155535.1 Burkholderiales bacterium
TTGCTTGCGATCAGCGGTTCGACCAACGCCATCATTCATCTTGCCGCCGTGGCAGGCCGGCGCGGCATCAAGGTGTCGCTCGAGCGGCTGAACAGAATATCCGACGAGACGCCGGTGCTGATCGACCTGAAGCCCACCGGCAGCCACTACATGCAGGACTTTCATGCTGCGGGTGGCATGTCGGCTTTGCTTGCCGAACTGAAGGATCAGATGCACCTCGATTGCGTGGGCGTAACCGGCGAGACGCTGGGCAGCCGTCTGGCAAGTTCGCCCGCGTTTGTCGATCGGTCCGTCATTCGACCGAGAAGTGACCCCATCAGCCCGGTGGGTGGCTTGGTGGCCTTGTTCGGCAGCCTGGCGCCGCTAGGTGCAATTCTGAAACGTGCCGCGGCCGATTCCAGCTTGTTCGAGAAAGAAGGCAGGGCTGTGGTATTCGAATCGCTGGAAGATTTGTCCGCGCGAATCGATTCGCCGGATCTGGATGTCACCGCGGACGATTTTCTGGTGCTCAAGAATGCCGGCCCGCGCAGTGCGTCCGGCATGCCCGAGGCGGGCTACCTGCCGATCCCGAAAAAACTTGCGCAGCGAGGCGTCAAGGACATGGTGCGCATTTCCGATGCGCGCATGAGTGGCACGGCGTTCGGCACCGTTGTCTTGCATGTTACTCCGGATGCGGCCTCCGGCGGCGCACTCGCCCTGGCAAAAAATGGCGATCGGATCCGGTTGTCCGTGAAGGAACGCCGACTGGACCTGCTGGTGGGGGATGCGGAACTGGCGAGGCGTCGAGAGGGAGTGGTGGTGCCGCCATTGCCTGCGCGTGGCTATCGGCGGCTGTACAACCAGCACATTCTCCAGGCCGACGCCGGCTGCGATTTCGATTTCCTGCAGGGAGTCTGAAATCAGACCCGAAAGGCGCTCAGACTTTCATCGCTCGGCCATCGTAAAAGCGAAACGTGTTCCGGCCATCCTGTTTCGCGTGATACATGGCTTTGTCCGCCATGCGGATCAGCGTACTCGCGTCGGTGCCATGATCCGGGTAGATGCTTACCCCCATGCTCGGGGTACAGCGCACCTTTTCGCCGGAGACGATCAGCTCTTCACTTAACGCTCGCAGAAGTTTCTGTGCGATGACATCCGCATCCTCCGTGTGGCGCAACTCGGGCAATACCACCACGAACTCGTCGCCGCCAAGTCTGGACACTGTATCCACTTCCCGCAACGCCGCCTTGATGCGCTCCGCAACCTGTTGCAGCAGCATGTCGCCGACATGATGCCCCAGGCTGTCGTTGATGGACTTGAAGTTATCCAGGTCCATGAAGATCACACCGGTTTTGGTCTGGTTGCGCTGGGAAATGGCCAACGCCTGATCCAGCCGGTCCATCAGCAAGATTCTGTTTGGCAGATTGGTCAGGGCGTCGAAATGCGCCATCCGGCGGATCTGTTCTTCCATCCCCCGCCGTGCAGTGATGTCGATGAAAGCCCCGACAGCCCCGTAAACCTTGCCGTTGTTGTCGCGCAGCGGGGCGGCATTGCCGATCAGGTGCCGGATGGTGCCATCTTCAAACACGACGTCTTCCTCGAAATCGCGAACCTCGATGCCGCGGAAGGCGGCCATTTCCACCGGCAACTCGTGGCGTTCCAGCGCGCGGCCGTTGCGAAACACCCTGAAGCCGGGAGAGGGCGCGTCTTCCGACGTAATCGAGCTGAGGTTGCTACCCTGGGGCAGACGCAGCATGTCATAAGCGGCCCGGTTGCCCGTGATCAGCTTGCATTCCGGATCATGCGCGACCCACACGGCCGAAGGCACCGAATCGAGCACCGTTTTCATCTCGGCGGAACGCTGTCGTTGTTTGCGTTCGCTCTCCATGAGTGCGCGCTCGGAGCGTTTCCTGTCGCTGATGTCGCAGACGACCAGGGACAAACGAACAACCTTGTCGCCGTCCATCGTGGGTGAAATACCGATCGCAACATCGACAAACCGCCCATCCTGGTGCTGCCAGGTGGATTCATAGGTCAGGCTGGTTTTACCCTCAATCACCCGCTGCAGGTGTTTGAATTCGTCATGCTTGAGAAATTCCGGTATGAGGCAGGCTCGTGTGTTCCCCACCATCGCCTCGGCGGAGTAGCCGAACATCCGTTCGGCGCCGCGATTCCAACTCAGGACAACGCCGTTCCAGGTTTCGCTGCTGATGGCGGCATCGGTTGTTTCCACCAGAGAGGCGAGCAGATGCGGGTGGGATGCAATTTCATTGCGCCCCGCGTGCTTTGCCTGCTGCTGCGAAAAGGCGGTTTCCAGTTTTGAAGGTGCGCTTTCGCGCGCCTGTAATTGCTGCCGCACACTTTTCTCAGTGAGTGACGCCTGAAGCCCCCTGACGAGTTCCAGCAATTCTGGACTGATGTCAGAGTAGTTCCCGACGAATTTCTCTTGCGGAACCACGGCCCCCCCGGGAGATGCCAAGACGTGAAATTGCGTGACTGCATGCCGGCATATGACATCCACGCCGGTCGTTAGTGACTTGTCACCAATTCAGCCATGTTTTGCCTTTTGCCGCAAGTGATCGCGCCAGTTCTGGGTCTCCGACCAGCAGAATTTTTCCGGACCGATTCAACAAATTAGCTTCGTTATTACACAATGGAATTGATGATTTTTAAAATGCAATGCGGATCGAGGAGAAAATTCCTTTCTAAATAATAAAATGCAAGCTGCCATTCACGTGCTTTGGGAAGAGTGAAGGGCGAATCTGCTCGATGGCCTCTTTCATCGAAGTAACGCCGAGCCTTCCATGAAGGCGGGGATCGCGAAAAATCCGGATTCCGCCATGCCACCGCTCGATGTTTTCGACAGGACCGGAATTATCACGACGTTTGCAGAAAAATCATTGGTCATCCTCGGTAAACAGTTGAACAAAGCTGCGGCATGAGAGGTTCGGGGAAAAAATTCTGCATGGAGTTTCACAATAAAAACGGGCCACCGATAGGTGGCCCGTTGATGCGAATAGTTTTGCGGTGGGTTTTTGCGCGTCAACCTGACATCACCCGATTTGCACCGGCACGAACAGTCGCATGTCGTCCCGCTGAATCAACAGAGCGACAGTCCCGTCGGTTTTCTTCACCAGGGCTTTCAACTGTTCGACCGAACGGAGGATTTCCTGATTCAAGGCAAGAATTACGTCCCCGGCTTGAATGCCGGCCTTGGCGGCAGGACCGGTGACCCTTTCGACGACCAGTCCGCTTTCGGCGCCAAGCCGCGCTTTTTCTTCCGGACTGAGCGGGCGCAATGTCAATCCAAGTTTGGCGTCATCGACTCTTCGTTCCTCTTCAACCGCTGCGATTTTTTCATTGAGCTCACCAACCTGCACCTCCACGGATCGTCTCGAACCGTCACGCCAGATATCCAGCGCGGCTATTTTCCCCGGCTTGATGGCGGAGATGGCGGAAGGCAATTCCGACTGACGGGAAATTTCCTTGCCATTGACCGACAGGATCACATCCCCGGACTTCAGCCCGGCTTTGTCGGCAGGACTGCCGGGTTCGACCAGGCTGATCAAGGCGCCCAACGGTTTGTCCATGCCGAAAGATTGTGCCAATGCCTGGTTCACGTCCTGGATCCGAACTCCGAGTCGGCCGCGTGTGACTTTCCCGTGCGCCAGCAATTCGTCGCGGACCTGCATCGCCACGTCGATCGGAATGGCGAAAGACAATCCCATGTAACCACCGGTACGGCTGAAAATCTGCGAATTGATGCCGACGACTTCGCCATTCATGTTAAACAGTGGACCACCCGAATTGCCAGGATTGACGGCGACGTCCGTCTGAATGAACGGCACGTAATTCGCGTCGGGCAGGGAACGCGCTTTGGCGCTCACAATTCCCGAAGTCACCGTGTTTTCAAATCCAAACGGAGAGCCGATCGCGGCCACCCATTCGCCAACTTTCAGCGCGGCGGGATCGCCGATGTCGACGATAGGCAGGTTGGTGGCCTCGATTTTCAGCACCGCGATGTCGGTTCGCTTGTCGATGCCGATCACTCTGGCGGCGAATTCCCGTCTGTCGGTGAGTTTGACGCTGATCTCTGTCGCGTCGGCGATCACGTGGGCATTGGTCAGAACGATCCCGTCTGCACTGACGATGAAACCTGAGCCCTGTCCGCGTTGGACGTCGGAATCCCCTTTGGGGTTTTGCGGTCCGTAGCGGCGGAAGAATTCGAAGAAAGGATCCTCCTGGGGTATACCAGGCGGGGCCTTCGCGGAATCTGATGCGGTGCGCGATACCGCGACGTTGACAACCGCGGAGCCGTTCTGTTCCACGATGCGCGTGAAGTCAGGCAATTGCACCGAACGGGTGACGGGTGCAGCGGAGTCGGCCGCAGCATTTGCCGATCTGTTGCCGGGTATAGCCAAAAAACTGTAGCCGGCTGTAAACACCGTGACGATGCCGGCAACGATCAGACCTTTGACAGTTCTCTTCGAAACCATTGTTTCCTCCTGAAAAATGCCAGGCAGACAAAAATGCCCGCCTTAAGAAGATGAAGGTCGTGTCGAATGCACATGACCTGATGAATTGCGCAAGTTCTGACCGGGGCTGCGGGCAATAGTTCATAGATGGTACTGCGCCATCGGGTGCCGGCCGTCATTCAGACGGCGCGGCAATCGTCTTTGGGTTGGCTGAGCGGAGAAAGTTCCGTAATAACGGGATTGCCATTCCGCAGCCACGCGATGACTGATCGGTGATAGTGCACGACGTCCAGCGCGGACCTTTGAACCCGTGCCGTTCCACGCACCCGCTCCAGAGAGAAAAAGCCTCTCTGTTCCTGATTGACGCCGCGGAAATGCCCCATGACAATGCCAGCGTGCGGGTCAGGATGGGGATGGGGCTGCGGTCGATCTCGCTGCCGATGAATTCTCTGCCGATGTTTCCTGGTGGGCACCGAAGGAAAATCTTGCGATTCGAATGATCAATAACGAGGAGAGAAGATGAGTATCGTCAGCGAGTTCAAGGAATTTGCGGTCAAGGGGAATGTCATGGATCTGGCGGTGGGTGTGATCATTGGCGGCGCATTCGGCAAAATCGTCGATTCCGTCGTCAATGACCTGATCATGCCCATCATCGGAAGACTGACCGGCGGCCTCGATTTCAGCAATTATTTTCTCGGCCTCAACGGTCAGCCGGCGGGCATGACGCTGGCGGATGCGAAGAAAGCCGGCGCGGTGTTCGCCTATGGTAATTTCATCACGGTCCTGATTGGGTTCATCATTCTGGCATTCATCATCTTCATGATGATCAAGCAGGTGAACAGGCTGAAAAAGGAAGCGCCACCCGCGGCGCCGGCGGCAACCCCGGAAGACATTCTGCTGCTGCGCCAAATCCGCGACAGCTTGAAAAAATAAGATTTGGTGCGCATGGAGGGCGGTCCCTGTGTTGGCGCCGGGTTCGCTCTTCAGGATTTGAAAGGGGAGCCAGGAAGTTGGTAGGCCGCCGTTTTGTTTCGATTGCGTGCGCGGCCGCCGCCATCGGCTGGCTAGCGGCCCACGCGCGTGCGCAGACTGCGTCGCCCTTGTTCGATGGTCACCTGCACTACAGCGTCGGGGCCACGCAACAATATTCCCCCGAGCAAGTTATCGAGATCCTGGATCGTGCCGGAATCCACAAGGCCTTGCTGTCGAGCACCCCGAACGACGGCACCGTCGAACTCTACCGGCTTTATCCGCAGCGTTTCATTCCGGAACTTCGGCCGTATCGCAAGACTCGCGATCTCGCGAGTTGGTCGGTGGAGCGTGGCACCTGGTACCGCGACCCGGCCACCGCGACCTTCATCGAAAACGAACTTGCAAAGGGGATTTATCGCGGCATTGGCGAATTTCATCTGAACGGCGACGAGGCGGGAACACCGGTGGTGCGCCGGATCGTCGAACTCGCGCGCGATCGCGGGTTGTGGTTGCATGCCCACTGCGATGCGCTGGCGCTGGAGAAACTGTTTTCGGTTGATTCTGGTGCCCGGATACTCTGGGCGCACGCCGGCATGTCCGAACCCGTGGCAACCGTCGGCCAGATGATGGCGCGCTATCCGACCCTCAGCGCCGACCTTTCTTATCGCGACGTGGCGCCGGGCGGGTTGCTCGACGCCGGGTGGCGGGAGCTTTTCGAAAAATATCCCGATCGATTCGTGTACGGCTCGGACACCTGGATTCCGCCGCGCTGGGAAATCATCGAAGAACTTGCTTCGGATGCAAGAACCTGGCTGCGCCAGTTGCCCGACCACATTGCCGACCGGATCCGATGGGGCAACGCCGAAAGATTCTTCGGTTCGTCTAAACCGGAAAGACATCAATAGTCCCGGTCTTCGCCATCTGCTGGAGACGCCTCGCTTCCACAGACGATTCTGTGACCCAAGTCTGGGCGGTCTGCGGCGGATTTGGCCTCCATCTTTCCTTACCTCCCTCCTTAGAGCACCTAACAGAATGAAAAAATCCTCCCTCACCCCAACCACTCTTCCGAAGGGCGAGGGGCTTTTTCTTCCCTCTCCCTCCGGGAGTGGGGCCGAGGGTGAGGGATACTTTGACTGCACTCCATTTTCATTTTGTTAGACGCTCTTAGTACGTTTTTGGGAGTTTTTGGCTTGTCTGACGGCGAAGCAAGATCGTCCAGGATTGTTTCTCGATCTTCCGGGGCGGGCGGTTTGTCACCTAAGATTTGACCGAGAGCACCGCGAGATGGAATGCCAGTTTTCTTCTTTTTGTATTTTATATTAGATAGTTAACAGAATTTTTCATACTAAATGAGTTCGTTGACAGGCCGAATTGCGAGGTATAGTCTCCAAATGGCGACAGTCGGTAGGCATCGCTTTTTCTACCATGCGGATGTGACCCGAACATAAGACACGGACGGCAGGCCTGTCTGGCCAACCAGGACCGTCAGACGCGGGCTTCAGGAGGGGGCGATGGGCAGCAGGGACATCCCGTTGGAAAAGCGAGAACCTGCGACAGGTCGAAAGGGTTTGTCATCATCCGTGCTCGACCTTCGGCATGCGTTGCGCGATATTCGCCTTCGGATGCGCGACAGCATGAAGCGCTGGACGCTCGGATCGAGCGAAACTCCCCCATTCAAGAAAAACGTCCTGTTCGAAGCGCTGGAGCCGCGCCTGCTGCTGGCCGGCGACCCGGTGGTGCCGCTCGTCAGCGGGTCGATCGATGTGCCGGGCGAAACCGACCGTTACACCTTTACGGTCAAGGACGACATCCGGGTTGTTTTTGATTCGCTCACCTCCGATTCGCAGATCCAATGGTCGTTGGACGGTCCGGCGGGCAACGTCATCGCGCCGCGCGATTTGTCCGTCGCGGACTCCAACAACCTGAGCGGCAATGTGGCCTGGAAGTTGAGCGCCGGGGACTACACCCTGTCGATCGATGGCAAAGGAGATCGCACCGGCGCGTACGCGTTCCGCATCATCGACATCGGCAAGGCGGCGGCGCTGACGCCGGGCGTGCCGGTCACGGGGCAACTCAGTCCCGCCAACGAAACCGATGCCTACACCTTCAGCGCGAACGCCGGTCAGAGTTTTTACTTCGATCGCACGCTCAGCGAAGGCAACATCTACTGGCGGTTGATCGCGCCCAACGGCAACACGGTGTTCGGGCCGAATCACATGGGTTCCGATGTCGAGCAGGCACCGCTCGTCCAAACCGGTGTGTATACACTGCTTCTCGAAGGGCAGATCAGCTCCGCTGGTGTCGCGAATTACGCCTTCAATGTTGTTCCGAACGTTGATGAACAACGCACGCTGACACTGGGGCAGGGGCAGGGGGCGCTGGTGGATGCGGCATGGGCGCCCGGGGTGCTGGGCGGCGGCCTGAAGTTCGCGGGAAATGGCGCGCAATGGGTCGAGGCGCCGGCGA
>JBJXFN010000085.1:0-6424 GCA_046155535.1 Burkholderiales bacterium
CGCCACTCCAGCGCGACGATCGGGCTGTGACAGGCGCCAAAGCAGAACGATTTGGAACGAGCCTGTACCCAGCGCGAACCCTGGATCGCCACCAGCAGGTACATCACTTTGGCTTCGTTCGGCGAGATGCCTTCGGCCATAATGGCCTCGTAGAACATGCGTTGCGCTTCGACCCAATCCTCGGTCATGTTTTTGGTGGCCGATTCGTAAACGAAGATCGACTTGCGCAATTCGCTCTCGTAGATTGGCCCGATGTTGTCGCGGATCAGCGGCGGCACGCCCCCGCCATTGAAGACCTGGCCGCGTTCCACTTTCCAGAGTTTGCCCTGGGCCTGCCGGAAGCCGAAATCTTCCAGACTGCGCATCGTGGGAACAAAGGCATCTTCCACCGGCTCCACCACGGCCCGTCCTTCGAATTGGCCTTGTTCGGTGCCCGTGGCACCGGGCAGCGGCAAGCCGACCAGCACCAGGAACGACACCCATTTAGCCAACAACTTTGTCATCGACATTCTTCGTACGGACATCGTTACTGCGAGACCAGTTCGTGAAACGATTTCACAAGCATACACGAGCGCGCACCCATGCAGGACCGTTGATCGCATCGCCACGCGCAATCGACCACGGCCAGATCGCTGCACCGACCCTGCGGTCGGCGACTTCGGCGGCAATTTCTGACCCGATTTCCGATTCCGTTGGTACCGCCTGTCTACCGTGACGGCGTGATACTCATGATTGCTGGCTCATCATAAGGCGTCACGCTCACGCTGTCGATCCGGTAACCCGACGCGCCCATCCCCATGTCCGTTTGTGTGGAAAAACGAGCAGCCTTGAGCCTGCCGGCAACCCATACCGCAACCATGTTATGCACATTCTCGACAGGTTTCGCGCTGACCACGTGGATGATCTGGTTCGCCGGCGGCGGGGGCACATGGATGCAGGCACCGAAGTAAGGCACCAACAGGAACTCCGTGACTGCCCGACGAGTCGATTCGATTGGCACGACAAACCCGGCTATCTTCACTTTTCTGCCGTCCAGCTCCTGGACAATCGGCGCATTGTCCCAGGCCTTTTTCATCAGATCGAGTTGCTTCGCAGCCCTCGGGTCGTTGTCGCGCAAGGTATCGAGTTCCAGGGACTTGAAAGACCTGGCCGGATCCCAGTCCCGCGGCACAAGTTCGTCCCACGCGACCTCCTTGTAGGACGCGTCGATTTTGGCGCCACCTGTCCGCGTCGGTTTTCCCGGTTTGGGGGATTGTGCGGCGACATGGACGGCGAAGACCACCACAGCAAGAAAAAGCGAGCAGGCACCAAGCAGATATTTCATGAAATCTCCTTAAAGACGCGGCATCAGGCCGTCCGAAAGCGTCTGCCGGTAGGCGCGGAGCGCCGGTATCGCGCTCGCCATCCCCGCCGCAATCAATATGTACAAGAACCACTTCGATTCTTCGATCGTCACCAAGTGGCTGGGGAGCGTGAGACCAAAATGGGACTGCACCCAGGGAACGGCGAACCAAGTCATTAGATCGAGTGCAATCAAACCGACCGCACACGCCAAAAGCACCACCAGAATGCTTTCCGCGAGAACCATCAGAAGAATCTGCCAGGGCCCCGCCCCTACCGACCGCAGGATCGCCAGTTCCCGACGTCTCTCGCCAAGTCCCGCCAGCAGCACCGCCACCAACCCGGCAAGGCTGACGAAAACAACCATCGCCGAGGTGATGATCAGCGAATGTTCGACAATACTCATCACTCCCCAAAGCTGATCCAGTGCCACGCCAGGCATGACCGCCATGAGCGGTTCGCCGCGGAAGTCGTTGACGAATCTCTGCATGCGAAATACCGCCGCTCGGTTCTTCAGACCGACCAGCACCGCGGTAATTTTTTTCGGGGTCAGGTCGAATTTGGTGACGTATTGCCCTGGTATCGATACACCGGGAATCGGCACCCCCGCGCTCCAGTCCAGATGAATGGCCTCTATAGCGGCCAGGCCGACATGAACGGCCCTGTCCACCGGCGTCCCGGTGGCCGCCAGAATTCCGGTTACCGTAAACGGCTTGTCGCCGTGCTCAGGCAGGCCCGTGCCCGAGGTTCCATGACTGAGAACAATTTGCTCACCGACGCGATAGCGAAGCGCCTGTGCCACCTCCGCGCCGGCCACCGCTTCGAAAATGTCCTCGAATGGCCTACCTTGGGCAAACTGCAAGGACCTTTTGGCCCCGTAGCGGAACAATCCTAAATACTGCGGCGTGGTTCCCACCACGGAGAATCCCCGATGCGAGTCGCCGAGAGAGATTGGTAGAGCCCACGCCACATCCGGATGCGCAACGATCGCCTGGTAGCTTTTCCATTCGATGTTATGGGTGGCATCGCCCAAGTGAAAAACCGAATACAACAAGAGTTGAACAGGACTGGTGCGCGCACCCAAGATCAGATCGGTCGCCGAAATCGTCTGAGAGAAGCTTTCTCTTATACCGGTCCGCGCCCGTTCGACACCCAACAGCAACATTGTGCTAAGCGCCACGGAAAACAGGATCAGGCCGAGGGTATGACGCCGGTTCCAGGCGCTTCTGGCTGCCAGAACGGCGAAGTATGTCGTCACGGGGCATGCTCCTGTCCTGCACGATTCAATTGCGTCATGGATTCAGTGCGCGTGAAGTACCCTGTCAGCGACAAATCGTGGCTGACGAACAGCAGTGTGCTGCCCAGTACCTCACATTCCGCGACGAGCAGCTCGAGGAACGCCGCCCGCCGTTCGGAATCCAACGCCGACGTTGGCTCATCTGCGATGATCAGTTCGGGCTGCCCGATCAACGCCCGAGCCGCTGCGACCCGCTGCTGCTGACCCACCGACAGACGCGTAACCTGCTGCACCCAGGCTTCACTTCCGAGACCCAATTGCCGCAGCCGGCGACGAGCTTCATCCCGGATCGATCCGCTAACTTCGGCCTTCTTGCGGCGGCGCGTGGAAAAATGGCACGGCAGCAATACGTTGTCCAGCACCGAGAGGTAAGGCACTAGGTTGAACTGCTGGAAGATCATCCCCACGTGGTCGGCCCGGTACCGGTCAAGCGCGCGGTTTGAGAGGCCCCCAAGTTCATGTCCGACACAGAGCACTTCGCCTTGCTCCGGCTCCACGATACCGGCCAGCAGGTTGAGCAAAGTACTTTTGCCACTGCCGCTCGGCCCGTACAGGAACAGACGCTCTCCCTGCGCAACTTCAAGTCGATCAATATCTAGGGTAAGCGCTTGTCCAGCCTGCCATCGGAACTTGATGTCGCGAAGGGTGATCGCGGCCATGTGTTTACTTGCCACGAATGATGAGAGAGCGGCGGCCCGCCGTCAGAGTTTTCGCGCTCTGGCCGTTCGGGCCGATGACAATCGCCTTCACACTTTTCAACCCGGGAAACGCCTCGAACAGTTTCACGTCGATTGCATCCACCTTGTCGATGCGTCCGCATGTAAACACGTATCTGGCCACCAAATCCGAATGCCCATCGTCGTCGTTTGCATCGTGCCGGCTTTCGGAAGCGGAGGACTTCGCAGCCGCTGCCTCAGCAATCGGCGAATCGATCCGCACAGAGCCCGGCCCGCAGTTCCCCAGTGCCGGAAACTTGAAGAGTTTTTCCGGCTGGTTGAGGTTTGCCTTCATTTTGGCGATCTTGGCGCGTTCGGCGGCGGTCCGGGGCTGATGTTCAAACCCAGCCAGATTTTCCAGCGGACTGTGCAGTTCGATCTCGACGTTGCTGTTTTCGATCACGACGTGAAGCTCCGCCGCACCATGGACGTGGACATCGGCAGTCAATCCGTCGGCGGATGCAATCACCATCCCCAAAAAAACAATTCCTGACACTTCACGTTTCATGTCGACTCCCGGCGCATCGCCGCGCATTTGCGGCAATGCGAAATATTAGTCAGATGAGCGACGGCAATGAGAATGCTGCCAGCGATGGTCACCCAACGCTCCAGGATTTCGCCGAACAGGGAGTGCCCCGCAAATGCCGCCAACGCCAGAATGGCAAGTCCGATTCCGCCCAAGACCGCCGCGGTGCGACTACGGTAGTTCCGATATCCGCTGACCAAGGCATAACCGCTGACCGGAAGCACGCCAATGAGCATCAGCAAATGAAACGCGAGATCGTCCAACAACGCGCCGAGAGCCGGCAGGAATATCAGCAACACGGGCAACATCAGACAATGCACCATGCATAGCCCGGACAGGAATACTGCAATCTGGTCCACTGTCCCGGGAAAGTCCGTTCTCAATACCATCGGCATCTTGGCTGCGCGCGATGATTCATCTTGCATTTCCTGTCTCCTTTTCGATGACCGACCCGGCTCTGTGCCAAGCCAGGCAGGTACCATTTCAATTCGGGATGTCGAATGCCGCCTGGCGACTTCAGGCAATCACGGATGCATCCTTGTTTCCAACCCGCATCAGGGATCGCTGCAGTGGACTAAGCGCCCGCCGATCGCACCCGGCAATCGTTAACCGGATTGCGGGGCGAGGTCTTACGCCATGTGTCATCGCAACCGTCGTTTTGTCGCGGTTCGAAACTTCACGCAGCAACCGGTGGCAAACGAACTTCTGGATACTCCGCGGCACTCAACTGCTGCGGCAAACTACGGGGTTACAAAGAAGAAAGAGGAGGACCGCGCGAGGCGGGGATTACAGAGTTGAAGGGAAAGTATGCAGGGTTTTCCGAAATGCAGGACTCGGACGCACAACCGGCCACGTGAATGTCCGGCGCAACACCATCCAGCGCGCCAAGCAGGCCGTCGAACACCCCGTGAAACGCACACAGACTCGGTATCGAATCCTCGTCCTGGGAAGAATGCGATTGCCGGGAATCCCTGTCAAACGCATGCATCGTTTGATGCGCCAGTGCCAAGTGCTGCGCAAACAGCAGTAACAGGGCAAGCGTCAAACGGACACTGATGCGTTTTGAGGTATTCACGGCGTTATTGTTATGGCAATTGCCCGTTCCGGTCAACCGGACTTTCAAAGATTCCCCAACTTGAACTCTCGTTTCTGATCACTTGCGGAACATTTTCGACATTTGCGTTTCAGTATTGCGCAAGGAAGAAAGGCAACTATTATTTTGGGGATATGGCTATAATTCGGCCGTCCTGCAGAAGTATTGGCAATGAAAAAATTCCTTTTCCGGAATACCTTCCTCCTGCTGTTGATGGTTTTTCAGCAGGGTGCCTTTGCGCTCCTCTATGAGAAGGACATCGATCCGGAGCACCAACAGTCTCACCGCTCGGGCGAGACTTGCGAAGACTGCAACTTCCTTGGCGCTGCATCGGGCAGTGCCGTTTCAAGCGTTCCTTCACTCGATCTTGCGGCGGTTCGTGACGCGCCGGCGTTTCGGGACGCGGACATCCTCGTACCGGCGGCAATGGCTGTCTTCGACAGCCGCGCGCCGCCTTCTCTCTCGTAGCGGTTTTTCGGGAACGATCGGGGTTGACTCTCCTGGGGCCCCGTGCCTTTGCCCGGCTTCGGTCAGGTTTTGCCTGATCGCGTCGTCCCCCAATGCGGCACGAGAGAGCAAAGCCTGACCATTCTTTTCGTTCTGGCATGGGCGGTTCCCAAATTTGGCCCGGACATTTCGTGAGGGCGCGGAATTCCGGTTTTTCGCGGGCAAGACAGGCATTCCCGAGATATCCGTCCTGAAAAAGCCGGAAAATGCGTAGCCCCGACGCCAATCTGTCCCGAGGCGATCAAGCGTGAACTCTGCTATCTGTCGCCACCACTTGTTTCATCCAGGGGCGCCATGATGAAACACCCAGGTTAGCGGTTAGCGGAACTTGCGCGCGGCAAGATTTCAATTTCCCCCATCCGCTTCCGGTAGAGGTCAAGGAGACATTCCCGAATCCACTTATAGGTGCAATCACTGTTGCGCTTCTGCAGCCAATGTTTCTGCTGGGCAACGAACGCACTTCGCCGGCTGCCGGACAGTGCCTGGAGTTTTGCCTTGTATCTTTCCCCCAATTCCCGGTCCGTCCGGGCGAGGTCCTCGTGCCCGCAGATCGTGATCTCTGCGTCGCTGCGCGCCTTGCGGCAGTCGAAGCCGGCTTCGAATACGGACGACTTCTGCATGCGCTCCAGCCAGAAACGGCCGTTGCGCCAGCGGAAAAATTCTATCAACGGCTTTTTCCGGTCGGAACTGTCGTAGTACTCCCGCACCAGGAAACCCTCCTGCTCATAGAGCAGGAAATTCCGGTTGCCTGCGAGCGGTAACGGAGGGATGGACTCCGGAATTTCCAGTTCCACCAGCCTGTCCGTCCCGCTCAGCCGGTACACGCCGTGGACATCCGGCCCGCCGGTGCCCGCGAAGCAGGACGCCCCGACAAAAATCGCCTCATCATTGCCGTCTCCATCGAAATCGTAATAAGACAGTGCGGACACGGTGATCTCCTGCGC
>JBJXFN010000097.1:0-3138 GCA_046155535.1 Burkholderiales bacterium
CCGCGAATTGATCCGCCTGCAGTGTTACGAAGGGCTGGACATCGCGTCGGCCGTGTACGAATGGAACTACCAGCGCCAGATGATCGAGATCCGGCTTGCGGAAGCCGAAGGTGCAGGCTCCCGGGAAAAACTTGAAAAGGACATTTTCAGCGAACGTTTCCTGATCCGCCGGCCGCTCTTGCAGGCTTTGGATTCCCGAAGCGGCGCAGCCCCTGTGCTGTTGATCGACGAGCTGGACCGCACGGATGAACCGTTCGAAGCCTATTTGCTGGAAGTGCTGGCGGATTTCCAGATCACCATTCCCGAAATCGGCACCATCAAGGCGGCGCGCCCGCCGATTGTCATCATCACTTCCAATCGCACTCGCGAAATCCACGACGCGGTCAAGCGCCGCTGCCTGTATCACTGGGTGGATTACCCGAATGCCGAACGCGAACTCGAAATCGTGCGGCGCAAAGTTCCGGGACTGGCCGAAAAACTGTCGGCGGACATCGTTGCTTTTGTGCAGAGTCTGCGCAGGCTTGATTTATTCAAGCAGCCCGGCGTAGCGGAAACCATCGACTGGTCAAAGGCGCTGGCGCTGCTTGACCGAGTTTCTCTCGATCCGAGCGTGATAGACGATACTCTCGGTGTGCTACTCAAATACCAGGACGACATCGCTCGTGTGCGCGGCGCCGAGACGAAACGTTTGTTAAATCTCATCAGTGCCGACAAGGCAAGAACCTGACTTCTTTGACGCAAAGACGCGAAGACGCAAAGTGGATGAAGATACGCTTTCCCATCGGATTATCGGTGCATCCATAGAAGTTCACCGAAACTTGGGGCCCGGTCTCCTTGAGTCCATTTATGAGACCGCACTCGAAATGGAACTCAACGAGTCGGGACTCCAGGTCCGCAGGCAGATGGAACTGCCTGTACTCTACAAAGGCAAGCGGTTGGAAGGTGGCTATCGAGTCGATCTGGTGGTCGAGAATCTTGTAATCGTTGAAATCAAAGCGGTCGAGAGACTCTTGCCTCTGTTCGAATCTCAACTTCTAACTTATCTGAAACTGTCCGGCATGAAACTCGGACTTCTCATCAATTTCAATTCTTCCGTTGTCAGTAACTCGGTGAGGCGCGTAGTGAACAAGCTTTAACTTTGCGTCTTTGCACCATTGCGTCAAAGGTTCTGATTTTATGATTTCGAAACAAATCCCCAAGGCTGGCGGAACATTCTCGGCAAACGTTGTGCACTTCGCCCGTGCGCTACGCCAGGCAGGCGTGCCGGTCGGGCCGGATCGGGTGATCGATGGCTTGCGCGCATTGGACCTCACCGGCATCGAAGACCGCGAGGATTTTTACTGGGCGCTGGCTTGTGTTTTTCTATCCCGGCGTGAGCAGTTCGAAATATTCGACCACGCCTTCCGACTGTTCTGGCGCGAGCGCAGTTTGCTCGATCACGCATCGTCCGGTGCGCCGGCCGCGGCCTCTGCCGATACCCCTTCGGACCTGGTGCCAAACAGGATTGCCGATGCCCTCGGGTTGACAAAACAAGTACCGATGCCCGCCAGCAAAGACCTTGAAGAGCACGATGTCCTCTTGACCGCCTCGGCCCAGGAGCAATTGCGGCGCCAGGACTTCGACACCATGACCGCGGAGGAACTGGAACAGGCGAAGCGATTGATTGCCGGATTGCATCTGCCGATTGCGCAAGTTGCGACGCGCCGGTTGCACCCGGATGTGCGGGGCCGGCACGTGGACCTGCGCGCAACTCTGCGCGCCAGTTTGCGCGGGAGCGGGGACATCATTGCCCTGCGCAGGCGCTCCCACCGACGCCGCCATCCGCCGCTGATCGTGCTGTGCGATATCTCAGGCTCGATGCGCCGTTATTCGCGCATGTTCCTGCACTTCCTGCATGCGATCACCAACGATCGGGATCGCGTACACAGCTTTGTCTTTGGCACGCGGCTCACCAATATCACGCGTCAGTTGCGGCATCGTGACGTCGATCTTGCCCTGGAAGCGATCTCGCAAACCGTGGCCGACTGGTCGGGCGGAACGCGCATCGGTGCCACGTTAAAGGAGTTTAACCAGAACTGGTCGCGTCGGGTGCTGGGCCAGAACGCAGTGGTGCTGTTGATCAGCGACGGCCTGGACCGCGATGCCGGCGAGCAACTCAGCGTACAGATCGAACGACTGCACAAATCCGCGCACCAACTGGTCTGGTTGAACCCGCTGCTGCGCTTCGAGGGGTTCGAACCCAAAGCGACGGGCGTGCGGCTGATGCTTCCGCATGTGGACGCGTTTCTGCCCGCACACAACATCCAAAGTCTGGCCGATCTGGCCGGCTGGCTTCGCTCGGCGCGCAGCCTCGCGCGGAATGCGCCATCCGCACTGGCGCATACTGCTGACATCAATATCTCCGGAGGCCAAGCAACATGGAAATGAGCGGCGAACAGCGCATTCCCCTGCCACAACAGCGCGTCTGGGAGGCGCTCAATGATCCGGAGATTCTCAAGGCCTGCATTGCCGGTTGCGAGAGCATCGAGCGGGTGTCCGACAACGAATACAAAGTTGCGATCATGGCGGCCATTGGCCCGGTCCGGGCAAAGTTCAGCGGCAAGCTGCTGTTATCGGACATCCATCCTCCGCATTCCTACTCGCTTGCGTTCGAAGGGTCAGGCGGTGCGGCAGGTTTCGGCAAAGGCAGTGCCCGGGTCAGCCTTGCTTCGGACGCGCAGGGCACGCTGCTCACTTACCAGGCCACTGCCTCAGTCGGCGGCAAGCTCGCGCAAATCGGCTCGCGCCTGATCGACGGCGTTGCAAAGAAAATGGCCGATGAATTCTTCGCGAAATTCAATGCGACGGTCACGAAACCAGACGCCCCGACAGACAGTGCCCAAACGCCTGCAGTCACGACGAAATCCTCCCCGCTGTCACCGTGGGCTTGGATCGGCGGCGGCATCGTCGTCCTGCTGATCTTGCTGTACCTAGCAAAATGATAATTCAGAAATACCGAAAACAGATGCTCAACGCAAAGGCGCAAAGGGCGCAAAGTTCGCAAAGAAGTGCAAGGCAAGTTAACGCTGGGGCATTTCACAAATGCCGTTCCATGGAGCCTGTCCTCGAATGAATTTATCGTGAACCTGGAGTCCGGAG
>JBJXFN010000120.1:0-14771 GCA_046155535.1 Burkholderiales bacterium
CGGTGCTGCCGTATCTGCTGATGGTGCTGATGCTGATCGTGCGGCCGCGCGGGTTGATGGGGACCCGGGAGACATGAACATCGCAGAACCGGGCCGGTCGCCATGAATGCGCTGTTGAACAGGAATCGCCTGCTGCTGTGGGGCGCCATCGCGCTTCTGCTGATCGTGCTGCCGCTGGTCTTCCGCCAGAGCTTTGCGTTGTCGATGTTGTCGCAGATGGGGATTGCGATCATTTTCGCGCTGTCCTACAACATGTTGCTCGGGCAGACCGGCCTGCTGTCCTTCGGGCACGCGGTGTATTTCGGGCTTGGCGCTTTTTTCTGCGCGCATGCGCTGAACTTCATGGGCGCCGGAAAATTCTGGTTTCCGGTGACGCTGGTGCCGCTGATTGGCGGGCTGGCAGGACTGGTGTTCGGGCTGTTGTTCGGATTTGTGACCACGCGGCGCGCCGGAACGCCGTTTGCGATGATATCGCTGGGCATTGCCGAGATGGTGGCGGCCAGCGCGCTGATGTTCACCGCGTTTTTCGGCGGAGAAGGTGGCATCAGCACCACGCGCACGGTGGGCAAGCCGATTCTGGGCATCAGTTACGGCCCCCAGATCCAGGTGTATTACCTGATTGCCGGCTGGTGCCTGATTTGTGCCATGGCAATGTTTGCGTTGACCCAGACGCCGCTCGGGCGCATGGCCAATGCAGTGCGCGATAACCCGGAGCGCGCCCAGTTTGTCGGTTACAACCCGACACGCGTGCGCTGGCTGATGATGGCGCTGGCGGGTTTTTTTGCAGGGATCGGCGGGGGACTGGCTGCCATCAACTACGAAATTGTCACGGCCGAGACGCTGGGCGTGATGGCCTCAGGCAACGTGGTGCTGATGGCCTTCATCGGCGGCATCGGACATTTCTGGGGGCCCATTCTGGGGGCCATGCTGGTCACCTTGCTGCAATCCGCGTTGTCGAATTACACCCAGGCTTGGCTGCTCTATTTCGGTCTGTTTTTCCTCGCGATGATCATGTTCTCGCCGGGCGGCATGGCCAATTTGATCTCCCTGCACAAGCCGGTCTGGCATGCGGGGTTGTTGCGCCGGCTGGTGCCGTCCTATCTGGTCGCGGGCGTTTGCGGCTTGGTCATGCTCGCTGGTTTCTGCGGCCTGATCGAATTGATTTACCACCATGATTCGACCGACGCCGGGGCCAAAGGATTTTCCTATTTCGGCGTCCTGCTGGACCCGGGGAAAGCCAGTGCGTGGATCGGTATGTTGGGGCTGCTGGCCGTGGGCCTGGGGGCTTTTCTCCGCACCTCGCGCCGGGTCCGCAGCGCGTGGGAGGAATTGACGCCCGCGCTGCAGGCGAGGTCTTCCGCATGAATGCCCCGGCACTGCGCCTGCAAGGTCTGCGGAAGAGTTTCGGGCGGACTGCCATCATCAATGGCGTGGACTTGTCCGTCGCCAATGGAGAACGGCACGCGATCATTGGGCCCAACGGTGCTGGAAAATCCACGCTGTTTAATCTCATCAGCGGGCGCTTTCCGGTCAGTGCCGGGCAAATCGAATTGCAGGGCGAAGACATCACCGGGATGGACCCCCACCTGATCAACCGCAAGGGGCTTTCGCGCAGTTTTCAGATCACCAATATTTTTCCGAAGTTGTCAGTCTATGAAAACGTGCGTTGCGCGGTACTCTGGTCGCTCGGTTACAAATATTCCTTCTGGAACCGAGTGGGGTCACTGACGGATGCTCGCGAGCGCACGCTCGAAATTGTCGAACTGATCGGCATGGGCAACCGCAGCGAACGCCCGGCCGGCGTGCTGACCTATGCCGAGCAGCGCGCACTGGAGATCGGCGTGACCATTGCCAGCGGGGCAAAGGTGATCTTGCTGGACGAACCCACGGCCGGCATGAGCCGCAGCGAAACCAGCGAAGCCGTGGCTTTGATCCGCAAGGTTACGGAAGGCCGCACGCTGGTCATGGTGGAACATGACATGAGCGTGGTCTTTGGCCTGGCCGACCGGATATCGGTGCTCGTCTATGGTGAAATCATCGCCAGCGGAACGCCGGAGCAGATTCGCGGCAACAAATCGGTGCAGGAAGCTTACCTTGGTACCGAACAGCATTAAAACCAGGCGGGAAACACGGAGGACACTGAGGACGCGGAGAAGAACACAAGACAGGAGGAATCCATGGCGCTTTTCTGCCAGGATTCGGGTGATGGGCTTATGCCGCCATGTCTCTCTTTAAGGTTTTCCTCCGTGGTCTCGGTGTCCTCCGTGGTTCAATGTTTTTGATGTCATGTTAGAAGTCACAGACCTCCACGCGTATTACGGCAAGAGCCATATCCTGCATGGTGTGCATTTGAATGTGGGAGAAGGAGAGATTGTCAGCCTGCTGGGCCGCAATGGGGTGGGGCGGTCCACGACCATCAAGTCGATCATGGGGCAGGTGGCCTGTACCGGTTCCGTGCGTTTCAGAGGCCAGGACATCCAGGGATTGAAGACCTTTGTCATTGCGCGCAAGGGGCTGGGCTATGTGCCCGAAAACCGCGAGATTTTCCCCACATTGACAGTGCAACAGAATTTGCTGCTGGGCATAAAGGGTTCAAAGTCCAACAGCCGCTGGCAGATTGACGACATGTACAGCCTGTTTCCGCAACTTAAAGAACGCCGCGATGCGCCGGCTGGCGTGATGTCCGGGGGCGAACAGCAAATGTTGACCTTGTGCCGCACGCTGATGGGGGACCCGGATCTGGTAATGATCGACGAACCGACCGAAGGCCTGGCGCCCAAGATCGTCGAACAGGTGGCGGGTCTTTTCGAGGAGATCAAGAACCGCGGCGTGTCGATCCTCCTGGTCGAACAGAAACTCACCATTGCATTGAAGATCTCCCAGCGGCTCTACGTCATGGGCCACGGCCAGATCGTGTTCGAAGGAACGCCGGAGGCCTTGCGCGCGAACGAAGGGGTCCGCAAGGAGTGGCTCGAAGTCTGAGCCGATTGCCCACGCAGAATTCCCGGCGCCTGAAGCGCGGGAGCCGCCCGATTCGCATTCCGTCTGCGGAATGATCCGCGGAACACCTCACCCGTAAAAAAAGGCCAGTCATGAATCCACTCGTCGAATTCCAGAAGCAGGGCAGCGTCGGCGTCATTACGCTGAACAATCCGCCCGTCAACGCATTGACCGTCAACAAAGGGCTGCTGCAGGGTGTGCTCGACCTGTTGCGCGAAGGCGACCACGATCCGCAGATCCGTGCGGTTGTCCTGATCGGCGGGGGGCGCAACTTCTCCGGCGGCGCCGATATCAGCGAATTCGGCAAGTCCTATGATCCGGACAAGGCCAAACTTCCCGACGTGCTTGCCTACATGGACACGATGAGCAAGCCGATTGTGGCGGCGATCTCCGGCCCGACGATGGGCGGTGGCCTCGAACTCGCGCTCGGCTGCAATTACCGTGTGGCGGCGAACGGTGCGCAGATTGCACTTCCGGAGGTCAAACTTGGCATCCTGCCGGGCGCCGGCGGCACGCAACGGTCTCCCCGGCTGATGGGCGTGGAAAAAGCGATCGACTTCATGGTGAACGGCGACCCGATTTCCACCGAGCAGGCGCGCGATGCAGGGCTGGTGGACGAAATCGTCACCGGAGAATTGCGTGCGGCGGCGGTGTCCTTTGCGAACCGCGTGGTGCGCGAGGCCCACGGTCCGCGTCGCGTGAGCCAGATGTCGCCAAGAATCGACGGTGATGCCAACGCATTTTTCGCCGCCGCCCGCGAACGTGTGGCCAAGTCGTGGCGGGGCTATCCCGCGCCGCTTGCCATTGTCGCCTGTGTCGAGGCGGCGCTTACCTTGCCCTTTTCCAAAGGCATCGCCTTCGAGCGTCAGGAGTTCGAAAAGCTGGTGAAGTCCGACGAGTCCCGATCGCTGAGGCACCTCTTTTTCGCCGAGCGCGAGGCGGCCCGGATTCCCGATGTGCCTTCGGACACGGCGATGCGCGAGATTCGCAGCGCGGCGGTGATCGGCGCCGGGACCATGGGCGGAGGCATCGCGATGAATTTCGCCAATGCCGGAATTCCGGTCAGCGTGCTCGAAACCAAGCAGGAAGCGCTCGACCGCGGTCTCGACATCATCCGAAAGAACTACGCGGCGACGGTTGCGAAGGGCCGCCTCGCCCAGGAGGCCATGGACCAACGGATGGCGCTGCTGCGACCGACACTGACCTACGAGAGCCTCGCGCAGGCGGATATTGTGGTCGAAGCGGTGTTCGAAGAAATGGAGGTCAAAAAGCAGGTGTTCGCCAAACTCGATGCCGTGGCGAAACCCGGCGCGATTCTCGCGACGAACACCTCGACACTCGACGTCAATGAGATCGCGGCGGCGACGGGCCGGCCGGATCAGGTGGTTGGAATGCATTTTTTCAGCCCGGCCAATGTGATGAAACTCCTGGAAGTGGTGCGGGGCAGTCGCACCGCGAAGGATGTCCTGGCCACCACGATGAAACTTGGCAAAACCTTGCGCAAGGTTCCAGTTTGCGTGGGCGTGTGTGATGGTTTTGTCGGCAATCGAATGCTGCACAAGTATTTCCGTGAGGCAGGCTATCTGCTCGAAGAGGGCGCCACGCCCTGGCAGGTGGATCGTGCCCTCGAGGCGTTCGGTTTTGCCATGGGGCCGTTCCGGGTCGGCGATCTCGCCGGACTCGACATTGGCTGGGCAATTCGCAAGCGACAGGCCACGACCCGCGATCCGAAAGAGCGGTATTGCCGGATTCCCGATCTGGTCTGCGAAATGGGCCGCTTCGGCCAGAAGACCGGCGCCGGTTATTACAAGTACGAAGCCGGCCGCAAGGCGGTGCCCGATCCGGCGATCGAAGCGTTGATCGTCAAGGCCTCTGCGGACAAGGGCATCGTACGACGGGCGATATCCGATCAGGAAATTGTCGAGCGCTGCATGTATCAACTGGTCAACGAGGGCGCCATTGTTCTGGAAGAAGGCATTGCCCAGCGCGCGTCCGACATCGATGTCGTGTACGCCTTCGGGTATGGCTTTCCGCGGTTTCGCGGCGGGCCGATGTTTTATGCCGATACCGTCGGGCTCGACAAGGTGCTCGCGTCGGTGAAGTCGTACCATGCGACTCAGGGCGATGGCTGGAAACCGGCGCCGCTGCTGGAGCGGCTCGCCTCCGAAGGCGGACGATTTAATCGCTGAGGATTCGATTTCGCGCGGCGCTGGTCATCATGAAGTCCGGCGCGAAGAGTATGATTCCGGGCTGGTAACACCCGATCGGGCGGGTCCGCAATCGTCGTGCTGACAACGGAAACGTATCCCGGACGCCCTATCATTTTCCCCTTTTCGTCAAGGAGTCACCGTTATGGACGCAGTCATCGTCTCCACCGCCCGCACGCCGCTGTGCAAGAGCTGGCGCGGCGCCTTCAACATGACCCATGGTGCGACGCTGGGCGCGCACGCCGTACGCGCCGCGCTCGAACGCGCCGGCGTCGATGGCCGCGAAGTCGATGACGTGATCATGGGCTGCGCGAATCCGGAGGGAGCCACCGGCTTTAACATTGCAAGGCAGATCGCCGCGCGCGCCGGCATGCCGGTGACGGTGTCGGGAATGACGGTGAACCGCTTTTGTTCCTCGGGCCTGCAGACCGTGGCGCTTGCGTCACAGCGCGTGCTCGCCGGCGAGGCAGAGGTTTTCGTGGCGGGCGGGGTGGAATCCATTTCCTGTGTTCAGAACGAAATGAATAAACACATGGAAAGGGATGACTGGCTTTTCGAAAAGAAGCCGGAAATCTACTGGCCGATGCTTGCGACCGCGGAGAACGTATCAAAACGCTACAAGATTGGTCGCGAGGCGCAGGATCGATACGGCGCACGCAGCCAGCAACGCGCGGCGGCGGCACGCGCGGCCGGCAAATTCCGCGACGAAATCGTGCCGATGGCAACCCGGATGAAAATCGTCGACAAGAACTCCGGCCTGGAATCGCAGAAGGACACTACCGTGACGGACGACGAAGGCATCCGTGCTGACACGACATATGAAGGCGTTTCGCAAATCAAGCCGGCGACTGAAGGAGGGGTGATCGCGGCGGGCAACGCCAGTCAGTTTTCCGACGGCGCTTCGGCCCAGGTGGTGATGAGCGACAAGGCGGCGGCACGCAAAGGTCTCAAGCCGATGGGTATTTTTCGCGGCTTTGCCGTGGCCGGCTGCGAGCCGGACGAAATGGGAATCGGCCCGGTGTTTGCGGTACCCAAACTGCTGAAGCAGACCGGCAAAAAAATTGAGGACATCGACCTGTGGGAACTCAACGAAGCCTTCGCGGTTCAAGTGCTCTATTGCCGCGACAAACTCGGCATTCCCGATGACCGGCTCAATGTGAATGGCGGCGCGATTGCGCTCGGACATCCCTACGGCGTGAGCGGTAGCCGGTTGCTCGGACATGCCCTGATCGAAGGCAAACGGCGTGGCGCAAAACTGGTGGTGGTAACGATGTGCATCGGGGGTGGCATGGGTGCGGCCGGCCTGTTTGAAGTCGTTTAAACCCGTTTGCCACAGAGGGCACAGAGGGCACAGAGGACGCAGAGACTCAATTCAAGGGACACTGAAAGTTTCATTCTTGCCAACGGGAATAAGGTTTGTGTTTCCAATGACAATGTTGTTCGATGTGATGTGAAAAGATTTCCTCTGTGACCTCTGTGTGCTCTGTGGCGTAAAGAATTCTTTCATGCACTCGAAGCTGCTGAATCGTCGTGACATCGGGTTTCTGCTCTACGAGTTGCTCGATGTCGAAGTGTTGACGCGACAGCCGCGGTTCCTGGAGCATTCCCGCCACACTTTCGATGCGGCGCTGGACACCGCTGAAAAAATCGCGACGGAGAAATTTGCGACCCACAATCGCAAGTCCGATCTGCAGGAACCGCGCTTCGAGAATGGCCGGGTGCGGATTATCCCCGAAGTCAAGGCGGCACTCGACGCTTTCTGCGAGGCGGGTTTCATGGCGGCCGCGCATGACAATGAAATCGGCGGCATGCAATTGCCCTGGACGGTGGCGCAGGCGTGCCTGGCCTGGTTCAGCGCCGCTAATGTTTCCACTGCCGGATATCCCTTTCTCACAATAGCCAACGCGAACATGATTCGCGCCTTTGGCTCGGAGGAACAAAAATCGAGGTATCTGCTGTCGCTGTTGAGCGGGCGCTTCTTCGGCACCATGTGCCTGTCCGAACCGCAGGCCGGCTCGTCGTTGTCCGACATCCGCACCACGGCGCGACGACAGGACGACGGCAGTTATCTGCTGACCGGCAACAAGACGTGGATTTCGGGCGGAGACCATGAACTGTCCGAAAATATTGTTCACATGGTGCTGGGCCGCATCGAAGGCGCGCCGGCTGGCGTGAAGGGAATTTCCCTTTTTGTCGTGCCCAAATTCCGGGTTAACGCGGACGGATCCCTTGGGCCGCGCAATGACGTGGCGCTTGCCGGGCTGAATCACAAGATGGGGTATCGGGGCATCACCAACTGCGTGCTGAATTTCGGCGAGCAGGGCGGTGCCTGGGCGGAGCTATTCGGGGAACCCAACAAGGGCTTGTCGTACATGTTCCGGATGATGAACGAGGCGCGTATCGGCGTGGGCCTGGGTGCCGCAGCGCTGGGGTACACCGGTTATCTGCACGCGCTGGCCTATGCGCGCGAGCGATTGCAGGGCAGGCCGCCCGGCGGCAAGGACCCCGGCGCGCCGCAGATCAAAATCATCGAACATGCCGACGTAAAACGCATGTTGCTCGCACAGAAGGCCTACGCCGAGGGGGCACTGGCGCTATGCCTGGTCTGCGCCAGGCTAGTGGATGATTCCCGCACGGCAGGCGAAGACCGGCGCCGGCGCGAAGCCGAACTGCTGCTGGAGATGCTGACACCGATTGCCAAGGCCTGGCCCTCGCAATATTGCCTGGAAGCCAACAGCCTCGCCATCCAGGTGCACGGCGGCTACGGATACACCAGGGAGTATCCGGTCGAGCAATTTTTCCGCGACAATCGACTGAACCCGATCCACGAAGGTACCAACGGCATTCAGGCGCTCGATATACTTGGCCGCAAGGCGTCTCTGCAGGATGGTGCCGCGATCCAGTTGCTGGCCCGCGAAATCTCCACCACGGCGCGCGAAGCCATCGCCAGCGATTCAGAGGAATTGCGTCGCAGCGGCCAGGCTTTGAACGAGACCCTCGATCGCCTGATGGGGGCGACTCGCAATCTTCTTTGCGTAACGGGGAGAGGGGAAACCGAGCTGGGGCTTGCCAATGCCTCGGTGTATCTGGAGTTGGCAGGTCATACGGTGGTGGGCTGGATCTGGCTGCGGCAGGCGCTGGTCGCCGTGGCCCGCATCGGCAGCGCCGTCGGGGAGGATCGGGATTTTTATCAGGGCAAGCTGCAAACCTGCGCCTGGTTTTTCCGCTGGGAGGTGCCCAGAACGCGCCAGTGGGCCGAATTGCTCAATAGTCTGGACAGGACCACGCTGGAGATGCAGGATTCATGGTTCTGAGGCAGGGAAACGCGTAAACACGAAGGACACGAAGGAATTCATTCGGAGTTGGGAATGGGAAACGGGGCAGTATTTGAGAAATGCGGAGTGTGATCCCATGCGCGAACGCGCCTCTCAGCAGTTTGTGCTTTCTCTCTTGCCCTTCGTGTTTTCCTTCGTGTCCCTTCGTGTTAAAAAAGTTTCAATTGAATAAAAAGAGAAGGCCATGAAAGTAAAACAACTATTAGACCTGAGCGGCAAGACAGCGCTGATCACGGGCGGTTCGCGTGGATTGGGATTGCAAATGGCCGAGGCATTGGGAGAAATGGGCGCTCGTGTGGCGATTACTGCGCGGCGCGGTGCCGAACTTGCCGAAGCCAAGGTGCACCTGAAGGCGCTGGGCATTGACGCCGTAACGGTAATCAATGACTTGCAAAATACCGGCGGCATCCAGCCGATGGTGGCGAATCTGCTGAAAGATTTCGGTCAGATCGACATTCTTGTCAACAATGCGGGCGCGGCCTGGGGCGCACCGGCTGAAGATCATCCCCTGGAGGCGTGGTACAAGGTCATCAACCTGAACCTGACGGCTATTTTTCTGGTCAGTCAGGCGGTCGGGAAGCTGTCCATGATTCCCAAAAAATACGGTCGCATCATCAACGTGGCCTCCATCGCCGGCTTGGTTGGCACCGACCCCCGGATGATGCCCACTATTGCTTACAACGCAAGCAAGGGCGGCGTGGTGAATTTCACGCGTTCGCTGGCGGTCGAATGGGCGCAACACGGCATCACGGTGAATGCCATCGCGCCGGGCGTATTTCCCTCCAAAATGGCGCAGGGCATGATCGACAAATCCGAAGAAATCATTCTTTCCATGACACCCTTGAAGCGCCTGGGGTCGGATCATGATCTGAAGGGCTTGTCGGTATTGCTCGCTTCTGATGCTTCCGCCTACATCACCGGCCAGATCATCGCGGTCGATGGCGGGTTGGTGGCGCTTTGAGTGGATTGCCCCCCACGCAAGACGGGGCATCGAATCCGGCGGAAGGCACCGGGACGGGATTCGACATTCATGTGCCCTTTGTCGAGCACCTCGGGCTGCGGCTGATCGAGAAGCGGCCGGGCCATGCGCGCATGCGATTGGATCCGAAGCCGGAATTCGAAAACAGTTGGGGAGGCATGCACGGTGGCGTGCTCTTGACCTTGCTGGATGTGGTGCTGTCCACCGCCGGCCGTTCGCTGGACCCGCAGTGTTATGGCGCGGCGACTGTCGAAATCAAAAGTAATTTCATCGCGGCGGCGCGCGGGGCGGTAATCGCCGAAGCGCGCGCGCAGCGGGCAGGCCGTTCCCTGATATTCTCCGAAGGCGAGTTGCGGGACGAAGCGGGTACCCTGCTCGCCAAGGCCACCGGTACCTTCAAACTGTTTTATCCGAAAGAATAAGCATGCCACTCGATTCCCAGATTCAAATTGTTCTCGATCTCATGAAGAAGGCGAACCTGCCGGAATTCTGGCGACTGACGCCGGACCAGGCGCGAGAGCAGTATGCGTTGCGGGCCGGCAAACTGGCGGTCAAGGAACCGATTTTTCGCACAGAGGATCGCCGTGTTGCCGGCGTGGGCAGCGACTTTGCCATCCGGATCTACACGCCGCGTGCCGCCAAAGCCGAGGAAAAACTGCCGGTGTTATTGTGGTTCCACGGCGGAGGTTTCGTGATCGGCTCGCTCGATACGCACGATTCTGTCTGCCGGGTGCTGGGCAACCAGGGTGATTGCATCGTTGTGTCCGTCGATTATCGTCTGGCTCCCGAGCACAAGTTTCCGGCCGCGGTGGACGACTGCATGGCGGCACTGAAATGGGTGGCCACCCACGCGCCGGAATTTGGCGGCGATGCGAAACGCATCGCGGTGGGAGGGGATAGCGCCGGCGCCAATCTGGCGACCGTGGCCGCCATCCTGGCGCGTGATGCCGGGCAACCGAAGTTGGCATTTCAGTTGTTGTTCTACCCCTGCGTGGCTCCCGAGATGGAGTCCGCCTCGCACCGAAAATTTGCCGAAGGTTATGCACTCACGCGCAATACCATGGCCTGGTTCTACAAGAATTATCTGCATTCCCGCAGCGACGAGAAGGATTTCCGTTTTGCGCCGCTGCAAGCCGACGACCTCTCGAATCTGCCCCCGGCACTGGTTGTTGTTGCCGGCTTCGATCCCCTGCGTGACGAAGGTGTGGACTATGCGCGGCGGCTGATCGAAGCGGGCAATGCGGTGCGGTTGAGCAATTACGAGGGCATGATTCACGGCTTTGTGCTGATGGGCGGCGTGGTGGACGCCGCCAGAAACGCCACCACCGAAGCAGCGCAGGCGCTGCGCGAGGCCTTTATCGCCCGGTCGCACTGACTTGGAACGCAATACTTAAGGCGAAAACGCTTTCACCACGGAGGACACGGAGAACACGGAGGAAAACAATTCTGTCGAAGAAATCAAGTATCCAATTGGAGGTTCGCGAATAAAATCGCTGTAGTTACGACAAAAATCCTCCCCAATTTTATTCTTGCATTTCCTCCGTGTTCTCCGTGTCCTCCGTGGTGAAAGATTGTTTTGATTGCACAAACGGAGATATCAATGTCGACACTAAAAGGCAAAATCGCATGGATCACCGGCGCCGGAAGCGGCATCGGGTTGGCCGGCGCGCAGGCGCTGGCCAAGGCTGGCACAACGGTGGTGATGTCGGGCCGGCGCAAGGAAGTGCTGGTGCTGGAGGCCGAAAAAATCCGCATCCAGGGAGGTGCCGCGGAAGTGGAGGCACTGGATGTGTCCGATGCCAAGGCGGTCAGGAAAGTGGCCGACGCCATTCTTGCGAGACATGGCCGTATCGACATTCTGGTCAACAGCGCGGGACTGAATACGCCGAACCGCTACTGGAAAAACCAGACGGTCGAAGGCTGGAATGAAGTCGTTGGCATCAACCTGGATGGCTCTTTTTATGCGATCCATGCCGTGTTGCCTGCGATGCGCGCGAAGAAAGACGGCCTGATCATCAACGTGTCTTCGTGGGCAGGAATTTTCCATCCCAAGCTCACGGGTGCGGCCTACAATGGCAGCAAACACGGGGTCACGGCGATGACCGAGACGATCAACATGGAAGAGTGCGAGAACGGCATTCGGGCCTGTGCGATCTGTCCCGCCGAGGTCGCCACCCCCATCATGGACCGCCGGCCGGTGCCGCCCAGTGCGCAGGACCGAGCCCGCATGCTGCAGCCCGAGGACATGGGCAGCACCATCCGCTTCATCGCCGAAATGCCGGCCCATGTCTGCATCAACCAGTTGATCATCAGTCCCACCTGGAACCGGATGTACGTCGGCGGGGTATAGGCCGGCCATCATGGTTGCGGTATCAACTCCGCTGCTGATCTCCAACGTCCGAATTCTGGATGCGACAGGTGCCCCGCCGTTTGCCGGGGAAGTGCGGATCGAAGGGGAGAACATCGTCGCCGTCGCACGAGGGCCGACGAAACTGCCGCGCGCAGGCGTCGCTGTGCTGGACGGCGCCGGCGCTACTTTGATGCCGGGCCTGATCGAGCCCCACGCGCATTTGTCCTTTACCGATTTTGTGCAGTCTGTGGAACTGGGCGCGATTCCCCCGGAAGATCACACCCTGCTGACGGCGCGAAACGCACTACGGCTGCTCGATGCGGGATTCACCAGTTGTTTTAGTGCCGCTTCCGCAAAACCACGCCTCGATGTCGCCGTGCGCGATGCCATCAACCGCGGCGATATTCCCGGCCCGCGGCTGCTGGCCGCGAGTCCAGAGTTGACCGTGACCGCAGGGCTGGGCGATGTGCGCCTGTCGCATCTGTACCGCGAGAATTTCGCCCTGGTCTGCGACGGTCCCGACGAATTCCGCCGCATAGCGCGGACCCTGTGCCGGGAGGGCGTGGATACGCTGAAGATCAACGTCTCGGGTGACTCGGGCGTGCCCTCGTCACCGGCCGACGCGACTGTGATGACAGACGCGGAAGTGGCCGCCGTCTGCGAAGTGGCGCGTACCCATGGCAAACGCCTCGCCGCCCATGCGCGCAGCGCGGAATCGGTGAAGTTGTGTCTCAAACACGGGGTGGATGTTCTCTATCACGTCACCCTGGTTGACAACGAAGCGAAAGACCAACTCGAAGCGGCGCGCGACCGCGTGTTTGTTGCGCCGGTGATCGGCCATCTGCTGGCGACTCTGCATGACGCGCCGAGGTTCGGCATCCGGCGCACTGCCGCGCACCAGCGTGCGCTGGAGCACGAAATTGAAATGGGTATCGACAACATGCGCGACCTCAAGCGCCGCGGCGTGCGCATCCTTCCCGGTGGCGACTATGGTTTCGCGTGGAATCCGAATGGCAGCAATGCCCGAGATATCGGACATTTCGTCAAGCAGTTTGGCTTTTCTCCCATGGACGCCATCGTTGCGGCGACCCGGCTGGGTGGTGAAATCATGGGCATGGCGGATCGTATCGGGCAGGTGCGGACGGGCTACCTGGCCGACTTGATCTTGGTAGAAGGCGCCCCCCTCGACGACGTGACTGTTCTCGCGGATTCGTCTCGCATCCGGGCCATTGTTCGGGGCGGGAACTTCCACCGTTTGCCGGTGGACTGGAAACGCCTGCTGTGGGTTTGATTCCGGGACTGCTTGCTGAATTCGCCTGACGCGCACTATCCGGCTTGCAACCTGCAAGTCTTACTTTGCGCGCCGCCCACGCACCGATTGGAACTTTCGGTCTTGCGTTAGATCCCTTGGGATGCCATTGTTGTTCCGTGCGCCGGAAGGCGTCATCCTGAACAATGAACACCGGGGAAAATTCAGACCATGAAAGAATCGAAGGGCATTCTTCGTAATGCGTCATTTGGCGTCTTGATATTGGGTATGGCAGTCTTGGCCGGCTTGGCGTCCGCCGAAACCTATGCTTTCGACAAGAATCACTCGAAGGTCATTTTTGTCTACAACCATCTTGGGATTGCCAACCAGTATGGGCGCTTCAATACGTTCGACGGGGAGGTGAGTTTTAATCCGGAGAAGATGGCCGAGTCGAAGGTATCGGTCAGCATCGATACCGCGAGCATCGACACCGGGATCGCGAAGCTCGACGAGCACCTGCGTTCGGAGGAGTTCTTCCATGCCGCGCAGCACCCGAAGATCACCTTCAAGAGCACCGAGGTCCGGCAAACCGGCGCCAAATCCCTGCAAATCTCGGGCGACCTGACGATCCGTGGGAAAACCAAGCCCGTGGTGCTGGATGCGGTGCTCAATTTCGTCGGCGAGCATCCGCTGTCAAAACACTTCAAGTCCTATGAAGGCGCGCAGTACGCCGGATTCTCGGCGAAGACCCGGGTGCGCCGCACGGATTTCGATGTCGGCATGTATGCGCCGATGAATTCGGACGTTGTCGATATCATCATCGAAACAGAATTGCGTAAAAAATAGGTGCGAGGGACGAGGTGCGAGGGACAGGAACTATTGATTTTTTCGTAATTCATGACACGTTTTTCCCTCACCCTCAATCCCTCTCCCGGAGGGAGAGGGAGGAAAAGAGCCCTTCTCCCTCCGGGAGAAGGGTGGGGATGAGGGAAACGACCTTGACTGGAAATTCTGTCATGTATTGTGGAATGCCCAATAGGTATTTCACCCTTCACCCTTCACATATTCACCCCTCCGGTGAATTCCAGCCCTTGAGGCTCAGTATGTACCCTGTCGCCGCCTTCCGGGCCCATGTTCCACCAGAAACAGAGACGCGACCAACCCCACCACGGCGCCGGCCATGACGTAATACGCCGGCGCGATTGGTGAACCGGTCTCCTTGATCAGCCAGGTCACGATGACCTGGGCAAATCCCCCAAACATCATCACCGCGAAGTTGTAGGCGATCGCAAGCCCGGTGCCCCGGGCGCGCACCGGAAACTGTTCGGCGAGCGCGGTGGAGATCGGGCCGAAGTACATGCCGACCATGCTGCACAGGATGGCCTGCACGATCGTGAGATTCACGAGTGTCGGGTTGCCATGCAGCCAGTTGAACAGCGGATACAGGCCAACGAGGTAGAGGATCAGGGCCGTGACCAGGATCGGCTTGCGGCCGATCTGGTCGGACAGCCAGCCGCAAATCGGAATCACGGCGGTGAGGCACAGGAGCCCGATCACCTGCGCAATAAAGGCGTCAGCGAGCGGGATGTTGAGCTGGGTGCGGGCGAAGGTTGGCATGTACACCAGTACCACGTAATAACTGATGGTGCCG
>JBJXFN010000124.1:0-17113 GCA_046155535.1 Burkholderiales bacterium
CCCCGCCACAAAACCAGGAAAGATCGCGATTTGCAGGCGTTGGAAGAAGAACTTTCTGACTTGCTGGGCACCACCGTCGCGATCACGGCCACGCGCACGGGCCGTGGCAAACTCGTCATCCACTACGCGAGCCTCGACCAACTGGACTCCGTGTTGCTGCGCTTGCGGGCCTGAGCCACCCGAGAGGGGACATCACTTGAAAGCGGCAAACCTTGCAGGTTTTTCCTGCGGGTCCTCGTTGACCCTTCTATTCGAGACGGTTAAAATCCGCCGGCTTTGCGCGGGGCGATTCCCCGCGAGAGCCTGGAAACAATGAATTTTCGACTTCCCGGCAGACCAGCACGCGTCATCCTGTTTTGGCAAATTTTGTTTCTGGCGGCTGTGGCCCCGCTGGCGGCATATTTGGGCGGCACACACGGTGTGGTCTCGGTTGTACTGGGCGGATCTGTCGGGATCGGTTCCGCCGCTTTCTTTTTCTTGTTGATGTCCACAGGGAAAAAGACTTCCGCGGGCGACGTGTTGTTGACGGCGTTCAGAGCGGAGGCGGCGAAAATTGTTTTCATTGTGGTGGCGCTTTGGATGATCCTGACGACTTACAAGGATGTGGTTGTCCTCGGGTTCATCGCCTCTTTTGTCGCAACCATTCTGATTTCCACGATGGCACTTTTTGTTCGCCCGGACTGAGTTGCGGCGAAGAATACTGATGATCAAGGTTTAGCGGCATATGGCAGCGGAAGAACAACTCAGCCCGACTTCATATATTCAGCACCACCTGACCTTTCTCCAGAAGCCGGTCGGCGAGGGAGCCTTTTGGACTTTGCACGTCGATTCCCTGGTGACGTCGGTTGTCCTCGGTGTGCTGGGAATTGGATTTTTCTGGTGGATCGCGCGTGGCGCGACTTCCGGCGTTCCCACCAAACGCCAGGCTTTCGTCGAGCTTGCCTTCGAATTCATCGATACCCAGGTCAAGGGAGTTTTTCATGGCGATCGGCACAAATTCATTGCCCCGGCGGCTCTGACGGTTTTCGTCTGGGTTCTGCTGATGAATGCCATGGATTTCCTGCCGGTCGATATCATGGCGTGGATATACGAGCATGTTTTTCATCTGCATAACTGGCGCAGCGTGCCCACCGCCGACGTCAATACCACGTTCGCCCTCGCCCTGACGGTATGGGCGCTGATGATTTATTACGCAATCGCGGTCAAGGGAATGGGGGGCTGGATTCACGAATTGTTCTGCTCCCCGTTTGGAGCCCATCCGCTGCTCTGGCCCGCCAATTTCCTGTTCAATCTTGTCGAATACGTTTCCAAGCCACTCTCACATTCCTTGCGGCTGTACGGAAACATGTACGCAGGTGAGATTATTTTCCTGCTTCTCTGGTTGTGGGCAGCCACGGGCGTCGTCGGCGCCGTGCTGGGCTCCATTCTCGGGGTTGGCTGGGCACTCTTTCACATTCTGATTGTGGTACTGCAGGCCTATATTTTCATGATGCTTACCATCGTCTATCTGGCAATGGCACACGAAAGTCACTAACCGGATTCGTCAACTTCAATCACCCGCTTTAATTCCGCTAAAGAAAGGATACCAAGATGGAGAATTTGCAAATGCTGGCCATGATTCAGGCATACACGGGGATCGGGATCGGCTTGATCATCGGACTCGGTGCCGCGGGCGCCTGTATTGGTGTGGGTATCATGTGCAGCAAGTTCCTCGAGGGCGCCGCACGCCAGCCCGAACTGATTCCCCAATTGCAGGCCAAGGTGTTTCTGCTGCTGGGCCTGATTGACGCCTCCTTCATCATCGGCGTCGGCTTGGCAATGTTGTTTGCCTTCGGCAACCCATTGCTTGCCGTCATCCCCAAGTGACCCTTCGCAAGTTGCCAATTTTTCCCTCAGTCGGGGAGCGATAAATGAACCTCAATTTGACGATGTTCGCGCAGGCAGTCGCGTTCATCCTGTTCATCTTGTTTACGATCAAGTTCGTATGGCCGCCGATGTTGCGGGCGATCGAATCGCGCCAGAAGCAGATTGCCGACGGACTTGCCGCCGGCGAACGCGGCCGGCAGGATCTGGAGCTTGCCTCCAAGCGGGCTTCGGAAGTCTTGCAGCAGGCACGTACCCAGGCTAGCGAAGTCCTCGCGCAGGCGGAAAAACGCGGCTTGGCAATGGTCGAAGAAGCCAAGGCAGCGGCGCGCGCGGAAGGTGAAAAAATCATCACCGGCGCCAAGGCTGAAATTGCACAGGAAGTCTTTCGGGCCAAGGAGGCCTTGCGTTCCCAGGTGGCCGTGTTGGCATTGGCCGGCGCGGAGAAGATTCTCAGACGCGAAGTGGATGCCAAGGCACACGCCCAGCTGCTTTCCGGGCTCGAGGCCGAGCTCCGGTAAAAAAGATGGCCGAACTCGCAACACTATCCAGACCCTATGCCGAGGCGATATTCCGCCTTGGCCAGGAGACCAATTCACTCGCGCGTTGGTCAGAAGCTCTGGCGACGATAGTGACCACTTACCAGGACCCGCAGTTCAAGGCGGCAATGGCTAATCCGAAAGCCACGTCGGCAGACATCGAGCGGCTGCTGCTGGCTGTCTGCGGGAGTCACATCGACGGATCGGCACGCAACTTCGTTCAATTGCTGGTGCACAACCGCCGCCTGCCAGTGCTTCCGCAGATCCGGGAGCAGTTTGAAAAACTGAAACTCGAATCCGAAGGGAAACTGGACGCGAAAATCAGTTCGGCGTTTCCTCTCGATGATGCGCAAAGAAATGGCGTCATCGGCATCCTTTCGGCGCGCTTCAAGCGCAAGATTGACGCAACCATGACTGTGGACCCCGAACTCATCGGTGGCATCAAGGTTGAAGTTGGCGACAAGGTCTGGGATGCCTCAGTACGAGGCAGGCTCCAGGCGCTGGCCACGACCCTTACGAAATAGGAGTTTTCCCCATGCAGTTGAATCCGTCCGAAATTAGTGAACTCATCAAAAACAAGATCCAGAATCTTGCCTCCTCTGCCGAGGTACGTACCCAGGGAACGGTGGTCTCGGTCACCGACGGCATTTGCCGGATTCACGGACTGGCCGACGTGATGCAGGGCGAGATGCTGGAGTTTCCGGGCAATGCCTTCGGCCTGGCGTTGAACCTGGAGCGTGACTCGGTCGGTGCGGTGGTGCTGGGGGACTACGAACATATTTCGGAGGGCGACCCGGTCAAAAGCACCGGCCGTATTCTTGAAGTGCCGGTGGGTCCGGAGTTGCTCGGTCGCGTGGTTAATGCGCTGGGCCAGCCGATCGATGGCAAGGGCCCGATCAATGCCAAGGAAAACGACGTCATCGAAAAAGTTGCCCCTGGGGTGATCTGGCGCAAGTCGGTGTCGCAGCCTGTGCAAACAGGTCTCAAGGCCATCGACGCCATGGTGCCCGTGGGACGCGGTCAGCGAGAACTCATTATTGGCGACAGGCAGACGGGCAAGACGGCGGTCGCGGTCGATACCATTATCAATCAGAAGGGCAAGGACATTTTCTGCGTGTACGTCGCGGTTGGCCAGAAAGCCTCGACGGTTGCCAACGTGGTGCGCAAACTCGAAGAACATGGCGCGATGGCGTATACCATCATCGTCGCCGCAACCGCTTCGGAGTCCGCGGCTTTGCAGTACATCGCACCCTATTCCGGCTGCACCATGGGCGAGTATTTCCGCGACCGCGGCCAGGATGCCCTGATCATTTACGACGATTTGACCAAGCAGGCCTGGGCCTACCGTCAGGTGTCGCTGCTCTTGCGTCGCCCACCGGGCCGCGAGGCGTATCCGGGCGACGTGTTCTACCTGCATTCGCGTTTGCTGGAACGCGCGGCGCGTGTCAGCGAGGCCTGGGTCGAGCGCTTTACGCAGGGCAAAGTCAAAGGCAAGACTGGCTCATTGACCGCGTTGCCGATCATCGAAACCCAGGCCGGTGACGTCTCCGCCTTCGTGCCGACCAATGTTATTTCGATCACCGACGGCCAAATCTTTCTGGAAACCGACTTGTTTAACGCCGGCATCCGGCCCGCCATCAACGCCGGCGTTTCGGTGTCGCGTGTCGGCGGCGCGGCGCAGACCAAGATCATGAAACGCAAGGACACCGGCGGCGGCGTGCGCCTTGCGCTCGCCCAATATCGCGAGCTGGCCGCCTTCGCCCAATTCGCCTCCGACCTTGACGAATCCACCCGCAAGCAGCTGGAACGCGGACGCATGGTGACCGAGCTGATGAAACAGCAGCAATACCGGCCGCTCCAGGTTTGGGAAATGGCCTTGACGCTGTTCTCGGTGAACAGCGGGTACTACGATGACATCGACGTGAAAAAAGCCCTGGCGGCCGAAAAGTCCATGCGTGACTACGTCAAGGCCAAATATGCGGCACTCGCGTCCCGTATGGACAAGGAATTGTCCGGCGACGATGAAAAGGCGCTGCACGAAGCCATCAAGGACTGGAAGAAAAACGGCAGTTATTGAGCGGCAGCACACCAGACACTGGCTGATATCGACGACCCTGTAAACCGGATCAAGAATCGATGGCGGGCACTAAAGAAATACGAACCAAGATCAAGAGTGTGCAAAACACACGCAAGATCACCAAGGCGATGGAAATGGTCGCCGCGTCGAAAATGCGCAAGGCGCAGGAACGCATGCGAGCTGCGCGTCCCTATGCCGAAAAGATTCGCAACGTTGCCGCCCATATTTCGCATGCCAATCCCGAGTACCGGCACCCTTTCCTGGTCGCTCGCGACACCGTAAAGCGGGTTGGCGTCATCGTTGTCACGACCGACAAGGGGTTGTGTGGTGCGCTGAACACCAATGTATTGCGCATGGCATTGAACCAGTACAAACAATGGCAGGCCGAGGGCGAGGAAATAGATGTCTGCTGCATCGGCGGCAAAGGCATGGGTTTCATGCAACGGCTGGGCGCAAACATCGTGTCGCAGGCCACGGCACTTGGTGATCGTCCGAAAATCGAAGACTTGATCGGCGCTGTCAAGATCATGCTCGACGGTTACAGCAAGGACCGTTTCGACCGCGTCATTATTTTCTATACCCGCTTCATCAACACCATGAAGCAGGAGCCGGTGATGGAACAGTTACTGCCACTTTCCGGCGAACGTATCGGCACCCCGGAAGGCAATTGGGACTACGTTTACGAGCCGGAAGCCAAGGGCGTGCTCGACCTGGTGCTCACGCGTTACATCGAGGCGGTTGTGTATCAGGGCGTGTCGGAAAACATGGCATCCGAACAGTCCGCGCGCATGGTGGCCATGAAGTCGGCCTCCGACAATGCCGCGACACTGATCGACGAGCTGACACTGGTCTACAACAAGAGCCGGCAAGCAGCGATTACCAAGGAATTGTCAGAAATTGTTGGCGGTGCAGCTGCGGTGTGAACCGCGCCTTTCTTATCGAATTCGACTCACGCATTAGGAAAATATCATGAGCCAAGGAACAATCGTCCAGTGCATCGGTGCGGTCACAGACATCCAGTTTGCGCGCGAAGCGATGCCCAAAGTCTACGACGCGCTGGTGCTGGAAGAATCCAATGACGCCTCGTTCGCAGAGAAGGGCCTGACCTTTGAAGTCGAGCAGCAATTGGGAGATGGCGTCGTGCGCTGTATCGCGCTGGGATCCTCCGACGGCCTGCGTCGCGGCATGAAAGTCAAAAATACCGGTGCTGCAATATCGGTGCCGGTGGGCACAGGAACCCTGGGTCGTATCATGGATGTGCTGGGCCGTCCTATCGACGAAGCCGGACCGATCAAGTCCAACGAACGCCGTTCCATCCATCAGCCCGCGCCGAAATTTGCCGAGCTGTCGCCCTCGGTCGACCTGCTCGAAACAGGGATCAAGGTGATTGACCTGGTTTGTCCTTTCGCAAAAGGCGGAAAAGTCGGCTTGTTCGGGGGCGCCGGAGTGGGCAAGACGGTGAATATGCTGGAACTCATCAACAACATTGCCAAGCAACACTCCGGCCTGTCGGTGTTCGCCGGTGTCGGTGAACGCACCCGCGAAGGCAATGACTTCTATCACGAGATGTCGGAAGCCGGCGTCATCAAACTCGACAATCTGACCGAATCGAAAGTGGCGATGGTGTTCGGCCAGATGAACGAACCGCCAGGCAACCGTCTGCGCGTTGCGCTCAGTGGTCTCACCATGGCGGAAAAATTTCGCGACGAAGGCCGTGACATCCTGTTTTTTGTCGATAACATCTATCGTTTTACGCTCGCCGGCACCGAGGTTTCCGCGTTGCTGGGCCGCATGCCCTCCGCAGTGGGCTACCAACCGACGCTGGCGGAAGAAATGGGCCGCTTGCAGGAGCGGATTACGTCGACCAAGACCGGCTCCATCACCTCGATTCAGGCCGTGTACGTGCCGGCAGACGATTTGACCGACCCGTCGCCGGCGACCACCTTCGGCCACCTTGATGCCACCGTCGTGCTGTCGCGCGACATTGCTTCCCTCGGCATTTATCCCGCCGTGGACCCGCTGGATTCCACCTCGCGCCAGATCGATCCCAACGTGATTGGCGAAGACCACTACAACACCACTCGTGCTGTACAGGCCACGCTGCAACGCTACAAGGAATTGCGCGACATCATCGCCATTCTTGGCATGGACGAACTTTCTCCAGAGGACAAGCTGGCCGTTTCGCGAGCCCGCAAGATTCAACGCTTCCTCTCGCAACCCTTCCATGTGGCGGAAGTGTTTACCGGATCACCTGGAAAATTTGTGCCGCTGAAGGAAACCATCAAGGGTTTCAAGATGATCGTCAACGGCGAATGTGATGCCCTGCCCGAGCAGGCGTTCTACATGGTCGGCGGCATCGAGGAAGCGGTTGAGAAAGCCAAGACCCTGCAGTAATCCTGTCTGAACGGTAATTTGCAATGGCCAATACGATGCAAGTGGATGTGGTGAGTGCAGAGGCCTCGATATTCTCTGGCGAAGCGGAGTTTGTTGTCCTCCCGGGCGAAGCGGGCGAACTGGGCATCTATCCGCGCCATACCCCGCTGATCACACGCATCAAACCCGGTGCGGTGCGGATCAAACCTGTCGGCGGTGGCGAAGAAACGCTGATTTTCGTGGACGGCGGTATTCTCGAAGTACAACCGAAGATGGTAACCGTGTTGGCCGATACCGCGATTCGCGGACAGGACCTCGACGAGGCCAAAGCGATGGAGTCGCAGAAACGCGCCGAAGATGCATTGCGAAACGCAACAGACAAACAGGAAATTGCGACATTGCAGGCAGAATTCTCGATGATGGCAGCGCAGATCGCCGCAATCCGGAAATTGCGCAAGAAATAAATTCTGTCAGCGAATACGCCAAAGAGAGCGGCCTTGCGCCGCTCTTTTTTTTTGGGTCCGTCGCGCCCGTCCGCGTGGCATCATTATGAAACGATCCCGCCCGATGGATGCTAGTTTCCGGACTCTGCAGGGCGCGAACCAGAGAGGTCAAGAAGCATGGCAGCAGAAATCGATGTGATCGAACTCACGCGGCAACTGGTTCGGATGAATACCATCAATCCGCCGGGCCAGGAGGAGCAGTGTGCCTACCATCTCGGCGGCCTGTTGGAGGCGGCCGGATTCAATATTCGTTATCACGAATTTTCTGCCCAGCGTGCCAGTCTGGTCGCGACCATCGGCGGGACACAGGAGAAGGCGCCCATCTGTTTTACCGGGCATATTGATACGGTTCCTCTGGGTGCCGCACCTTGGAAAATGGACCCTTTCGCCGGGGAGACCGATGCCGGGAATCTCTTTGGCCGGGGCACCAGCGACATGAAATGTGGTGTAGCCGCCTTCGTCGTGGCAGCCGTAGAGCTGTCCAAAAAACTTACCCGCTCGCCCGGCCTCGAACTGGTGATCACGGCCGGCGAAGAAACCGGTTGTCAGGGAGCATTTCATCTGATCAAAAAGCACGGCGCGTTGGGGCGGGCCGGCGCAGTGGTGGTGGGCGAACCCACTTCCAATTTTCCTTTTGTCGGACACAAAGGCGCCTTCTGGTTGAATGCGCGCACCCGCGGCGTTACGGCGCACGGCTCGATGCCGGAAAAAGGTGTCAACGCCGTCTATAAGGCGGCACGAGCCGTGGATGTTCTGGAAAAATTCCGCTTCTCCAATCCGCCGCACCCCCTGATGGGCCAGGCAAGTTTGAATCTGGGCACCATTCGCGGCGGATTGAACATCAACTCGGTGCCCGATGAAGCAGTCATGGGCATCGATATTCGTACTGTTCCCACCGTAGATCATGCCTTGCTGAGGGCAGAATTGCAGCGCCGGCTCGGAAACGAGGTGGAACTGGAAACGCTCCTCGATATCGAAGCCGTTTTCACCGAACCCGCGCACCCCTGGGTGCAGGAGGTTTTCGAAATCCTGCAGCCGCTTCACGGCGAGCGTCCGCAACCGCAGGTCGCGACCTACTTCACGGATGCGGCCGCGCTGATGCAGGCGTATGACCGCCCACCCACCATCATCCTCGGCCCTGGCGAGGCGCATATGGCGCATCAGACCGACGAGTATTGCCGGATCGCCCGTGTGCACGAATCCGTGGAGGTGTACCGGACTCTGATGCGACGGTGGTGCGGACTATGACTGGCTGCCGGTGCAACATATGACCGATGGCGCATTCTCCGCGTGCGGGGCGCAGCAGCGAATCACGGGCCTCCTGAACGACAAACCCCACGCAATCAGCCAGGCCGGCTGTGTGGTAACCGCCCTGGGTACGCTGGGCGGCCACGCAGTGGCCATGGCGGCAACCGAGCGGGGTATTGCAGGAGGTTCCCTGGGAGTGGACGAGTCCCAGGCCTTGACGGAGTTGCTGGACAAGAGCCGCGCCGGTGGTGTTCCGGTGGTGCTATGCCTCGATTCGGCAGGTGCGAAATTAAGCGAAGGGTTACCTGCGCTGGGAGCATTCCGGCGCATGTACCGGCATTTTCTCGACCTGCGCCTGGCAGGCATTCCAGTGCTCGCCCTGGTCGGACGTGACTGCTTTGGCGGCGCCGCGATGCTCGCGTCGGCGAGCAACCGGCGTGTTTACAATGCCAATTCACGTCTGGCCATGTCGGGCCCGGCTGTGATCCATGCTTTGGGCAAGGGAGAAGAACTCGACGGCGATGCGGTGACGTCGCTGATGGGTGGCGCGACCCGCGCCTCCATGCAAAAGACGGATCAACACTGCGCAGATACGCTTTCTGACTACGCTGGGGCGGCGTTGGAGTGGCTCGCATCACCGCCGATAGAAGTTCGCGATCCGTCGTCGCGCCACACAGAACTGGGAATGCGTTTGTTGGCCCACGGACGCTCGCCCGGCGCGCTGGCACGGGTGCCGGCCACGTTGCCGCCCATTCTTACGAAATTGGTTCCGGTGGGGATGCAGATCCGGGAAAGTGATGGTGTTTTTGCCGCGCAGCCGGACAATTCGGCGCCCGGCATTTATTTCGGTTTTCTGGGCGGCCGGACGGTCAGCGCCATGGCTGCCTGGACCCTGGCCGGCGAGTGTCTGGCATTCTCCGCCTCGCATCCCGGTGATGCCGTCACGATATTTCTGGATTCGCCCGGACACGCACCAACCATCGAAGATGAACGGGTTTGCCTGTCGGATTACGTGGCGCACCTAGCCATGGTCCTCGCGCATTTGCGCGAACGCGGGCACCGCCTCACCCTTCAGGTATGCGGAGATGCGGCGGGCGGCATCTATGTCGCCCTTGCGGCGCCGGCTTCCAAGGTGGTGGCCCTGCCGGGCGCAAATGTGCAGGTGCTGCCGGCGGCCGCCATGGCTCGCGTTCTGGGTCGTGCAACGGCAAAGGGCAGCTTCGACGATTTTCTGGCGTCCGGTGTCATTGATACGCAGATCTGAGCAGGTATTTTGAACGCCAACTTTTTTGCCGCCATCGAGACGGCCAACGCCGGACGCGGCGACAGGATCTGTTTCGAAACCGAAGAGGGCACAACGCATTGTTATGCGGAGGTGTTTCGCGAGGCCGCCCGCTTGGCGAAGTTTTTCCTGGATCTGGGTGTCAAGCCGCGCGCGCGCGTGGTGGTGCAAGTCGACAAATCCCCGGCCGCATTTATTCTCTATCTTGCCTGCCTGCGTGCCGGCCTGGTCTATGTGCCGCTCAATACAGCCTATCTTCGCGCCGAGCTGGATTATTTTCTGATCGATGCCGAGCCGGCGATTCTGATCTGCCGGCCGCAATCGCGCGAGATGTTTCAGGAACTCAGCGCCGGCCGTGCACAGGTATTTACGCTGGATCACAAAGGAGCCGGAACCCTGATGGACCTGGCTGCTTCTTCCGATGCCCGGATTGTCACCGCGGAGTCTGCCCCGGATGACCTTGCTGTCCTCATCTATACCTCGGGCACGACCGGGCGTTCCAAAGGTGCCATGGTGACCCACCGTAATCTGGTTTCCAATGCCCGCGCGCTGATCGATTGCTGGCGTTTCAGTGATCGCGATGTGTTGTTACATGCCTTACCGGTAGTCCATGTGCACGGGCTTTTCGTGGCCAACCATTGTGTGTTGTTGTCAGGGGCACGCATGTTATGGCAATCGAAGTTCGAGCCCGCGGCCGTGTTGCGCGGGCTTGCGCGTGCAACGGTGATGATGGGGGTGCCGACGTTCTATACGCGGTTGCTCGCAGAAAGCGCGTTCGACCACAACGCGTGTCGCAATGTGCGGTTGTTCATTTCCGGTTCGGCGCCATTACAAACCGAAACCTTCAGGGAATTCCAGGCGCGCTGCGGCCATGCCATCCTGGAGCGCTACGGGATGTCGGAAGCGGGAATGATCACTTCCAACCCGCTCGAGGGCGAGCGCAGGGAGGGCAGCGTGGGGTTTCCCCTGGCCGGTATTTCGGTGCGCGTTGCGGATGAGAAAGACCAAGCCCTGCCGCCGGGGTCCACCGGCGGTATCCAGGTCAAGGGAGAGAACGTATTTTCCGGATATTGGCGAAAACCGGAAAAGACGCGGGAAGAATTCAGCGCCGACGGCTGGTTTCGAACCGGAGACCTGGGGGTGTTCGACAGGCAGGGATATCTGTCGATCGTGGGCCGCGCCAAGGATCTCGTGATTAGTGGCGGGTACAACGTTTACCCGAAGGAAATCGAATTGGCCCTGGATGCGATGTCGGGCGTGGTCGAGTCGGCAGTCATCGGACTACCCGATCCCGATTTCGGGGAAGCCGTTACCGGGGTGGTGGTCATGCACCCTGGTGCGCCATTCGATCCCGATGGCATGATCCGGACGTTGAAGGGGGCACTGGCGAATTACAAAGTGCCCAAGCAGGTGTACCGGATCGATGAAATGCCGCGCAATGCCATGGGAAAAATCCAGAAATCCGTGTTGCGCGAGCGGTTTCGCTGACTGACAGGTCGTCGTGGAAACCATCGACCGGATCGTTGCGACGTTCGGGGAACAGGGCAGGGTTACGACGCCGGGGTTTCTGGAGGACCGGCTACGCAGCACGCTGGAATCGGAAATCCAGGTACTGTCGAAACAAGGGGCGTTGCGGGCGGCCGCTGTTGGCGCGCGCAGCAATCGGCAGGTTCGCAAGGAAATCCGCGCTGACGAACTGCATTGGTGGAATACCCTGGCTCCGAGCACCGCACAACGTGAATGCCTGGACCGAATGGAGCAGTTGCGGCTTGCTTTCAATCGCCAATTGCAGATGGGGCTCTGGGAATTCGAGTGTCACTATTCGCGGTATGCGGCCGGGACGTTTTATCGCCGCCATCTCGACCAGCTGGCAGGCAGTTTGCAGAGATGCGTGTCCTGCGTGTTGTATCTGAATGCCTCCTGGACACCTGCCGACGGCGGTATCCTGAGAATCTATCGCGACAAAAAATCAGAATCGGTCTTCGAAGACATTGTTCCCCAGCCGGGAAAGCTGGTGCTATTTGCCAGCGCACGGTTTCCCCACGAAGTGCTGACGGTGCAACGCGAGCGACACAGTGTTGCAGGATGGTTCAGTACCAGACTCTGATGGCTAGTGTGTACTTAGCGGACCAGCGACCAGAGCATCCGGCTTGCCAGAACAAACAACATCACTGCGAAAATACGTTTAAGCGCGCGCAGCGGCATGTTATGGGCCACCCGGGCACCGACCGGCACCGTGAGAAAGGTTCCGATCACGATGCCGATCAGCGCCGGTAGATAAACATAGCCCAGGCTGAGCGCAGGCAGATGGTTTTTGCCGAGGCCGGTGTAGATGTAAGCCAGCGTGCCCGACAACGCGATCGGCAGGCCCAGCGCGGCCGAGGTGGCAATTGCATTGCGCAAGGGGACATTGCAAAAACTCATCAACGGCACGGTCAATACACCGCCGCCGACACCGACCCAGCTCGAGATCGTGCCGATGCCAAGCGCGGCGACGCTCATCCCTGCCTTGCCGGGCAATTGCCGCGAAGGCCGGGGTTTGATATCCAGGAACAGTTGCACCGCCGCGTAGTAAACAAAGGCGACGAAAATCATGGCGAGATGCCGCGACTCGAGTCGATCGGCAATCAGGGTGCCGAGCAACACGCCGGCGACCAGACCGGGAGTACTCTGGCGGACAATCTCCCAGAGCACGGCGCCGCGTTTTTGATGTGCCCGTACACTCGAAACCGAGGTGAACACGATGCTGCACAAGGACGTGCCCAGCGCCAGATGCAGGATACGATCAGCCGGAAAATCCTGCGCGCCAAAGACAAACACCATCAGGGGCACCAGGATAACCCCTCCGCCAATGCCGAGCATGCCGGCAAAGATGCCCACGAACAGGCCCATGGCGAGGTAGGCGAGCCACCATTCCATCGGCGCGCAGTCAGACCAGCTTCATGATGAAATCCCATTCTTGGGATTCCACGGGCGTGATCGACAGCCGATTGCCGCGCTGAAGCACGCGCATGGCCGCGAGTGCTTCATGTTTGCGCAGCTCGGGCAGGCCCACCAGACGGATTTTTTTTACCAGTGTCACGTCGACGTTGAACCATCGCGGCTGGTCGGACGTCGCCTTGGGGTCGTAATAGGGGTTCTTGCGATCGAACTGGGTGGCGTCCGGATAGGCGAGCCTGGAGATTCGCACGATGCCCACGATGCCTGGCTCCGAGCAACTGGAATGATAGAAAAACGCCCGGTCGCCGAGGGCCATGCTATCGCGCATGAAATTGCGCGCCTGATAGTTGCGGACGCCCCACCATGCCGCGGTTTTGTCCCTGGCGGAGGCCAGATGGTCAATGCCAAAGACATCTGGCTCGGACTTCATCAACCAGTAGTTCATGGGTACGCCGGGAAAAAAAATAGAGCGCCGCCTCGGCGGAACTCTATCGGTTCAGCGCACACACGCGGGAAATCCTACTTGCCGCGTGGTGCAACAAAGGGAGCCCCCCACAATTTCCGTCAGGCTCTTATCTTGAACCCAGGGTTCAAGTTGGTCGCTTTCCGAGCACATCAGGCGCTTCCGGGTGGGACGCGCACAACAGCGCTACATTGGGCCGCAACCTAGGCAAGGATCATCGGTTCAAAGAATACAAGCCTGGCGAACACCGCGGGGGACATTAAAACAATTCGTCCTGACCATCCATCGCTTCATCAACGGCGGATTGCATGCCAATTATTCTACGCTTGAACTCGCCCACATCAAATCCACCGTCGACCCGCGTGGTGAGAAATTCATGCGTGATATTGAGCGCGGCCATGATGGCGATGCGCTCGACACCAACGACCTTTCCAGCATCACGAATATCGCGCATTCGCGTATTCAGGTATTCCACCGCCTTGAGCAGGCCCAACTTGTCTTCGTCCTTGCACGCGATCCGAAACTCGCGCCCCATGATATTGACGTCCAGGCCTTTGGCGTCTTTGCTCATTCCGCGTTCTCCGGGATCTGTCCAAGCAGGGTTTCGACCCGAACCTGGGCAGTATGAACTTTGTCGGCCAGGCGCTTGTTCTCGCTTTCGGCGCTGGCCAATTGCTGACGAAGTTGGGAGTTTTCCTTGCGGAACTTCCGGGTCAGCAGCACAAGCTGCTGAATCTTCTCGTCCAGGACTTTCAGTTCACTTTCCATGACCACACTATAATTTTAAAAACCCTGAAAAGTCAACTGCTAACGCATTTTTGTGAATGTGCTTTGACAAATATTCCCTGCCCTGGGACGGCGTCCGGCTGGAGACCAAACCTGTTCCCCTTTCGACGTTATTTCGACGCTTGAAGTAGTTCCCATTAGAATCCGTCCCCTGTTCTCGGGTGCCCCGGCCGAATCCTTGGCGGGGGTCAAACGGGAAACAGGTGAGGGTTTGGCATGGCATGGCCGACCGCGGACACCCGCGGTTGTGCCGTCCAAGTGCGACCCAATTCCTGTGCTGCCCCCGCAACGGTAAGCGAAAAAAAGGGGTGTGTCTCTCTGCCACTGTGGTACGGAACGACAGCGGATCGGCGCCATGCCGATTTGTGTTGCTCACGTCATGGGAAGGCGACGCACCCGACTCGCAAGCCCGGATACCGGCCCGACGAACGCGAACGGAGTTTCCGCGCGGGGCGGGCGTCCGGTGGTGGCCCACGGCTTTCCTCCTGTTGCCTTCCTGCCGATCTCCATTTTTTGTGTCACGCATGCGGCGGGCATGCTTTCCCTGGAGACAACATGAAAAAGTGCTATTTGTTAACAATCGTCGCGGTGATGTTGGTCGCGACAAATCCTTCTTTTGCCTACGACAATAACGAAAGCTTGACGACTGAGGAAATCTTGGTCACGGCGACGCGCTTTGAAGACAGTCCTGGCGGTCAGCCAATCGGAGTCACGGTTGTTACCGGCGCACAAATTCGTAGCAGCGGCGAAACCTCGCTGCCCCGGCTACTTTCGCGAGAGTCCGGTGTAATCGTCCGCGACAATAGCGGCAGTCCGGACATGCAGGTGGATCTGCGCGGTTTCGGTGTCACAGGCGATCAAAATACGCTGGTGTTGCTCGATGGTCGCCGACTGAGCGAGTACGAACTTACCACCGCGCGATGGTCCACCATACCGATCGAATCCATTGAACGTATAGAAATCATCCGCGGCAGCGGTGCTGTGCTCTACGGTGGTGGTGCGACCGGCGGCGTCATCAATGTCATTACCAAAGGGCCAGATCGCGGGGCCAGGTCATTCGATGCCTACGCCGGCAGCGGCAGCTACAACACGCAGGACTATCGTGTCGGTGGACGGATGGCGGGGGACAATGTCGGTCTGAGCCTGAATGGCGGCCAGTACAGTTCGAACAACTACAGGGATAACAATCGCGTCGTGCAGGAAAATATCGTCGCCGACTTGCGCAACTTCGATCCCGACCGCAGCCTGAATCTCAAATTCGGCTACGACAAGCAGGACTTGCGCTTGCCCGGAGCACGCACCGAGAAGGAATTGGTCACCGACCGCAACGGGACGAGAACGCCGGAAGATTTTTCCAATCGCGAGGTAGGATTCGCCAGTTTGTCCGGATTGTTCAGGTTGGGCGAATCGGAATTGATTGTAGACTTGGGCTATCGGGAAAAGAAAAACGACTTTCACTCCGCATTTTTCGGTTTGACGCTGGATGGCAACACCAAGGTGGAAACTAAAACATTTTCGCCGCGGGTAAAGATTCCGTACTCAGTGTTTGGCGTGCATAACAGCATCGTATTCGGCTGGGACTGGGAGAATTGGGATTATTCCTCCGAGCGCACGAACCCGGCTTCCGCCAGCGCAGAACAGCGTAATTCCGGAGTCTACGTGCAGAATGTCTCAACGCTGATGTCGGGGACAACCCTGTCATTCGGCGGCAGGCTGCAGCGCCTCGAGTTCGAAGCGAAGGACTCGTCGGATCCGACCGGCAACGCATCGGGCAGTCAAACCCGGAACGCAAAGGCATACGAAATTGGCGCGCGCCACCGGTTCAACACCTCGGATGTGGTTTATGCAAAATACGGATACAGTTTTCGGGTTGCGACACTCGACGAGATTTATTCTCCCGGACTCGGCGCCTTTTTCATTTCGCCATCGGTGATCTTCCTCGAGCCGCAGACTTCGCACGACACGGAACTCGGCGGCGAAGTGCTGATCGGTCCTGGCCGATACCGAATCGCCGCTTTTCGTTCCGATCTGAAGAACGAGATTCATTTCGACTCCGCCGCGTTTGCCAACGTCAATCTTCCGCCCACGAAGCGATCGGGTACGGAACTGGAAGGCAAATGGACGCTCAACACGAGCGCGCTTTTGTTCGCAAATTACACTTACACCGAGGCGACGTTCCGTTCCGGGACCTTGAGCGGCGTGAATGTTTCCGGCAATCGAATGCCGCTGGTGCCGCGGCATATGGCCAACGTCGGCGTCGATTGGTCAATGAGGGAGCATACGCGCCTGAATGCGGCGGCCAACTATGTTGGAAGCCAGCTTTACGACGGCGACGAATCGAACAACTTTGGCAGGGAAATGCCCTCCTACTGGACAGCCGACTTGGCTGTTTTCCATACGATTGCCAAATGGACCTTCGGAGCGTCCGTAAAAAACCTCTTTGACGAGGACTATTACACCTATGCGTTGGCGATCGGTCCTCCCAGCAATTTCATCGCCTACCCATCGCCTGGACGAAACTTCCTGTTCTCGATACAGTACCGCGCAGAAAAATAAGCGATTTCGGAAGCGCCCTTAAATGACCCGGGAGTCATGCTCATTTTTCACCGGGAGATCAAAGTATCGATGGAAGGCTGCTGCACCGCCACAACGCGGCGCCCGGTTGGTGCTTGCTGGGGCAGGAACCACAGAGTAGGCTAGTCGAAATATTCCCGGCTGAAAAAGATCGGGGTGTCCAACGAAAAATAGGAGGAGAAGACCATGACAAATCGAGCATTGGGTTGCCTGAAAATTTTTCTGTTTGCCTGGGTGGGTGCCGCGCTGAGTACAGGCACGGTATTGGCCCGGCAGGAAAAGCTCGGCAAGGGCGAAGGGGCGGTGGATATTGTCGCCTGGCCGGGATATATCGAGCGCGGCGATGAGCGAGTATTGGCAGGGCATTGCAACAGGCGTTCTAGGCTATGCCTTGGTCAATGCGGCGGCATTCTTCCTGTTCGGGTTGTGGGTGGCCAGGAATACGCGGGATGTGAAGTGGTAGAT
>JBJXFN010000125.1:0-3757 GCA_046155535.1 Burkholderiales bacterium
CCGCCTTGGGTATGGCGGCGGGTATTACGACCGCTTGCTTGCCGAGGACGGTGTTGTCGCATTGCGGGTGCTGGCAGCGTTTTCGATGCAGACAGTCGCCCGGGTTCCGACCGGGCCCTGGGACCTGCCTGTGGACGTGGTCGTAACCGAAACCTCGGTGATTCGCATCGCGAGCTGACGGGCATTAAAGATCCAGGATCTGCAGGGTGCGCAGTGTCGCTCCGCGGTGGGCATCGGTAAATCGCTTGCCCGCCGCCGCCATCGCCGCACGTTTTTGCGGATCGGCGATCAGCATGGCCACCGCGCCGCCAAGTTCTTCGGGGCCTGCCACTCTGAGGGCGGCGCCTGCGCGCTCCGCCTGTCGTGTGATGTCGGCAAAGTTGAAGGTGTGGGGGCCGACGATGACCGGGGTCCCGACCGCGCAGGCTTCCAGGAGATTCTGTCCCCCGAGGGGCAACAGGCTGCCGCCCACGAACGCCAGATCACTAGCCGCGTAATAGGCAAACATTTCTCCCATGGTGTCGCCGAGCAGCACCGTGCAGTCGACGTCCGTTTCAGGCATCTGGCTGCGCCGCTGGAAACGCAAGCCGCGCTTTGCCAACAGGTCTGCCACCGTGTCGAAGCGTTGCGGGTGACGCGGGACAATGATGGTAAGCAAGCGGGGAACCGGGTGCCGGGCCAGCCCGTCGAGGATCAGCGTTTCTTCACCGTCGCGGGTGCTGGCCGCGAGAAAGATGGGCCGGGAGCCGCCCAATGCCGCCCGGAGACGCTGGCCCCTCTCCAGCATTTCCGGCGGCACCGTGCGGTCGAATTTGAGATTTCCGGTGACGGCCACTTTTTCAGCGCCCAATTGCCGCAGGCGTTGCGCGTCGCCCTCGGTTTGCGAGCCAATCACGGACAGGTCACGTAACGCTGCACGGGTGAGCGGGGCCAGGAAGCGGTAACCGCGCGCCGATTTTTCCGACATGCGGGCGTTTACGAGATAGGCGGGCACACCCTGCCTGCGGCAGGCCCGCACCAGATTCGGCCACAGTTCCGTTTCCAGGAACAAGGCGGCAACCGGCCGATAGTGGCGCAGGAAACGGCGGACCGCCCATGGAAAGTCATAGGGCAGGTAAGCCTGCGTGACCTCGCTGCCGAATAATTCAGCGCCGGCCTGGCGTCCGGTCGGCGTTCCGTGGGTCAGCAGGATGCGCTGATCAGGATGGCGTGATTGCAACAGCCGGATCAGGGGCTCGGCCGCGCGCGTCTCGCCGACGGATACCGCGTGCAGCCAGAGCAGCGGGCGGTTTCCCGCCGGTGGAAAAAATCCCAGGCGTTCGCCGACATGCCGGAGATATTCCGACTGGCGCCGCGCGCGCCAGGCCAGGTGCACAAGCGCCCAGGGGATCATCAGGTGGATCGCGAGGGAATACAGCAGCCTGCTCAACGGGTCCCCGTCACTTGAACAATTGCCGCCATCGTTTCGTCCACTTCGGGACCGCCTGCGGGGCCGCCGATGTTGATTGCGCGAGGGCTGCCATACAACCCGGTCGCCGCCGGATGCGTGGCGCAAAAAATGCCGACGGTGGGCGTACCCAGGGCGGCGGAGAAATGGGACAGCCCAGTGTCCACCCCCACGACGAAGCGGGCCAGCGAAAGCATCTCCCCCAGGTCCCTGAGTCCCAGCGCGGAAGGCACCCGTGCTTGCGGTATCCGGGTGGCGAGGCGTTCGCTGCGCGCTCGTTCGGCCGCGTTGCCGAACGGCAGCACGCAGACAATTTCATCGGCTGCAAGCTGGTTACCGAGCGCGACCCAATGCGATTCCGGCCATTCTTTTTCCACCGCACTGGTGGCATGGAGGAATACGGCGAACGGGACGCCCGTTGTGATTTCGGCGTTGACGGCGCCTGTTACGCCGCGCCTGTCGGCGACTGCCTGGAGGCCGAAGTCGGGCGCGCCGGAAGACCGGTAACCCAATGCCCGCGCCGCCAGCATCCGGTTGCGTTCCACCGCGTGCAGCGTCCAGGGCACTTCGTATACATGGTCATAGAACATGCGCAGCGGTTCCCTCGCGCTGCGCCAGTTCAGGCCATGGCGCACGCCTGTTGCCAGCCTTGCCAGGAATGCGCTTTTGAGCAAGCCCTGCGTATCGATGATGGCGTCGTAGGGATTCTCGCGTAAAAATTTCCTCAGCGCGCCAAATTCTTCGCGTGTTGCTTGGCCCAGCGGGCGCCGCCGCCAGCGGCGCAATGCCACTGGAATGACCTGCCGGATCTGCGCATGGCAGCGGGGAATTTCCACCAGGCTTTCCTCCACGATCCAGTCAATCTGCGCTGCCGGAAAAGCATGGCGAATATCGCTTGCCACCGGGAGATTGTGGATCACATCGCCCATGGACGACGTCTTGACGAGCAGGATGCGCACGAGGATCGCGGATTCGAGGTTCGACGGAATGCACGATTATCCCTAGAATGAGGCTCTTTAGACAGACGCCGCGCGGTAGCGCCGGTTGACTCGCTTTCGTGAAGAGCATTGCATGACGCAGGATTGCATTCTGGTGACCGGTGGCGCCGGATTCATTGGCGCTAATTTCATTCACCAATGGCTCGGCGCAGAATCCCGCGCAATCGTGAATCTGGACAAACTCACGTATGCGGGCAATCTGTCCAGCCTGGCGGCGATCCAGTCGCATCCCGGGTATCGTTTTTATCGCGGCGACATCGGGGATGCCGAGCTGGTCTCAAAACTGCTCGCGGAACACCAACCGGCGGCGATCCTAAATTTTGCTGCTGAAAGCCATGTGGACCGCTCCATTCACGGTCCGGAAACATTTGTACAAACCAATGTGCTGGGCACTTTGCGGCTGCTCGAATCAGCCCGTGCTTACTGGGAGAAACTGCAAGGCGAGCGCAAGGCTGGCTTTCGCTTCCTGCAGGTGTCCACGGACGAAGTTTATGGTTCGCTTGGTCCTGGAGATGCCCCCTTTGCTGAAACCACGCCCTATGCGCCGAACAGTCCGTACTCGGCGTCCAAGGCGGGATCGGATCATCTGGTGCGTGCCTACCATCACACTTATGGCTTGCCGGTGTTGACCACCAATTGCTCGAACAACTTCGGGCCATATCAGTTTCCCGAAAAACTCATCCCTCTGGTGATTCTGAATGCGCTGGGCGGATTGCCATTGCCTGTGTACGGGGACGGGTTGAACGTGCGTGACTGGCTCTACGTCGGCGATCACTGCACTGGCATTCGCATGGTCCTGCAAAAAGGCCGGGTGGGGGAAACCTACAATATCGGCGGCCGCAACGAGCGATCGAACATCGATGTCGTGCGCGCGATTTGCCGGATTCTGGATAAGGTCGTGCCGTCCCGCGATGGCAAATTGCGAGAGTCCCTGATCACCTTTGTGAGGGACCGCCCGGGGCACGATCGCCGTTATGCAATCAATGCCACGAAGATCGAAACGGAACTCGGCTGGCGCGCCGCAGAGACATTCGAGTCCGGATTGAAGAAGGCCGTGCGCTGGTATCTGGATAACAAGGACTGGGTGCAAGGCGTGATCAGTGGGGAATACAAGACCTGGCTGGAGAAGAATTACCAACAAAGGGGGGAGAATTGAAAGGCATTCTGCTGGCCGGTGGATCCGGCACCCGCCTGTACCCGGTCACCCAGGTGCTTTCGAAGCAACTGCTGCCGGTTTACGACAAACCCATGGTGTATTACCCGCTGTGCACCTTGATGCTGGCCGGCATTCGCGACGTGCTGATCATCTCCA
>JBJXFN010000136.1:0-22265 GCA_046155535.1 Burkholderiales bacterium
CATGGTGAGAATGCATTGCGGAGGCTGCCCGAAATGTTTCTGCAGTTCCCGGCCCATCAACAAGTTGAATTTCTGGTCCTTGCCCCCCAGCTCGAGATCGGCGCGCATAGCAACCGAGTCGTAACCCTGGACCAGGGGATAGAGGAATTCGTGGATCGCAATCGGCTGATTGTTTCGATAGCGTTTTCCAAAATCGTCGCGCTCCAGCATGCGGGCGACCGTATGGGTCGCCGCCAGCTTGATCATGTCCGCAGCGCCAAGTTTTCCCATCCATGTCGAATTGAAACAAATCTCGGTACGGTCCCGATCGAGAATCTTGAAGACCTGGGCCTGATAGGTCCTGGCGTTTTCGGCAATCTGCTCCCGGGACAACGGTGGTCGTGTTGCGTTTTTGCCGGTCGGATCGCCAATCATTCCGGTGAAATCACCGATCAGAAATTGGACGTGGTGCCCAAGTTCCTGCAGTTGGCGCATCTTGTTGATCAGGACGGGGTGGCCAAGATGCAGGTCCGGCGCCGTCGGATCAAACCCGGCCTTTATGCGCAGCGGCTTGCCTGCCTTGAGTTTTTCGACAAGTTCCTGCTCGACCAGCAGTTCGTCGCAGCCACGTTTGAAAACCTCGAGTTGATCCTGGATTTCCATTTCTTGCGGGTATTACAGTTCGGTTAAATTGCGTCAGGGTGGGGTTTGGTGACTGTTTTCTTTTGCGTCGAAACCTAGCACGCTAGTTGCGAATTTGAGATTCCGTCCGACAACGGATTCTGTTAACCTCCGCGGCAACCAATGGACCCAGAGAGCGCATGTTATTGAAGAAAGAGGAGATTCTAGCGCAAAAGACGGTCGTGGCAAGCACGCCGTCGCGGCGGATCTGGCCTTTGATCCTGATTAGTCTGCCGTTTTTTGGCGTTGTGGCCGCTTTTGGGATTGCGCCGGACACCGTTCCGGAACCCATCGCGCTGCAAAAGGTTGTCGAAGAAATTTCTGTTTCCCTGCCAGTTCCGGATACGAGCGACCTGGACGCGCGTTTTTGGCGCGAAGAGAGAATTCAGAGTGGCGACACCATTGCCACCGTCATGACGCGCATCGGGGTGCGGGACGGCGACGCGCTTTCTTTTATTCTCCAGGCAAAGGACGTTCGCTCCTTATACCAACTTAATCCGGGCCGCAGTATCCGGGCCATTACGAGTTCGGACGGAAAGTTGGAGGCGCTAACCTATGTGAATACCGATGGGCGCCGCCTGCGCATCGCGCGCAGCGGCACCGAATTCACCGCGTCTGAAGAAATGCCGGAGACCGGGACCTGGATGATGCAGGGCGCCGGTGAAATCGAGACCTCGCTTTTTGCCGCCACCGATGCCTCCGGCATTCCGGAGACCGTGGCCTTGCAGTTGGTCGAAATTTTTTCCAGCGACATCGACTTTCATAGGGATTTGCGCCGCGGCGACCGGTTTTCCGTGGTTTTCGAAGCGCTCTCCGCGGACGGAGACTTCACCGGTTATGGCAAGGTGCTGGCCGCGGAATTCGTCAATCAGGGACGTACGTTTCGCGCCGTGTTCTACAGTGATGATCAGGGCCGCAGTGGATATTACACACCTGAAGGACGCAATATGCGGCGCGCCTTTCTGCGATCGCCCATCGAATTCTCCAGAGTCACCTCCGGTTTTTCCCTCTCCAGGTTTCACCCGATCCTGAAGTCCTGGCGGGCGCACCGCGGCATCGACTACGGCGCGCCACTCGGCACGCGAGTCCGCTCCACGGCGGACGGCTGGGTGACGTTCGTCGGGCAGAAAAACGGTTATGGAAATGTTGTCACGGTGCGCCACCCCAACGGTTATGCGACGTTGTACGGACATCTTTCCGCCTTTGCGCCTGATCTAAAAAAAGGCAAGCGCGTATCACAGTCCGAATTACTGGGATTTGTCGGCAAATCCGGTTTGGCCACCGGCCCGCATCTTCACTATGAATTTCATGTCAATGGCGTCCACCAGAATCCGATGCGGCTGGCGATGCCACCAGGTCCGCCGATTGCCGGGGACATCCAGCAGGCCTTTCTGGAACACTCGCGCCCCCTATGGTCGCGCTTGGAACTGCTTCGCAACACCGAACTGGCGCGTCTGGACTGACCGGCTTTTCAGAAATTCGAAGACCGGTAAGACCAGCCCCAGGCGATCAGGCGTTCGGAACGAAATTTCCCTTCTGAAAATACATCGGGGCAGACGCCTGCCTGCCCCGAATGCATCACACACCGCAGCCCGTCAGGCTGAAAACGAAGAGCCGCATCCACAGGTTGAAGTCGCGTTCGGATTCTTGATCACGAACTGGGCGCCTTCGATGCCTTCCTGATAATCGATTTCCGCACCGGCGAGATATTGGTAACTCATCGCGTCGATCAACAAGGTAACGCCGTGTTTTTCCATTGCGGAATCGTCTTCGTTCACTTCTTCGTCAAAGGTAAAGCCGTACTGGAATCCCGAACATCCACCGCCCGAAACAAACACGCGCAACTTCAGCGCTGGATTGCCCTCTTCCTCGATCAAGTCTCTGACTTTGCGTGCCGCGTTGTCCGTAAAGACCAGCGGGGACGGCATGTCGGACACTGCGTTCATATTCATCACCTTTATGCTAACACTGTGGTCGGAATTTCCGGTCTTGCCCGAGTCATTCGCCGCCGGTGCCCTTCAGGGACACGACATTCTGCGATTTTTCGCTGTCCTGATGGACCAATCGACCCTGGACAACCGCGCCTAGCTGAATTTCCAAGGTCTTGTAGTACACGTCTCCTGTGACATTCGATTTGGGTTGGAGTTCGACATATTCCGACCCATGCACCGGCCCCACGACCGTTCCGTTGATAACGGCATGGGAAACGCGGATCTCTCCCTCAATCTGGGCCTTTTCACTCAATACCAGGGTACTGGGCTCGTCATCGGAGGTGGAGACATCTCCGCGCACCCGGCCATCTACACGCAATCCCCCGCTGAAGGCGATATTGCCCTCAACCAGGGTTCCCGAGCCAATCAGGCTGTCAATACGATTTTGTGGTTTCGTCGGTTTGTTTCCAAACATCGATACGCTCCAATCAGGGCAAGGTGACGGACTGCATGGACACTGGCGTCGGATTGCCATTCTCAAGCACCCGAACCTGCACTTTCTTGACGGTGCCGCCCGGCGGCACCACGAAAGTGCCTTCCACACGTTGATAGAACTTGAAGGCCAGAGTATACGCCTGGGCTGTTTCCTGGTCCCGGGGAAAGCTGATCACTTCGGATTTTCCGGCATTGTCGACATCCACGATAAATTGCAGATGGCCACGGAAGTCTTTTACCCTTTGCTTGGACTGCACGATCAGCAACCGGTACCGATATTCGTTCGGCAATGCGTCGGGTTGTACACGAAACCGGTTGACACTCACGCCACCAGGTTCACCCCCAGATGCCATCAGCGTCTGAAAAAATGCCAAGTCTTCTTTCAGCAGCGCATTTTCTTCGGAAAAGGTCCGAATCTGGGCAGACAAATTTCCATGGGTGGAAACTTCAATCTGGAGCTGCCTTTCCGCCGCGGCAATTTCCTTTCGCAAGGCCAGATTCTCAGCCAGCATCTTCGCATTAAGTTCTACAAGCCGCTGTTTTTCCTGCTGTGCCTCGCCGTGGTCAAATCCGGCGTACTGGCGACCCATGTCGTAGGTCAGGCCGGCAACACCAATGATCAGGCCGGCAATAATGACGAAGAATAGCCAGCGCCAGTACCACGCCACGTGAGCACGAACTGCGACCCTGGACGTGCCCATGCCGAAGCGCCGTTTAATGGACCGCAGAAGCGTCATGGTAGCAATGCGACGTGTTCCAACCCGGTGGTCTCCGGCAGTCCGAACATCAGATTCATGTTCTGCACGGCCTGACCGGCAGCACCTTTGACCAGATTATCGATTACCGACAACACCACGACCGTATCTCCTCCGCCAGGACGATGCACGGCAATGCGGCACATGTTGGCACCACGGACCGAGCGAATTTCAGGATGAGCCCCAGGCGGCAACACATCCACAAAAAACTCTCCACGGTAACGATTCTCATAGAGCGCCTGAATGTCCAACTCGCGTGTCAGCCGTCCATACAAGGTTGCATGGATTCCGCGAATGGCGGGCAGCAGGTGCGGAACAAATGTCAGCCCGACCGGGGCGCCGGCAATCTGACTGAGCCCCTGCGCGATCTCCGGCAAATGGCGGTGGCCCGGCACGCCGTAGGCCTTGAAATTGTCTGCCGCTTCGGCAAACAACGTATGGACTTCGGCTTTGCGGCCGGCGCCACTTACGCCGGATTTCGCATCGGCAATCAAATGATCCTTGTCGATAACACCCGCCTCCACCAAGGGCAGGAATCCGAGTTGCACCGCAGTCGGATAACACCCTGGATTGGCGACCAGTCGCGCGGTGCGCACCGCCGCCCGGTTAACTTCAGGCAAGCCGTATACCGCTTCCCCGACAAGTTCCGGGCAGCCATGTGACATGCCGTACCACTTCTCCCATTCGGCAATATTCCGGATACGAAAATCAGCCGCGAGATCGATCACTCGTACGCCAGCGCGCAGGAGCGCGGGAACTTCCGACATCGCGACGCCATTGGGCGTGGCAAAAAACACCAAGTCACAATCAGCCAACCGGCCGCTGCCGGGATCCGAAAATTTCAGGTTGCAGCGACCACGCAAACTTGGAAATAGGTCAGACACTGCCATGCCTGACTCCTTGCGCGAAGTAATCGCCTGCAATTCGACGCCGGAGTGGGTTGCCAGAATCCGCAACAATTCCACCCCGGTATATCCCGTTCCCCCGACAATGCCTACTTTTATCATGTCTGCCAAAGACTTAGAACAAATTCGATCATATCGCCATTGAACCCGAACGCGCAAACGAAAAAGCCGCCAAAAAGGCGGCTTTTTCGTGTTGCACCCGGATCGCTCAACGCTTGGAAAATTGTTTGCGCCGACGAGCTTTGTGCAAGCCCACTTTCTTGCGCTCGACTTCTCTTGCATCGCGGGTGATCAATCCCGCCTTGCTCAATGTCGGTTTCAGGGACGCGTCGAAATTCACCAATGCACGGGAGATACCGTGCCGCACGGCTCCCGCCTGCCCGGACTCGCCCCCCCCATCCACGTTGATCAGGATATCGAAGGTTTCCAGGTGGTTCGTCAACACCAACGGCTGTCGCACGACCATCCGCCCGGTTTCGCGGGAGAAAAATTCGTCCACGGGTTTGTCATTGACGACAATTTTGCCCTTGCCTGGCTTGAGGAACACGCGCGCCACTGCGCTCTTGCGTCGACCGGTGCCGTAGTTGTACTGGGTAGCCATGGGAATTCCTAGAAATTGAGGGTCTGCGGTTGTTGCGCGGAATGCGGATGTTCGCTGCCCGCATAAACCTTGAGCTTCTTGATCATTGCGTAACCAAGCGCGCCTTTTGGCAACATGCCCTTGACGGCTTTCTCCAGAACCCGGCCCGGAAACTTGCCTTGCAACTTGCCAAAGCTCGCAGCGTAAATGCCGCCTGGATAGGTCGAATGCCGGTAATAAATTTTTTGTTCGACTTTGTTGCCGGTCACGCGCAGCTTCTGCGCATTGACCACCACGATGTAATCTCCCGTGTCCACATGCGGCGTAAAGGTGGGCTTGTGCTTGCCGCGCAAACGCCGGGCTATCTCGGCCGCCATGCGTCCAAGCACCTTGTCGGTTGCATCAATGAGTACCCAATCCCGTTTCACTTCGTGCGGTTTGGCTGAAAAGGTGCGCATGGCGGGCTTCGGAGGTCGAATTAACGAAAGCCGCGCAGTTTATTGGAAGGCCGAGCGCCTTGTCAAACGCCGATTCCGGGCCCGCCCGCCAGGCCGTCGAGAAAAATCGCGCCGTATTCGTGCGCCAACCTGGTTTGCCCCGGCACGAAGGGCAATTGCGGTTTACGCCTTTGATGTCTCTATTCTTTTGGTGAATAATGCCGCACTCATCGGGCATCACTGCCGTTTCCCCCTCCTCTCCGCGACTATTTCCGGAATCGTATATGCGCAAGCTGTGGTTGATATTTTCCCAGTGGGTGACCATCAGCCTCGCGGTGCTCTTCGTGGTTGTCACGCTGCGCCCGGATCTGGTGTCCCTGGGCCCTCGCAACGCATCCACCATCACCGTAAAGGAAGCCGCCGATTACGGCCAGGATCGGCGAGGGCTGCTCTCCCTGGGTCCGGCTGCAAAAAAAGCAATGCCCTCGGTTGTCAATATTTTCACCAGCAAGGAAGTCAAGGTCCCCAAGCATCCGTTCATGGATGACCCGGTGTTCCGCAGGTTTTTCGGCGACCAATTGGAGGGCGACGCACAACCCAGTTCAAGCCTTGGCTCGGGCGTAATTGTCGGTCCGGAAGGTTTCATCCTCACAAACCATCATGTGGTGGAGGCGGCCGACGAAATCGAGCTTGCGCTAGCCGATGGACGCAAGGTGCCCGCAAAAGTTGTCGGCACGGATCCAGAAACCGATCTTGCCGTCTTGAAAGTCGAGCTCAGTGGACTCCCCGCCATGACTTTCGGTCATCCGGAAAATCTCTCTGTCGGTGATGTCGTGCTGGCGATAGGCAATCCATTTGGTGTCGGACAGACAGTCACCATGGGCATCGTCAGCGCACTGGGACGCAGCCACCTGGGCATCAGTACCTTCGAAAACTTCATTCAAACCGACGCCGCGATCAATCCCGGCAATTCTGGAGGCGCGCTGGTGGATGCCGCCGGAAATCTGGTGGGAATCAACAGTGCAATCTATTCCCGCAGCGGCGGGTCGCTGGGGATTGGTTTTGCAATCCAGGCGAATCTCGCCCGACAGGTCATGGACCAGATTGTCCGAACCGGCTCGGTCACACGCGGCTGGATTGGCGTAGAGGTTCAGGATGTCTCGGCAGAGCTTGCGGAGTCCTTCAAACTACCCAATACCCAAGGCACGCTGATCGCCGGGGTATTGCGCGGCGGGCCGGCCGATCGCGCAGGCGTCAAGCCCGGGGATGTTCTGCTGGCGATTGAAGCCGAACCCGTCGTTGATTCCACCAGCATGCTCAACCTGATCGCCGCGCTGGAACCCGGCAAGTCGGCCTCGCTGAAAATCCGGCGCAACCGCAGCGAGCTGAGCATTCCCATCAAGGTCGGAAAACGTCCGCTTCCCAGTCGGCGCCCCGAGCAGGAGTAACGGTAGTCAAACTCAGGCCCGCCCAGGGGTTTCTTCCGCGGCTGCCGGTTTGTCCACCCAACGCGAAACAAAGATTCCGCACTCGTAGAGCACGCAGAGCGGTATCGCGAGCAACAACTGGGACGTGACGTCCGGCGGGGTCACCACCGCCGCCACAATAAACGCGCCGACGATCACGTAAGGCCGGATTTCCTTGAGTTTTGCCACCGACACTATTCCCATCCTGACCAGCACGAATACGACAACAGGCACCTCGAAGGTGATGCCGAACGCGAAAAACATGCCGAGAACAAAACTGAGGTAGGTGCCGATATCGGGCATCCAGGACACGCCCTCGGGCGTGAACTTCTGCATCATCTCAAAGACCGTGGGAAACACCAGAAAATAGGCAAAGGCCATTCCGCAAAGAAACAAAACTGTGCTCACCACAATCAGGGGGGCGATCAGTTTTTTCTCGTGGGAATACAGGCCGGGCGCGACGAACGCCCAGATCTGGTACAGGACGTAAGGCAAGGCGATCACGAAAGCCGCGAAAAAAGTGACCTTGAAGGGAATAAAAAATGGGGAAGTGATCTCGGTAGCGATCATCTTTCCGCCTGCGGGCAATTGCGCAAGTATGGGCGCGGAAACGAACTGATAAATATCCTTTGCCCAAAAAGCCAAAATGAGAAATACCAATCCGATCGCAATCAGCGCCCGCATGACGCGGTCGCGCAATTCGATCAGATGAGACATGAAAGAGTCCGATTCCGGCATCTGTGAACAAAGGCCAAAATTCCAACAACGCGTCAGTGCCGCAGTGGTTCAGGTGCGGGAGGACGCAGTGGATTCTGCCTGATGCTCCTCTTTTTTTTCTCCGGACGGGATGGCGTCGTGCATCTCGCCTTCCGTCCGCTCGGGTTGGGTTTCGGGAACCCGCGACGCAGGCTGTGCCGCTGCCATGAGCGGGATACCCCGAAAACCGGACGTCGCGCTCTGTAACTCCTTTTCGACTTCGGTGCCCGCCTGCTTGACTTCAGACTCGATGAAGTTCACCTGACCACCGATGCCTTGCTCCACCGATTTGGCAGCGTCCTGCATCGTGGTTTGAAGGCGGCGCAGTTCGTCCAGTTCGATTTCCCGACTGATGTCGGCCTTTACATCGGTCACATAACGCTGCAGCCGCCCAAACAGCACACCGGCGGTCTTCGCGACCCGAGGCAAGCGTTCCGGACCGACCACGACCAGCGCCACGACGGCGATCACGAACAATTCGGAAATACCGATATCAAGCACGGAGTCCGTCCGAATCAACCAGGAGGTCCATTACACCTTGGACTTTTCCTTGACTTCGCCTTCGATGGTCTGTCCCGTGCCAGTGCCCTCGATTTTTGCAACCGGCTTGTCGTCTTCCGGCGTCTTCATGCCCTCCTTGAACCCTTTCACCGCGCCGCCAAGGTCAGAACCAATATTGCGAAGTTTCTTCGTGCCGAAAATCAGCAGCACCACGACCAGAACAATCAGCCAGTGCCAGATACTGAAGGTACCCATGTTCGTTGCTCCTGAGACAAATAAATTACATTGATTTCTGAATCATTCCGGGCAAGGGGTTGGGCCCGCCCAGAACGTGCATGTGCAAATGGAAAACATCCTGCCGCCCAATCCGCCCCGTGTTCACAATCGTCCGGAATCCATCCGGTGATCCTTGCTCTGCCGCAAGTCGATGCGCGAGCAACATCATTTTCCCCATCACTCCCTGGTGTTTGCTCTGGACATGCGCCAGGGAATCCACGTGCTCTTTCGGAATCAGCATGAAATGTACGGGCGCGGCCGGATGAATGTCGTGGAACGCCAGCACCTCGTCGTCTTCATAGACCTTTTTACAGGGAATATCTCCCCTGACAATCTTGCAGAAGATGCAATTCTCTGACGACCGATTCACGATTCATCCGGTTGTTAATGAGCAACTTTTTCCGTGCACCAAACAATCTACTCCCCGGTATCACCCCGGCGAGCATTCTTCTCGTCGATTCCAGAAACGCCCTCGCGGCGGCGCAATTCTGCCAGTACATCCTCAGGGCCCAGTCCATGCCACGCCAGGAGAACCATGCTGTGAAACCACAGATCCGCAGTTTCCCGGACGACATGAAGTCTATCACCGTCCTTCGCTGCGAGCAGCGTCTCCGCCGCCTCTTCTGCTACCTTCTTTAATATTGCATCGTGACCTTTTGCGAACAATCCGGCGACATACGACCCGGCCACATCGGCCCGTTTCCGGACTTCAATGGTTTGCGCCAGACGATTCAGAATCTCGGTTTCCATTACGATTTGTTCCGATAGATTTCATCAGGGTGTCGCAAAACATCCTCGTCTTCCACCCAGGCGCCATCGCGAAGGACGCGAAAAAAACAGCGGCCATGACCAGTGTGACAAGCAATGCCGCCCACTTGTTCCACTTCCAGAATGACTGCGTCACCGTCACAGTCGATCCGGATCTGCCGCACCAGTTGAAAATGCCCGGATTCTTCCCCTTTGCGCCACAGTTTGCTACGCGAACGGGACCAGTATACCGCCCGCCGTGTGGCGAAAGTTTCGGACAATGCGTCGCGATTCATCCAGGCCATCGAGAGGATTCGACCGCTGCCTGCCTCTTGTGCAATGGCAGTCACCAGGCCCAGGGCATCCCAGGACACCTTATCGAGCCAATTTTCTTTCACAGCCTGACCTCCACGCCGTGTGCGGCCATGAATTCCTTGACCTCGCCCACCTTCAATTCCCCGTAATGAAAAACGCTCGCCGCCAGCACGGCGTCCGCCTTGCCCTCGACAACGCCGTCGAGTAGATGCTGAAGACTGCCAACGCCACCGCTGGCGATGATGGGGACTTGCAGCGCCTCGGAAAATCCGCGGGTCAATGCAAGGTCAAACCCGGACTTGGTGCCGTCTCGATCCATGCTGGTCAACAGAATCTCCCCTGCGCCTGCTGCCTGCATGCGCTTGCCCCATTCGATCGCATCGAGGCCGGTGGCGCGACGACCGCCGTGGGTGAATACCTCCCAGCGCAAGGGACTCGAACCCGGCACCCGTCTGGCATCGACAGCCACAACGATACATTGCGAGCCGAAGCGCGCAGCGGCCTCTTCGACCAGCCGGGGACTCTGTACTGCGGCAGTGTTGATGCTGACTTTGTCGGCACCGGCATTGAGCAGCCGGCGCACGTCATTGACTTCACGCACCCCCCCGCCGACGGTCAGGGGAATAAAAACCTGGGACGCCACCTGCTCGATCGTTTCCAGAATCAGTCCTCTTTCGTCGGAACTGGCGGTGATGTCCAGAAACGTCAATTCGTCGGCGCCTTGCTCGTCATAGCGCCGCGAAATCTCCACCGGATCACCAGCGTCCCGCAGGTCGACGAAATTGACACCCTTGACGACCCTGCCGCCGGCGACATCCAGGCAGGGAATAACGCGTTTGGACAAACCCATTGGCGTAGACGGGAAATGCAGATTCGGAATGCCGCGAGAGGAAGCCGCTCAGGCGCCGCCACTGCCCGCGGGCTTTACGCCCCGGGCATCGGCTAACTTCTGGGCCTCGACGAAATCCAGTGTCCCCTCGTAGATAGCACGTCCCGTGATGGCTCCCACGATCCCTTCGGATTCCACTTCACACAGCGCTTTGACATCTTCCAGATTCGTGATGCCGCCACTGGCAATCACCGGCACCGACAACTCCTTGGCCAACTGGACAGTTGCCGCCACATTGACGCCATTCATCATGCCATCGCGGCCGATATCGGTGTGGATAATGGCTTCGACGCCGTAGTCCTGGAATTTTTTCGCCAGGTCGATCACATCATGTCCGGTCATTTTGGACCAGCCATCCACGGCGACCTTACCATCCCGCGCATCCAGCGCCACCATGATATGTCCCGGGAACGCGTAACAGGCGTCGTGCAGAAAACCCGGGGTCTTGACCGCGGCAGTACCGATGATGATGTAGGAAATCCCGTCGTCGAGATACCGCTCGATGGTATCCATGTCGCGAATGCCCCCACCCAGTTGCACAGGAATTTCGTCGGCCAGCGCCTTGACCACAGCCTTGACCGCTTCTTCATTTTTGGGTTTGCCTGCAAAGGCCCCGTTCAAATCCACCAGATGCAGACGGCGGGCGCCTTTTCCCCGCCAATGGCGCGCCATCGCGCCCGGATCTTCGGAAAACACGGTTGCACCGGACATTTCGCCCTGTTTGAGGCGCACACAATGTCCATCCTTAAGGTCTATGGCAGGAATGATCAGCATGGTTGCGTTGTTGACGCATCAACTTGTAGCGTCTTCGGGGCAGTCGAAACGGGTGAAGGGTTCGGGGTCGCAGGAAATCGATTAAACCGGATGGGCATCGGCCAGCGGGACGGACCTCACATCGCCTGCATCAGAATACACGCCATCCCAGGCGACAAAGTTCTCCAGCAGGGTCAATCCGGCGACCTGACTTTTTTCAGGATGAAACTGCACAGCGAAAATGTTATCCCTCGCCACCGCACAGGTAAAGCCGGTGGGATAGAAACTGGTCCCGGCAACCAATGCAGAATCGGGCGTCTGCACGTAAAAACTGTGCACAAAATAAAAGCGGCTGTCTTGCACAATCCCCGCCCAAAGTGGATGAGGCCTCTGATGCACCTGATTCCACCCCATGTGCGGAACCTTGAGTTTTTCGCCCCGGGCATCCAACAGGTCATTGGAGAAACGCACCACCCGGCCGGGCAGGATGCCGAGTCCGGCCACATTTCCCTCGTCGCTGCGCTCAAACAACATCTGCAATCCGATACACAAACCGAGAAAGGGTTTACCGCGTGCCGCCTCGATGACGGGCTCCCGAAGGCCGCGCGCTTCCAATTCGCGCATGCAATCCGGCATGGCCCCCTGGCCGGGAAACACCACCCGCCGTGCTTGCCGGATCTGCCCGGGCTCGGCGGTCACCATCACCCGCTGACCAGGCGCAACATGCTCCAGCGCCTTGGCCACAGAGCGCAGATTGCCCATTCCATAATCCACTACGGCGATATCGATCATTTTCCGCAATGCCGTCCATCCCCGAACTTGCTGGGGAAAGATTTCCGCAAATCTGGCCTAGAGGCTCCCCTTGGTGGACGGTAGCACACCACCGGCACGGGAATCGAACTCCACCGCCATTCTCAAGGCGCGCCCGAAAGCCTTGAATATGGTTTCCGCCTGATGGTGCGCGTTGCGGCCTTTGAGATTATCGATGTGCAGAGTGACGCCCGCATGATTGACGAACCCCTGAAAAAATTCGTGAATCAGATCCACGTCAAACGTTCCGATCAATTCCCGCGCATAGTCCACCGCATACTCCAGTCCAGGGCGGCCCGACAGGTCCACCACGACGCGTGACAAGGCCTCGTCAAGCGGCACATACGCGTGCCCATAACGGCGAATGCCCTTCTTGTCGCCAATGGCCTTGGCAAATGCCTGGCCGACGGTAATCCCGACGTCCTCGACCGTGTGATGGCCGTCGATGTGCAAATCACCCTTGGCAGCCACTTCCAGGTCAAACAAACCATGGCGGGCGACCTGATCCAGCATGTGGTCGAGAAATCCGACGCCCGTGGTGAGGCTGGACTTGCCCTCGCCATCGAGGTTCAGTTGGACACTGATTCGGGTTTCGAGCGTGTTGCGGACGATCTGGGCTTGGCGCATGAGCGGGGCTTCGAGTTTGGCAACTATCCTATCTCAATTGCAGACCATGGGCCTGTCCCGGCAGGTCTGTTCACGAAAGAATTTCCTTGCAGGCGGCAACCAGCACATCACATTGCGAATCGGTACCCACGGTAATGCGCAGAAAAGGCGCAATGCGCGGGGTATGACGGAAGTTCCGGACAAGGATTCCGTGTTCGCGAAGCTGCGCCGTCAACTTCGGGCCGTCGCGACGCGGATGACGCGCCAGGACAAAATTTGCAAACGAGGGCAGCACGTCGAATCCCAGTCCTTGCAGGCCGACAACCAGTCGCGTCCGGCTGGCCATGATGCGCTCGCAAATCTGGCGCGTGTATTCTCTGTCCGCAATGGCTGCCGCGGCTCCCGCCTGGGCGAAACGGCTCAACGGATAGGAATTGAAGCTGTCTTTCACCCTGTTCAACGCGTCGATCAGTTCGACGTTTCCGATCGCGTACCCGACTCGCAGGCCGGCGAGCGCGTCAGACTTGGACAAGGTCCGGGTCACCAGGAGATTGGGAAATCGCCTGGTCAACGAAACCACCGATTCGCCCCCGAAATCGACGTAGGCTTCATCGATCACCACCACCGAACCGGTGTTCTTTTCGAGAAGCTTCTCGATGCTGCCGAGCGCCAACAATCGCCCGGTCGGCGCATTGGGATTGGGAAAAACGATACCGCCGTTGGTCTGCAGGTAGTCGTTGATTTCGATCTCGAACGTCGGGGACAGCGAAATTTGGACAAACGCAATGCCAAACAGCCGGCAATACGTTGGATAGAAACTGTAAGTGATATCGGGAAAAAGCAGCGGCGCATCGTGCTTGAGCAGGCCTTGAAAAACATGGGCGAGCACCTCGTCCGACCCGTTGCCGACAAAAACATTGACCTCGCCGACCCCATGGCGCGCCGCGATGACCCGGCGCAGTTGTTCGCTGTGCGGATCCGGGTAGAGCCGGAGCGAGTCCGCAACTTCCGCCCGCAGTGCTTCCATCACCCGGGGACTGGGGCCATAGGGGTTCTCGTTGGTGTTGAGCTTGACCACATTCGCATTTCCGGGTTGTTCCCCCGGCACATAAGGGGTCAGCCCGTGCACCGCGGCACTCCAGAATCGACTCATTTCGAAATCCGCAACTGCGCCGATCTGGCGTGTGCGGGCAATCCCTCGCCCAAGGCCAGTTCCACCGCGATTTTGCCAAGCGTACCGGCGCCCGCCGGCGACACCTGGATCAGACTGCTGCGTTTCTGAAAGTCGTACACACCCAGGGGAGACGAAAAGCGCGCCGTGCGCGCGGTGGGCAATACATGATTCGGACCGGCGCAATAATCGCCCAGGGCTTCGGAAGCATAGCGCCCGATGAAAATCGCGCCGGCATGGCGGATTCTCTCGACCCAGGGCGCCGGATCTTCCACGGAAAGCTCCAGATGTTCCGGCGCGATGCGATTGGCGATCTCGCAGGCTTCGTCGAGATCGCGAGTCAGGATCAGGGCGCCCCGCTTTTCCAGTGAGCGCGCAATCACCCCCGCACGGGCCATCTCCGGCAACTGCCGTGCCATGCTGGCCGCCACTTTTTCCAGGAATCCGGCGTCCGGACACAACAGGATGGCCTGCGCCATTTCATCGTGTTCGGCTTGCGAGAACAGATCCATGGCCACCCAGTCCGGGTCGGTGTGGCCATCACAAATGACCAAGATTTCCGAAGGTCCGGCGACCATGTCGATGCCCACCACGCCGAATACCCGGCGTTTTGCCGCCGCCACATAGGCATTGCCCGGCCCGACCACCTTGTCTACCTGGGAAATCGTCCGGGTACCGTATGCCAGCGCCGCCACGGCCTGCGCGCCACCGATCGTGAAAATCTGGTCGACACCGGCAATCGATGCGGCCGCCAGCACGAGGTCATTGCGTTCACCGCGTGGCGTTGGGACCACCATGATCACTGTTCCCACGCCTGCGACTCTGGCCGGCAACACATTCATCAGAACCGTAGAGGGGTAGGCGGCCTTGCCCCCCGGCACATAGACTCCGACCCGGTCCAGCGGGGTGATTTTTTGACCCAGCATGGTGCCGTCCCGCTCCGTGTAATGCCAGGAGGACAGGACCTGTTTGCGATGGTAGGCACTTATGCGTTCGGCGGCCATTTCCAGCGCGTCGCGTTGCGCGAACGGCAACCGGGCCAGGGCGCGTGCCGGTTCTTGTGGCGCAAGCCGCAATTCGTCCATGGACCTGGCATTCCACTGATCGAACTGCCGCGTGTATTCGAGCACCGCCTCGTCCCCGCGCGCCTTGATGGCGGCGAGAATTTTTTCGACAGCGCTGTCAATGGCTACGTCCAGGGTCGCGTCAAAGGCGAGCAATGAGACCAGCTTGCTTTCAAATTCCGCTTCGCGGGTCGACAAACGTGCAATGGCACTCATGCACCGGCCTTTTCGACTGCGGCACCGAATGCATCCAGCAAGGGCCGGATCTGCTTCCGCTTGAGTTTGAGGGCTGCCTGATTGACGATCAGTCTCGCGCTGATGGGCATGATTTCTTCGACAGCCTTCAGATGGTTTGCACGCAGCGTGTTGCCGCTGGACACCAGATCCACAATGGCATCTGCCAAGCCCCCCAGGGGTGCCAATTCCATGGAGCCATACAATTTGATCAGATCGACGTGCACGCCTTTGCTCGCAAAGTGCTCGCGAGCAGTTTTCAGATATTTGGTCGCCACCCGCAGCCGCGCACCGCTGCGCACGGCGCCTTCGTAGTCGTAATCGGCCGGCACCGCCACCATCATCCTGCAGCGGGCGATGCCAAGATCCAGTGGCTGGTACAGGCCTGCACCGCCGTGTTCCAGCAACACATCCTTGCCGGCAACGCCCAAGTCAGCCGCCCCGTATTCAACATAAGTCGGCACATCGGAGGCCCGCACAATGATGAGATTTACATCCGCGCGGTTGGTCTCGATGATGAGTTTTCGCGAAGTATCCGGGTCCTCGGCCGCAACCACTCCCGCTTGCGCCAGCAGCGGCAGGGTTTCCTGAAAAATGCGCCCCTTGGAGAGCGCGATTTTGATATTCATGGCGAATGGATGGTTTGATGCCGGCGAAACTCAGTGTGCTCGCCGGATGCGGGCCCCGAGCTGGCCCAGCTTTTCTTCGATACATTCATAACCACGGTCGAGGTGATAAACACGATCGACCACCGTTTCTCCGTTGGCGACCAAACCCGCCAGCACCAAGCTGGCCGATGCCCTCAGATCGGTGGCCATGACACTGGCGCCCTGGAGTCCCGGCACACCCCGCACCACGGCGGTATTGCCTTCGACGTCTATCTGCGCTCCCAACCGGCGCAGTTCCTGCACGTGCATGAAACGGTTCTCGAAAATGGTTTCGGTCACCGTCGCGGTCCCCTCCGCAGTGGCATTCAAAGCCATGAATTGCGCCTGCATGTCGGTCGGAAAAGCGGGAAAGGGCGCGGTCCGAAGATTCACCGCCCGCAGGCGGTCTGAGGCCGACAGGCAGATTTCGTCTGCAGCGCATTCGACCCTGGCTCCGGCTTCCCGCAGCTTTTCGATCACCGCATCCAGGGTATGTGCCCGCGTTCCCTTGAGTTTGATTGCTCCCCGGGTTGCCGCCGCCGCACACAAAAACGTTCCGGTCTCGATGCGGTCCGGCATGACACGGTGTGTCGCCCCGGTGACTTCGGTGACTCCATGGATGGTGATTACATCCGTCCCCGCTCCGGTAACCTTGGCGCCCATGGCGTTCAGGCACTCGGCCAGATCGACCACCTCCGGCTCGCGCGCGGCATTCTCGATCACCGTCGTGCCGTCGGCCAGTGTCGCGGCCATCATCAGGTTTTCGGTGCCGGTCACCGTCACCAGTTCCATGACAATTCTGGCCCCATGCAGGCGCTGGGCGCGCGCCAGGATGTACCCCTGTTCGATATCGATCTGTGCCCCCATCGCGCGCAGCCCCTTGATGTGCTGATCCACAGGGCGTTGCCCAATGGCGCACCCCCCAGGCAGGGAAACCCGCGCCTGCCCGAAACGCGCGAGCAGCGGCCCCAGTACCAGAATCGAAGCCCGCATTGTCTTGACGAGTTCATAAGGAGCAACCAGCTTGTTCAAATTTGCCGCGGCCAGATCAACGCCCAGTTTTTCATCCAGGGAGATTTCGATTCCCATCTGCGCGAGAAGGTTGAGAGTGGTGGTCACGTCCCGCAGGTGGGGCACGTTCTGGACCCGCAAGGTTCCGGGTGTGAGAATGGCCGCGCACAAAATAGGCAGCGCGGCGTTTTTTGCCCCGGAAACACGGATTTCCCCGGTCAGCGGCGCGCCGCCCTGGATAACAAGTTTGTCCAATTGGAATTGCCCGGCAGGCTAACGCTTCGCCCAATCCTCCGGCGAGTATGTCTTCATGGACAGGGCGTGAATTTCCTCGCGCATCCGGTCGCCAAGCGCCCGGTAAACCACCTGGTGCTGCTGCACGCGCGATTTGCCCCGGAACTCGGCACTCACGATGACCGCCTCGAAGTGCTGGCCATCGCCCTGCACACTGACGTGGTCACACTGCAGGTTTTCCTGGATATAGGTTCTGACTTGTTCGGGGCTGACCATGATTTCCGCGTCGGGATGTCCGTTCAATGCCGCAATTTGTAGCCGCGTTTGAGCAGGGACAAGGTCGCGAATGATAATGCCAAAAGGCAGCACGCCACAATTGCCAGACTGGTTTGCGGGGGCACATCGGACAAGCCGAAGAACCCGTAGCGAAAACCATCAATCATGTAAAAGAACGGATTGAAGCGCGACACCTGCTGCCAGAACACCGGCAGGGAATGCACGGAGTAGAACACGCCGGAAAGGAAGGTCAGCGGAACAATGACAAAATTCTGGAAGGCGGCAAGCTGGTCAAACTTCTCGGCCCACATGGCGGCGATCATGCCCATGGCTCCCAGAATACCCGAGGCAAGCAGCGCGAACGCGAGCACCCACAACGGGTTCCCGATCGACACGGGGACAAACATCGCGGTCACGACCAACACTCCCAGACCCACCACCAAGCCGCGCACCGCCGAGGCCAGAATGTAGGCGCCGAAGAATTCCAGGTGCGACAGCGGCGGCAGCAGAATAAAAACGATGTTGCCGGTAACTTTGGACTGGATGAGGCTGGACGAACTGTTGGCGAAGGCGTTTTGCAACAGCGACATCATGACCAGCCCCGGAATCAGAAAGCTGGTGTAACGCACACCTGGATACACCTGCACGTGTTTGTCGAGCACATGGGAAAAAATCAGCAGGTAGAGCAGGGCGGTGAGCACCGGCGCCAGAATGGTCTGGAAACTCACCTTCCAGAAGCGCAGGATTTCCTTGCGAAACAGAGTGGCAAAACCAGTCATGGCGTCAGGCCTTGCGCATGATGCCGACAAACACTTCTTCCAGATCCGGTTGTTCCAGTTCCAGCCCGGTCACTTCCAGACCGGCCATCCGGATTTGCGTCAGCACACCTTCCACGTCCGAGTATTCCTTCAGCCCCAGCACATACTCCCCGTTCGTCTGGGGGGCTGTCAGCAGGGGCTGCAAAGCCGGGGGCAATTCGCCACCCGCCAAGCGCAGGCGCAGGCGCAAATGGGCGCCGGAGTACCCCTTGAGCAGATTTTGTGTCGAATCCAGCGCCACGATCCTGCCCTGCTTGAGCATGCCCACGCGGCTGCACAACAATTCCGCCTCGTCCAGATAGTGCGTGGTCAGAACGATGGTGTGCCCATCGGCGTTGAGTTTGCGGACAAATTGCCAAAGCCCCTGCCGTAATTCCACGTCAACGCCTGCCGTCGGCTCGTCGAGGATGATGACTGGCGGTTTGTGCACCAACGCCTGGGCCACCAACACCCGCCGCTTCATTCCACCCGACAACGCACGCATGTTGAAATCCGCCCGGTTGGTCAGGTCCAGGCGCGCCATGACTTCGTCTATCCAGGCGTCATTGCGCCGAAGGCCAAAGTATCCGGACTGAAATTGCAGAGTCTCTCGGACGGTGAAAAAGGGGTCGAAAACCAGTTCCTGAGGCACAACACCCAGCGCACGCCGGGCCTGACGGTAGTCGGCGATGACGTCGTGACCCATGACTTTCAATACGCCCTGATCGGGCCGCGCCAGGCCGGCCAGAAGACTGATCAGGGTGGTTTTCCCCGCACCGTTGGGTCCAAGCAGGGCAAAGAATTCCCCCTGCCGAATTTCAAGGTCGATCGCGGACAAGGCCATGACCTTGCCGTAGGCCTTGGAGACCCCGCGTATTTCCAGCGCAGGGATCAAACGGAAAGCCCGTTACGGATGTACAGAGAAGGAATCAGTGCGCCTCGACCGGAAGCAATTCGGCGACACCATACAATTCCGCGATGGCGTTCAAATTCGCGCCAAGATTTGCAAATACGATCCGGCCGCCCGCGGCACTGCGGTTGCGCACCCATTCCAGCATCAGGCTCAGGGCCGAAGAATCGACTTCGGTCACGCGCGAAAAATCGACCACAATTTCATCACCCTCGAATTGCCGCTCGCCCTCGTCCCGCAATGCACTGGCCACTGCCAGTGTGACCGGGCCATTCAGCCAATAACGATTGCCCTCACGCGAAATCATTTCCTGGCGCCGGCCGGTTTGGGACTGTTGCGATTGACCAGGCTCTTGATCAACCCGTCGATGCCGCCGCGGTCGATGTCGAGCGCAAACAGGTTCCGGTAGTTGATGATGAGGCTCGCCCCGGCAACACGCACGTCGTACACTTTCCAGCCTGCGGCGGTGTTGCTCATGTCGTAGTCCACGCCCACCGGTTGCGCGCCGCCCGGAATTTTGATCAGCGTCTGGACGGTGGCTTCGGTGTCTCCCGAATTCATTCGGAAGGGCCGGAATTCGACCACCGCCCCCGTATAGGCCGTAAACGCGGCGGCATAGGAGCGCACCAGCAGGGTGCGAAACTCGTTTAAGAGAGATTCGCGCTGAGCCGCAGAAGCATCTTTCCAGGCCCGGCCCACCGCCAGCCGCGTCATGCGTGCGTAATCAAAATGCGGCGCGACTTTTTCTTCGATCAACGCCACCACGCGATCCTGGTTTCCCGCTTTGATTTCCTTGTCGTTGCGGACAATGGTGAGCACTTCTTCCGTCGTGCTTCTCACCAGTTCGTCCGGCGCCATCGGTACTGCCTGGACACCCTGGCCCAGAGCAAACAGAAGGCCCGCGCTCGCCAAACTGCTGCGGATCCATTTCCCAGTCTGTACTCGAGTAACCATGTTGCTTGACCTTTCGTCCGGTTATTTCGCCCCGCCGCCCTCGGCTGCCTTGCCATAGAGAAACTGGCCGATGATTTTTTCGAGTACCACGGCGGACTGCGTCACCGTCAAGCGATCTCCGTTCTTCAGGAGTTGCTCGTCACCGCCGCCATCCATACCGATGTATTGCTCTCCAAGCAGGCCCGCAGTGAGAATCGATGCCGAGGAATCTTTCGGAAACATGTAACGCTTGTCGATGCGTAAAGTTACCATCGCCCTGAAAGTCTTGTTGTCAAAGGAGATATCCTCCACCCTGCCGACCACCACCCCGGCGCTTTTGACCGGCGCGCTGCGTTTGAGCCCACCAATATTGTCGAACTGGGCGTTGACCTGGTAGGTATCGGCGGCGCTGAATCCGTTCATACTGCCCACCTTGAGCGCCAGCACAAGCAAGGCGCCGATCCCCGCACAGACGAACAAACCTACCCACAAGTCGAGCATTGAGCGTTCCATCACACCCCCTGAAACATGAATGCAGTCAACACGAAGTCCAGCCCCAGTATTGCCAGCGATGAAGTCACCACCGTGCGCGTCGTGGCACCGGACACCCCTTCCGCGGTTGGCGGCGCATCGTATCCCTCGAACAGGGCGATCCAGGTGACCGCGACGCCGAATACCACACTTTTAATGACGCCGTTGAGGATATCGTCGCGAAAATCCACCGCACTTTGCATCTGCGACCAGAATGAGCCTTCATCAACGCCGATCAGCACGACGCCTACCAAGTAACCACCAAAGATGCCCATCGCGCTGAACATGGCGGCCAATAGGGGCATGGAGATCACCCCTGCCCAGAATCTCGGGGCCACCACCCTGGCAATCGGATCCACTGCCATCATCTCCATGGCCGACAATTGCTCGGTCGCCTTCATCAGTCCAATTTCCGCAGTCATGGCGGATCCCGCCCGACTGGCAAACAACAGGGCCGCAACGACCGGCCCGAGTTCGCGAACCAGCGACAAGGCCACCAACACGCCCAGTGCGGACTCCGAACCATAGGTTTGCAGCGTCTGATAGCCCTGCAGGCCCAGCACCATGCCGACGAAAAGGCCCGACACCAGGATGATGATCAGGGAAAGCACGCCGGAAAAGTACAACTCCCGGACAACCAGTCTTGACCGGCGAAACGCCGTCCCCGAATGCAGAAGAATCAGCGCGAAGAACCGTCCCGCGTATCCGAGTCTCCAAAGGGCATCAATGCTGTAATGCCCCAGCCTGCGCACATTTTTCAGCGTGTAGTCAATCACGTTCGCGCAATCGATAGATCGTCGCGGTAATCCGCGCTCGGATACTGGAACGGCACCGGCCCGTCCGGTTCGCCATAAACGAACTGATGGACAATGGGTTCCCGGGAGGCACGCATCTCCTCCGGCGTGCCCTTGGCGATCATGCTGCCATGGGACAGGTAATAGACATAATCGACCATTTTCAGCGATTCCTGCACGTCATGCGTAACCACAATGGACGTGGCGCCTAATGCGTCATTCAGCCGCCGGATCAGGTTGCCGATCACCCCGAGGGAAATCGGATCCAATCCGGCGAACGGTTCGTCGTACATGATCAGCATCGGATCCAGGGCAATAGCGCGCGCCAGCGCAACCCGTCTGGCCATGCCACCCGAGAGCTCCGATGGCATCAGGCGATGGGCACCTCGCAAGCCGACCGCGTGCAGTTTCATCAGCACCAGATCGCGAATCATGGGTTCGGGCAGATCGGTGTGCTCGCGCATCTGGAAGGCGACGTTATCGAACACCGACAGATCGGTAAACAGGGCCCCAAACTGAAACAACAGGCCCATCCGGCGACGCAATCGAAAAAGGCCATCGCGATCGAGTTCGTGAATCACCTCGCCGGCTACCCGGATCTCGCCCGACGTCGGTTTGAGGGCACCACCGATCAGCCGCAACAGGGTCGTCTTCCCAGACCCGCTGATGCCCATGATCGACACCACCTTCCCGCGCGGAATCGCCATGTTGATTCCCTTCAGGATGGGCCGGCGCTTGTCGTAAGCATAATTCACGGCACGGATATCGACGAGATTTTCGG
>JBJXFN010000162.1:0-30623 GCA_046155535.1 Burkholderiales bacterium
GTACTTTCGAGGCGTTTCAGGTGTGCTCCGCCTGTCTCCAGTACTTCCTTAATGTATGCACTCGGGTTGTCGGTTTGGACCACGATGACCCGCATGACGGGAGCGTCTTGCGCTAGCAGTGGAGGAGACATCGACAGAAGGATGGTCACTGCGATTAACATGAGTCTCGATTTCATGCTGTTTCTCCTCTTTGATTGATGGTGTTCTTCATAGTCAACGACGCCTATCAGAAACCCTCCAATTCGCAACGGGACCGGAATCCCGCCGCGCTCGCAACACGGAACCACGCCGTGGTCTCTGCGCCCTTGCACTGAGAAAGGTGCCCCGCATGAACTCAGAGAGCGCAGAGCAAGAGCCAAACTGCAACTATCGCAGCCGATAGCCTGGTCGTGCCGCTTCGCCAACGTGCCCGAAAACCTCGGCACCCCATGCTCGGCCACGACGCTCTATCGCGCCTAATGCAATATCAAGCACCGAAAACGCAAATAATATGGAGCCCGATTATTCGTTTTCGGGAATTCCTGCAATGATGAATTTATTTAAAGTGCTGTCATTAACAACAGTTACTTGTTACCCTGCAAGAACGTCCTGATAGGGCGCCGGCAATGTTCATGCAATAGTGGTCGAACCCATTGGCCGCCAACAGACCAAGGTCAATTTCAACAAGCACACAACGCAAAAAGTTTTTGCAGAGTGGTACAGGAGTACCAGAAGGACGGGCTCTGCGGCCCGAAGATGGAACACCGATCGGCAGGTATCGCTGCACCTGCTTGTAGTTGATTAACCACTCGGGACATATTACTCCATTGGCATACGAATTCAAGGACTCGGCTTCCTGCAGCTTGATGTGCGCTCTTTGCACGCCAAGGTGTACCTTTAAGCGCCACAGGCTACATATTTTCTCTGCATTTTCACCAACAGATCAATGCCTTGCCACGGTCCGATCCAGAACAGTTCGTCGCCATGCAACGCAGTGATGCACATGGTGAACCAGCGACAGAAGCTTACCCTTGCCCCTTCTTCAGTTCAGGGCCCATTGATACCGCGAACGGCAGTACACTTTCAAGAAGCCGCCGGAAAAAACGGCAAACGAGAACGCTTGGGGCAGCAGAACGCTCCTTTCAGGTACTTCCTGTGCCTCTGCAAAAACGACACCAAACAGGCACCCGGTTTCCGGGTGTCACTTACACGGAGGATCCAACATGTGTGCATTGCGTAAAACAGGATGGCTGGCAACAATATCGGTAGCGGGGTTTTTCTCCGCCCAGGCACTTGCAATCGATTTCCTCGAAGCCGCCCCAAAACAGACAAAAGTGTTGCTTGAAAATGACAAGGTTCGCGTGATCCGCGCGACCTTCAAGAAGGGCGACAAGGTCCCGCCCCATTCCCATCCGGACTTCGTCGTGTATGTCCTCAAGGGGGAAGGTAAGGTCAAATTCACCAATGCCGACGGTACGACGACGGAAACGGAGACCAAGACAGGCAATACCTCCTTCCGCGCCGCTCTCACCCATGCTCACGAGCATTCCGGCAACAGCGAGGCAATCGTCATCGAGATGAAGAAATAATCCGCGGTAGCGGCGGGTTACGCTTCGTTAACCCGCCCTACCGGGACGTGCCGTTTTTCTGGCAACTCCCCGCTGCCTGCCGCTCTTATCTCCTGGGCTCGACATCCAGCCGCACAATCCAGTCTTCCATGCCGGGCTTTGCGACCGGATAACGCGCCATCACCAGCGGGTCGTGGCCGGGCACGATGTGGGCTTGCGAGGTGGCCAGACGTTTTAAAGTCTTGAACCCTTCGTGCATGTCGGCAACGTTGTGGACGATGGGAAACAGGCGACCCCGCTCCATGTGCGCATAGAAATGGCTGGCATCGGACGCCAGCACTACCCAGCCGCGGCGGGTACGCACGCGAACGGCCTGGATGCCCAGGGTGTGGCCCCCGATGTGGTGTACTTCGATGCCCGGCGCCAATTCGCCAGAACCATCGTGGAATTCCACCCGCTGGTCGAACACGCAGCGGACCAGATGCGTCACATCCTCGATTTCGTAGGCATGGCGCATGGTGCCGTGGCACATGCAGCGGCCGGTGACGTAGTGCATTTCCTTGTCCTGCACATGAAAGCGCGCGCCTGGGAACAACGGCAGATTGCCGGCGTGGTCGTAATGCATGTGGGTGATGATGACATCGCTCACTGTTGCCGGAACAATGCCGAGGGCATTCAACCCATCCTCGACCGGATGAATGATTTTCCGGCTGCGCTTCTTCGCCATTTCCCGATTGAAGCCGGTATCGACCACCACGTGGCGGCCATTCCCCGAGATCACCCAGACGTAATAATTGAGCGGCATCTCGGTGTCGTGCTCGTCGCCACCCAGGAAATTCTCGGGAGAGCGGCGCATCAGGTGCGCGTATTTGACGGCGTAGATTTCGTAGTGATCATCGGTCATGGGTCCATACCTTTCGTTTCAGGCGCTCTCGACAAAATGCGTCTTCGCCACGGAGGACACGGAGAGCACGGAGGAAAGTCAAAAACCAGGAATATATTGATTCACAGGCGTCGTTGAGATTACCCGGTGATACCGGCCGTTATCGTATGGGACATTGGCAATTGTCGTATCGAACACCTTCGTCTCTTTTATTCTTTCCTCCGTGCTCTCCGTGTCCTCCGTGGTTCATGCGTTTTTACTTCTTCCCGGATTTCTCGAATTCGGCAATGCCTTCTCTTGCCACCCTGAAGCTGTCGATCGCGGCCGGCACGCCGCAATAAATTGCGACCTGCAGGAGAATTTCCCGGATTTCCGTTTTCGTCACCCCGTTACGAAGCGCGCCGGCCACGTGCAGTTTCAACTCGTGAGGGCGGTTGAGAGAACTCAACATTGCGATGTTGAGCATGCTGCGGGTTTTCTTCGGCAGCTCTTCCCGGCCCCAGACCGCGCCCCAGCAGTATTCGGTGACCAGTTGTTGCATCGGCATGTTGAAGTCGTCGGCCGCCGCGATGGATTTTTCCACGTATTCGGTGCCCAGGACGGATTTGCGGATTGCCAGACCTTTATCGAACATTTCCTTGCTCATTGCTTTTCTCCTCGATTAAAAAATATTCGCAACAGAGGTCACAGAGAACACAGAGAACGGCAAAACACCTGACAGGAAACATTCAGTCCATGTTGGGGATCTTCACAATTGTCGCCGTGATTTTTTGCCTCGATCTTCCTTCGTGCCCTTCGTGTATCCCTCGTGACCCTTCGTGTCAAAAGAGTTTGCCTTTAGGTTCTGGCCGTTTCATTTGACAGCCCGCAGCAGCACACCGAGTTGCCCGGCGTCTTCGCTATGCTCCAGGTTGTCGATGAAGCGCTCGATCTCGCGCGCGCGTGCGGCGCCCATTTCCCCTTCGGTCGCAGAACGAAAGCGCGCAAGCACATCTTCGGCGCTGGCATGCACGACGTCGTCGAGCCGCACGAAATGGATGGCGCCGGACGTGTCGGTCACTTCGACTTCGCCACCCTGTCTGTCGGGATAGGCCTGCGTCATGGCATCGTCAATGGACAGCGTGGTCAGCCCGATCAGGCGTTGCAGCCGGGGATCGTTCAGGAGTGCGAAGTTCTTCTCGGTGACACCGCCTTCGATCAGCGCCGCAGCCACGTTGTACTGAATGCTCATCTTGGCCTGCAGGATATGCTCGAAGGGTCCGCAGAAATCGCAGCCCGGATAGAGCGCGCCGGCGCGCGAGACGCGCACGCGGATCGCGGCGATGCGATCCCCCGGCAACTTCGTCTCGCCGGCAATGCGCAATGCAGCCTGGCAGGGTGTCTGGGCGAAATTGCAGGCCGGCACCGGCTTGTGATAGACCGCGAGAATTTCCGGCGTGCCACGGAACAATTCGACATCGCCAGCCGCCGCGCGTTTGCCAAGGGAAGCAAACAGACCCGCCTCGCCGTCGAGTGCCGTGGGCGAGGCGAATGCACCCTTTTGCGCAAGCCGCACCGAAGTGACCGCATTGCGGGCCGCGAAGCCGGCCTGAAAAAACATCTCGCTGCCTCCGGTGTGTGCCCACTGGTTGAATCCCAGGGTGGCATTGGCGCCGAGCGCCACCGCACTGGTTGCAGCCTCCAACTCCAGCCCCAGCAATCTGGCGCCCGCCGCCGCGGCCGCAATCGGACCGGTGAGTCCCGTGGGCCGGTGGATTTTTGCCACTTCCGCATCCAACAGCGCGCGGCCGACACGGCCTCCCGTTTCGTATCCGGCAACCGCCGCCGCTATAAAGTCGCGTCCGCTCACCTTGCGGGCCTGGGCAAGTGCCAGCAGCGTCGGCAACACCACAATGCCGAGGTGGCTGATGCTCCCGGAATGCATGTCTTCGCGTACCAGACCATGGCCCAGCACCGCATTGGCGAATGCCGCATCGGCGAGTGTCGCCGCCAGCGGCTCGCCGATGATGGCAGCCCCGCGGCTGCCGGCGATTTCCACGCAGGAGACGGCTTGCCGGCTCCACGGCAGATGCCGCGCTTCGTATGCGCAGCCGATGAGGTCCATCAGGCAGACTTTGAGTTTCTCGACAAGCTCCGCAGACAAATTTTCCGCAGGCATCTCCAGGACGGCGCGGGCAATGCGCGCCGCCAGCGGTTCACGCACCGCACTCACCGGCGCACGCGCACGCAAGACTGTTGCCATCGACGAGTCTCCTCTTGTGCCCTTGCGACCCGAGCGTCAACCCCTGACCTGCACGCCGGCCCAGTCTTCGACCACTTTGCAGATGGTGGTGAAATCCGAATCCGCACCATGCACGGCGTTGGTCACCGCCATCATCTGGCGCACCGCCGCACCGCACAGCATCGGCACACCCAATGCCTCGGCTTCGTCGATGCAGAGCTTGACGTCCTTGTAGGCAAGACCGGTGAAAAAGCCGAAATCAAACGTGCCAGGCAGAATCGAACGGGGAAATTTGTCGAGCGATGCGCTGTTGCGCCCCGTGCCGGCGTTGATCACATCCAGCATGACCTTGGGATCCAGGCCGGCCTTGACTCCCATCACCATGACTTCCGAGGTCACCGCAACGGCCGCTACCGACAGCAAGTTGTTGGCAAGCTTCATGGTCTGGGCCTGGCCCGCGCCTTCTCCGAGATGAAAAGGCTTGCCGAAAGTCTTGAGCACGGCTTCCAGCTCCGCGTAGATCTGTCTTGGGCAGGACACCATCACCGCCAGCGTTCCTTCCCGCGCGCCTTTCAGGCCGCCGCTGACCGGGGCATCGACATAGGCAATGCCGCGCGCGCCCAGCGCCTTGTGCACGATGCCTGCCATGCGCGGCCCGATGGTCGAAAAATCCACCACCCTTTTGGCCCGCGATCCTTCGGCCACACCACCGGCGCCCAAGGCGACTGCCTGGACGATATCCGGATTCGGCAAACTGAGGAACACGACATCCGCCTCATCGGCGAGCTTCGCGGCGGATGCGGTTTTTTTTGCACCTAGTTTTTCCAGTCCGGCAAGCGCCGCGCTGTTGCTGTCATGGACAAATACCTTGTGTCCGGCATTGAGCAGGCGCGTGGTCATGGGTGTGCCCATACGACCCACGCCGACGAAACCGTAAGCGACTTCCACCATCTTGCGTCCCCTGATTGTGAATTGGAAAACCGGCTGTCAGTCTAGCAACCAGAACCGCGGGATGCACTACGGAAGTGGCGGGATTCCAGACAAATCAACGCAGAGCAGGGATGCCTCAGGGCCTGATCAACCCGGCGCGTCGCAACCCAGACGGAGGCTCAACTCGCCGAATAGGCGGGACGGTTCCAAAGATCGTTCAACTGGGACACTTCGACGTAAACGTCGTTGGCATTGTTGATTGCCTTGACCCCTTCGATTCCCAGCAGTCCATCCAGGAGGGGTTGCACGGAACTCAATTGTGTCGGCAGACGCGACACTTCATACAGCGCGCGAATCCGGTCCGACAACGCGCTTTCCATGACTGCCGGATCGGGGCTCAGCATGGCCAGCAGAATCATCCCCAGTGACCTCAGATCGGCCCGCACCTCGGCGGCGTGATCGGGTTCCGGCACCGATGACCGGTCGCCGCCTTCGATACTCAGTGCCGCGGCAATGCGGCTGCTGACGTTGAAGTCGGCAAGCACCACGGACTGAACATCCCGAAACAGGAAATGATCGGCGCGCAAATTGCCGTGCGCAATGCCGACATAATGCAACGCGTCGAGCGATCGGGCCATTTGCGACAGCAGGCTCAATGCCACGCCGATTGACACTCGTTGGCGAATCGCGTCGGGCAGATTGCCCCCGGGCAGCAATTCGGCAGCGACGTAGGCCGCATCTGGGGCGCGGCCAATCTCGCGGATGGCAACAATTTCATGCCGGTTCAGGTCTGCAATCCGGCGGTAAGCCTCCAGATATTTTTCGACGAATTCCGACTGCGAAGGATTCAGGGGGATGGTCTTGACCGCTTCCTTACGCCCCGAGGGTTTGTGATGGGCCAGAAAAGTGGTTACGAATTTTCCATGTCCAATCCGGCGATCCATCCTGCGATCCGGCAAGTCCGGCGCAATTTCCTCCATCCGCCCGGAACTCACCAGAATGGTCCGGTCGGCGGTCGTGGGATCGACATCGCCCGCGAGCTTGGCGATCACGGTGTTGGCCAGCACCGCTTCACGAACTTCCGCGGTAAATGCCAGGCCCTCGGGCATCACGCTGCCGGGACTCAGTCCGACACACTCCAGGATCGACAAGGTCAGATCGTGGTCGGTGTCCGTGAGCGTGGCGCGGCGCGCGAATTCGAATCGCGACCCCGCCAGCAAGGCCGCGGTTTCGGAAGCCGCAACACTCCAGCCCAGTCCCTTTGCACGTCCGTTGAGGCGATTGGCAATGTCCACCGTCACGCCCGCCAGCGAAGGCGTCACGCGGCCATCGAAAGGCAGTCTCGCCACGATCACTTCGCCGCTGTGCACACCGCAACCCACGGACAGATTGGGCGTGAAGGGCTCGTGCAGCGCGGTCTCGGCCCACTGCTTGGCGCGGCGCGAAGCCACCACCACCTGCAATGCCGCATCCATGGCGAGAAAGGCATGATTGCGCTTGTCCTGGGGACTGTTCTCGAACACGGCCACCAGTCCGGTGGCGTCCACCCGAACAATCCAGCCGCCTTCGCCCACTACCGCGTCCCGGGCCAACACCAGAAAACGCTGGATCAGCGCATCCAGGCTGCGGGCACGCAGCGCGCGGGCCATGGAGACCAGGTTGCGCAGCGTCACCACCAACAGGCTCACGCCCCGCGACTCCATCGACAACGTCGAACCGGATACGGAGGAGCGACCGGATCCCGTGGTGGTATCGAACTCCTTGCGCAGCGAATCGGGCGCAGCCGTTGGCGGCGTCGGTGGCGCCGACAGGCTGGGGGCTTCCAGCCGCTCCATCATCGCCTTGAGCAAGTCGTCACGGCCGAGCGGTTTAATCAGAACATTTCCGGGCACTACAACTTTGGCCCGCGCAATGGCCGCGACATCCTTTTGCGGCGCGAGCAGCACGATCCGGGTGTGCGCGGTTGCCGGTTCGGCGCGCAGCGTGCTGACGAGGCCAAAAGCGCTGGAGCCTTCCAGATCGGTGGAGACCAGCGCCAGATCCGGCGCCCGGCCACGCGCCATTTTCAGTGCGCCCGGATAATCGGCTGCGGAACTGATTTCATACCCGCCCGTGGACAGGTGCATGCCCAGCCAGCGGCGAAGGCCGGGCTCGGCCTCGACTATAAGAATGTGTTTCATAACGGCGATTAAGTAGACCGGTCATCCCCTTCACCGGCCGGCCACAAATTCATTCCATCTCCGGAAACCGGCGCGGCGGACTGCTTTTGTCCCGCAAACCGTACCATACACCCGAATGACGCTCCCAGGCAGCCCGGTTCTTCTACGACCGGGTCATCACCACTTCGAGATAGTCCGCCCCCACCACCAGAGTCTCATCACCGGAGCGGTTGAATCGATTCAGGATGGCATCCAGCTCCCCGAGCAACGCCTGGCGCTGCACGCCGTCAACCGATTCGAGGGCGCGCATGAGCGGTCCGAAGTAGGTGCTGAACACTTCTATCCAGTGGCGGCTGTTGCGGTAACGAAACAGGGCGCTGCGTTTTTCCACCCGCATGGAGGAGGTTGCACCGCCGAACAATTCTTCAAGTCTTGCGGTGGTTCCCCACTCGATCGGCGATCGCAAGCCCGGAACCGGGGGACGATACCGCGCGATCAGGGCGAACGTCTGACCCCAGAAACCCTCCGGCACCCAGTTTGCCAGGGCGAGTTCTCCGCCCGGCCGGCAGACACGCAGAAGTTCGTTTGCCGCTTTCTCCTGATCCGGAGCGAACATCGATCCGTACACCGACAGCACCACGTCGAACGAGGCGTCAGGAAAAGGAATCTGCTCGCAATCGCCGACCTCGAACCTCGCCGGCAGGCGCTCGATTGCCGCGCGCTCGCGAGCACGCTCGATCAGCGCGGGGACATAATCGATGCCGACCACCTCGCAATTGCGTCGCGCTGCCGACAGTGCCGCGTTGCCGCTGCCCGTGGCCACGTCCAGCACCGTCTGTCCCGCACGCAGCCCGGCCGCTTCGCAGATCAGTTCGCAGGGAAATACCGTGTTCCAGGCGATCATGGCGAAGTCGCCGGTCGCCCACATCTTCTGCTGCTGGGCCCTCACTGCATTCAGATCAGTCATCCGGAGTCCTCAGATATATTTCCACCGCCACGCCTGTCACGGACGCCAAGTTTCCAGTTCCACCACGCGCGCGCGCACCTGTTCCAGTGTAATCCCGTGCGGGGCCATCGGCTCGCCGACGTGCAACCGGACAGTCGGAAACAACCTGGCAAACGGCACCGACACTTCGCGATTGCGGGCAAAGATGCTTTTCCACAATCCGGACAAGGCCATCGGGATCACCGGCACCGGCGTTTGCTCCAGGATGCGCAGCATGCCGGGACGAAATTCGCCTATCAGGCCATCGCGGGTCAGCTGGCCTTCCGGAAATATGCAGACCAGTTGCCCATCCGCCAGTGCTGCGGCAATGTCGTCGAAGGCCTTGTCCATGACTTGTGGCGACTCGCGCGATCCGGCAATGGGAATCGCCTTCATGGCCCGAAACACAAAATTCAGCACCGGAATGTCGAAAATCCGGTAATACATGACGAAGCGAATCGGGCGCCGGCAGGCGGCGGCAATCACCATCGCATCGGCCAGGCTCTGGTGGTTGCAGACCAGCAGCGCCGGCCCGTCTTCCGGAAAATGCGCAGTGCCCCGCGTCTTCAGGCGGAACACCGAATGAATCAGCATCCAGTCGATGAAGCGCAGCAGGAATTCCGGCACCAGGGCATAGATGTAAATCGCCACCGCTGCGTTGAGCAGGCCGCACCACAGCAGCAGTGCCGGCACACTCATGCCCTGGCTGAGTGCCAGAATCGCGGCGCCGGCCGCGGTCACCATGAACAAGGCGTTCAGGATGTTGTTTGCCGCGATCACGCGCGAACGGTGCGTCGGTTCGCACCGGCTCTGGATGAGGGCATACAGCGGCACGATATAAAATCCGCCGAACAGTCCAATCAGGAGCAAGTCCGCACAAATGCGCCAGGCGCCGGGCTGCTGCAGGAATTGCCAGGCACCCAGTACCACGTCGGAGGCCTGCGCCGGCGTGGCGAAGTACAGATCCACCGCAAACAGGCTCATGCCGATCGAACCAAACGGCACCAGCCCGATTTCCACTTTGTGGCCTGACAACCGCTCGCAAAACAGCGATCCGGCGGCAACTCCGATGGAAAACACCGCCAGCATCAGGGTCACGACCTGCTCGTTGCCGCCGAGCACGCCGCGGCTGTAGTTCGGGAACTGGGACAAAAACAAGGCGCCGTAGAACCAGAACCAGGACACGCCCAGTACCGACAGAAAAACCGTGCGATTGCCTCTGGCAAATTTCAGATTGGCCCAGGTTTCGGTCAGTGGATTCCAGTTGAATCGCAAACCAGGATCCTGTGCGCTTGCGCGCGGCATGGCCAGGCTCGCGAGAAACCCCACGACACTGATCAGCAGGATCAGGATCGTGATCCAGACCGTGCCCTGATCCAGAATCACCAGAACACCGGCCACCAGGGTGCCACCGAGAATGGCGAGAAAAGTCCCCATTTCCACCAGCCCATTGCCGCCCACCAACTCCCGCGGATTCAACACCTGCGGAAGAATCGCGTATTTCACCGGACCGAAGAATGTGGAATGCAACCCCAGCAGAAACAGGGCGCCGAAAAGCAACGGGAGGCTTTTCAGGAACAGCCCAGTGCCGGCGATCGCCATGATGGCGATCTCCGCAGCTTTAATGATGCGGACGATGCTGCGTTTTTCGAATTTGTCGGCGATCTGTCCTGCACTTGCCGAAAACAACACAAACGGCAGGATGAAGAGGACGGCGGCTAGATTGGTGAGAAGTCCGGGGTCGAACGAAGAATACGCGGCCGCGTGATAGGTGACCAGAATGACCAGCGCGTTCTTGAACACATTGTCATTGAACGCGCCGGCCAGTTGCGCCACGAAAAACGGACCGAAGCGGCGCTCCAGCAACAGGCGAAACTGGCTGCCATCAGTCATTGCCTTGCGCCCGTTGCGTGCTTCCGCGCGGCCTCTACCAGCAATTTCAGGCGATGGTCACCTGCCGGGAAAGGTAAACGTCCTGAATCGCGTTCAGGATCCCCACGCCTTCTTTCATCGGACGCTGAAACGCCTTGCGCCCGGAGATCAGCCCCATGCCGCCCGCGCGTTTGTTGATCACGGCAGTGCGCACTGCTTCGGCCAGATCGTTTTCGCCGGACGCGCCGCCGGAGTTGATCAGTCCCGCCCTGCCCATGTAACAATTGGCGACCTGATAACGAGTCAGATCGATCGGGTGGTCAGTGGCCAGTTCAGAATAGACACGCTTGTCGGTTTTCCCATAAGGGTTTTCCTTGGTACTGACCGCGTTGTATCCGCCGTTATTTTCGGGCAACTTCTGTTTGATGATGTCGGCCTGGATGGTCACGCCAAGATGATTGGCCTGCCCGGTCAAATCCGCGGACAAGTGATAATCCTTGTCCGTCTTGAATTGGCTGTTGCGCAGGTAACACCACAAAACGGTGGCCATGCCCATCTCGTGCGCGATCTCGAAGGCCTTGGACACCTCCACGATCTGCCGCGCGGATTCCGCGGAACCGAAATAAATGGTGGCACCCACCGCGACGGCACCCATGTCGCGGCCCTGCCTGATGCTGGCAAAGGCGATCTGGTCGAACTTGTTCGGGTAGGTAAGGAATTCGTTGTGATTGAATTTCAGAAGAAAGGGAATCCGGTGTGCGTACTTGCGCGAGCAGGCACCGAGCACACCGAGCGTGGAGGCGACCGCGTTGCACCCCCCCTCGACGGCCAACTTGACGATGTTTTCCGGATCGAAATAAATCGGATTCTTGGCAAACGACGCACCCGCTGAGTGTTCGATGCCCTGGTCCACCGGAAGAATCGAAAGGTATCCGGTGCCCGCCAGTCGCCCGTGACTGAACAGTTGCTGGAGGCTGCGCAGGACCGGCACGGGGCGGTCGGTGTCCGCGAACACCCGGTCCACAAAGTCCGGCCCCGGCAGTTTCAGCATGTCTTTCGGAATACCCTTGCAAACATGCGCCAGCAGATTCTCTGCCCCGGTGCCCAACAAACCTGCGATATCGGTTTCCCCTGCGCCGCGGACCGCACTGAGAGTTGACATTCCTGACCCCTTGTGAAAATCGAGAAGGGCATTATCGCCCGACACCGGGCGTCCGGTAAACGTGTGGCTATAATGGCCCGCTGCACATTCGTCCCACCCGGTAAAAACCCATGATTTATTCGATAGGCGAGAGAAAACTCGTGACCCGCGGCAGCTACTGGATCGCGGAAAATGCCACGCTGATCGGCTCGGTGGTGCTGGAACACAACGCCAGCATCTGGTTCGGCGCAGTCATTCGTGCCGACAACGATGTCATCACCATCGGCGAAGGCTCCAATGTCCAGGATGGCAGTGTTTTGCATACCGACGACAATGTGAAGCTCTCTTTGGGGCGCAATGTCACCATCGGCCACCAGGTGATGCTGCACGGCTGCACCATCGGGGATGATTCGCTGATCGGCATCAAGGCCACCGTGCTCAACCACGCCCGCATCGGCAGGCAGTGCCTGATTGGCGCCCATTCGCTGGTCACCGAAGGCAAGGAAATTCCGGACCGCTCCCTGGTGATGGGCGCGCCGGCGAAAGTCATCCGGCCGCTCACCGATGAAGAAGTCGCCCGGGTCTTGCGCAATGCCACCCATTACGTCGAAAAAATCCCCCACTACCGGCAACAACTGGCGCCCTTGAGCGTGCCAGGGACATTCACGAGGTGAGTTCCTTCCATCACACGTCTGCCGCAGGCCTGGCACGCAACCGGCGACTCCGGGGAATTTCTGGTCTTTTCTCCGAACCCCGGGTATAGAATGGCCGGCAGATGAGCTTCCCCGCCTCAGTCATGTTGAAATTCGGATTTCGCATCCGCACCCGCAGCGGGTTGCCGGTCGACAATCTTGTCGTGCATGCGAAAGACCGGGCCGATGCGGAGCGCAAGATCAGTCAAATGTATCTGCACTGCGAAATCATCGAGTGCAAACAAATCCAGACGGCCGCGCGCGAAGACGGCAGCGATCTGGAGAACATCATTTCGCTGATTTCCCGGCAGGCTGACGAAAAATAACCGCCGGTCCCCTGGCGGCACACCTGCGAATACCCGACCGAAGTGGCGTTTACTGACTGGAAGCTTGCGCGGCTGCGCGGCGCTCGATGAATCCGCCCGCGATCAGTTCGTCCAGCAGCGCGTCGTAGTCCTTGGCCCCGCGGCTGTCCGGTGCGTGGGCGAAAACGTCTTTCTTCGAGGCGGGACTTTCGGCGATGCTGACATTCTCGGTGATCCGGGTGTTGCAGACATCGTCTCCCAGGCGATTCTTGAGTTCCTTGTAGATTTCGTGCGACATCTTGCGGCGCGAATCGAAGCGGGTCATGACATAGCGCCGCAACACCCGTTTTTTCAGAACATGCTGCAGGGCTGACAGGGTTTTTTCGACCTGGAACACGCTGTGGATCGCAAGATAGTCGGTGGACACCGGAATCAACACCCGGTCGGACGCAAAAATGGCGGACAGGCTCAGCACCCCCAGCATCGGGCAGCAGTCCATAACGATCGGGCGGCCGGTATTCAGATTTTCCTTCACGATACCGTGGTTCAGGCGGTTCAGGATATTGGGGCCCTTGCCAAACTGGGTATCGACCTTTGACAGTTCCACGTGCGCAGGAATGATCAGCCATCCACCGGTCGTGGGGCGAATTAACTGCGTAAGCGGTTTGGTGGTCTGGTAAAAACCGAAAATCGAATCGTCCGCGTTGCCCACCGTGCCGCCACATACGTAGGACAGATGCGCCTGCGGGTCCATGTCGATGGAAAGAGGGTTGTAATCGCGGCGCGCCAGGGCGGCGGCAAGGTTCAGCGTCGTCGTGGTTTTTCCGACGCCACCTTTCTGATTAAAAATCGCAATTTTGGCCATGGCCAAACGCCCACGGAAGCACACAACGAGAGGAAGTCGACAATACTCAGTAAATCAGTCCTTTGTCAATGATAATTCATGAAGCTTCAAACATTCCCTTCGGAATCAATCCAGGCGCGGGCACGTTTGACCGCCCCGGCCCAACGTGCGCGCTGCCGGGCGCGCTGTTCACCACCCAGTTGCGGCTCAAAACGCCGGTCGAGCTGCCATTGCTCCGCCAGGGTCCCGGCCGTTTTCCAGACCCCCACCGCCAGGCCGGCCAGATAAGCCGCCCCCAGCGCAGTGGTCTCGGTCACCTTGGGCCGTACCACCGAGACCCCCAACAAATCGGCCTGGATTTGCATCAACAAATTGTTGCGGGAGGCGCCGCCGTCCACCCGCATTTCCGCCATTGGCGTGCCGGCATCGCCTTGCATGGCATCGAGCAGATCCGCACTTTGATGTGCGATTGATTCGAGCGTCGCGCGCGCAATGTGCGCGGCGGTGCTGCCGCGCGAAAGCCCGACCAGCGTGCCCCGGGCATTTGGGTCCCAGTACGGCGCGCCCAGTCCGGCAAAGGCGGGCACAAAATACACGTCTCCCGTATCACGCACCGAACCGGCCAGGGATTCCACTTCGCCCGAAGAGCGGATGATGCCCAGTCCGTCGCGCAGCCACTGCACCGCCGCGCCGCCGACAAACACCGAACCTTCCAGTGCGTACTCGAGCCGTTCACCGATTTTTGCGGCGACGGTGCTCAGCAACCGGCGATGCGATGCCACCGCCCGATTGCCGGTATGCATCAGCATGAAACAGCCGGTGCCATAGGTATTCTTGACCAGGCCTGGCCCCGTGCATTGCTGGCCGAACAACGCCGCCTGCTGGTCACCGGCCACGCCGGCAATCGGTAGCGCACTCCCAAATAGCGTCGCCTCCGTTTCTCCCAGCACTGCGCTGGAAGGCACAATGCCGGGCAGAACGGCCCGCGGCACTCTCAACAAACTCAGCAGCTTGTCATCCCAGTCACCGTGGTGAATGTTGAACATCAGGGTACGCGAGGCATTGGTGGCATCGGTCACATGAACACGCCCGCCGGTCAGATTCCAGATCAGCCAGGTGTCGATGGTGCCGAAGGCGATTTCCCCGCGCTCGGCGCGGGCGCGCAGTCCGTGAACGTTGTCCAGCAACCAGGCCAATTTGGTGCCGGAAAAATAGGGGTCGAGCAGTAATCCGGTCCGGCCGGTGAACAGCGATTCCAGGCCTTGTGCGCGCATCTGCGAGCAACTCGCCGCCGTGCGCCGATCCTGCCAGACAATGGCATTGGCCACCGGCTGACCGCTTGCGCGATCCCACACGACGGTGGTCTCGCGCTGATTGGCAATGCCGAGCGCGACAATGTCGCCGGCCGTCAGTCCGGCGCCGGCGATGGCCTGCCGCGCGGTGGCGAGCTGGCTGGTCCAGATTTCCTCCGGATCATGCTCGACCCAGCCGGAATGCGGAAAAATCTGGCGGAACTCCCGTTGCGCCAGGCCAAGCACGCGGCCGCCCTCATCAAAGACAAGCGCGCGGGAACTGGTGGTTCCCTGATCCAGTGCGAGTATGGCTGCCACGTTGCGTGAGGATTTGTTGAAAAAATTTCCGTGTCCCGCATGATATCCTCCCACCGGCTTCCTGCAAAAACTCAACACACAAAATGCAGAAGGAATTGTTGTACGCCGCCCTGGCGCGAATGGGTCTGATGCAATCCGGCGATACGCCGGAAGTGATTGCGTTGACCGGCGGTGTCTCCTCGGACATTGTGCGGGTGGCACTTCCGGGTGGCGAACTCTGCGTCAAGCAGGCACTACCCAAATTAAAGGTCACGGCGGACTGGCAAGCCCCGGTGGAACGCAGCCGATTCGAACTGCACTGGCTGCAAACCGTTGCATCGTTTCTCCCGGAAGCGGTCCCAAAGGTGCTGGGCGAAGACAGTGAGGCCGGCATGTTCGCCATGCAGTTCCTCGATCCTGCCGAGCACCCGGTCTGGAAGGAACAACTCCGGGACGGCAACATTTCCCTGGCCACCGCAGTAGAGGTCGGCCGGCGAATGGGTGCCATTCACCGGGCCACGGCTGGCGATGCCAGGATCGCGGCAATGTTCGCCACGGACCATATTTTTTTCCCGATCCGGCTTGAGCCTTATCTGTCGGCCACGGCAGCAAAACATCCCGACTGTGCAAACCGGCTGCAAAGTCTGGTGCGCATCACCGGTGCTTCCAAGAAAGCCCTGGTGCACGGCGATGTGAGCCCGAAGAACATACTCGCTGGCCCGCGCGGCCCGGTATTCCTGGATGCCGAATGCGCCTGGTATGGCGACCCGGCCTTCGACCTGGCCTTCTGCCTGAACCACCTCCTCCTTAAATGCGCGTGGCGCCCGCACTGGCAGGCGGCGTATCTCGACTGTTTCGATGCGGTCGCCTCGGCATATCTGGAGCAGGTCGGCTGGGAGGCCGTGCGCGACATCGAAACACGGGCGGCTCACCTGCTGCCGGGCCTGCTGCTCGGGCGGGTCGACGGCCGTTCGCCGGTCGAATACCTCACGACCGACGCAGACCGAAATGCCGTCCGGCGCGTCGCGCGCGCCCTGCTCGCCAAGCCGGTCGATCGCCTCGATTTGGTCCGTCAGGCCTGGGCCAATCGATAAAATCAACGCAACCGACAAACACAGACAAAAAAATGACCGACACCTCAATCGTTCGCATTCATGGGCGCCGCGTCTGGGACTCGCGCGGGCGCCCGACCGTCGAAGTCGATGTGCATCTAGCCGGCGGCGCGCGCGGACGCGCGATCGCACCGGCCGGCGCTTCGCGCGGATCACACGAGGCGGTGGATCTGCGCGACGGCGATGAGTTTCTCGGCGGCATGGACGTGCGCCAGGCGGTCGCCAACGTCAATGACGAGATCGCCGCTCGACTGCGCGGCCGCGACGGCACGGACCAGTCCGGCATCGACGCGGAACTGATTGCGCTGGACGGCACCCCGAACAAGGCGCGCCTCGGCGGCAACGCCCTGGTCGCCACCTCGATGGCGGTGCTTCATGCGGCGGCCGCTACACGGGGCGAGCCGCTGTACGCACATCTCGCCCGCGGCGCCCCGATCAGCCTGCCGCTGCCGGAAATCCAGATCTTTGGCGGCGGTGCACACGCCGGCCGCCGGGTGGATATTCAGGATTTCATGGTGATGGCCACGAGCGCGACGAGTTTTGCGCAGGCGCTCGACCAGACCGCGCGGGTGTACCGGGCGGCGGGCGAACTCATGCGGGACGCGGGACGCCTTCAGGGCGTGGCGGACGAAGGCGGTTACTGGCCGGCCTTCGATTCGAACGAAGAAGCGCTCACGATGCTGGTGCGTGCAATTGAACGCGCCGGCCTGCGCCCTCTGGAAGACATCGGCATCTCGCTCGACATCGCCGCGTCGGAATTCGGCCGCGAAGGCCGCTACACGCTGGGACTTGACGGCAAGGAACTCGACCGCGACGGCATGTGCGAAATGCTCCTCGGCTGGCTCGATCGATACCCGATCGTTTCCATCGAGGATCCGCTCGCCGAAGACGACGAAGAAGGTCTGCGCCGCTTCACCCTCGCCGCCGGCCGGCGGGTGCAGATCATCGGCGATGATTATCTGGTGACACGCGCTTCACGCGTCAGGGATGCCGCGGCCCGGGGCGCCTGCAACGCGGTTCTGATCAAGCCGAATCAGGCAGGCACCGTCAGCGAAACATTCGCGGCGCTGGAGGCGGGGAAAAAAGCCGGTTGGGGCACTATCGTCTCAGCACGCAGCGGCGAAACCGAAGACGTCACCATCGTGCACCTTGCGGTCGGTTGGAATGCCGGACAGCTCAAGGTCGGCTCGTTTTCCCGCTCGGAACGGATGGCGAAGTGGAACGAGGCCCTGCGCATCGAAGAAGCGCTCGGCAGCCGCGCAAACTTCGCCGGCACCGCCACGTTGCCGGGATTCAAGAAGACGACGAAATGAATGCCAAACCCGCCCCCGATAACCGGGAGAGCTATTGCCACTTTCAGCGTATTCCCACGCGCTGGATGGACAACGACGTCTACGGCCACGTCAACAACGTCATCTACTACAGCTATTTCGACACCGTGGTGAACCAGTATCTGGTCGAGCGCGGCGCGCTGGTGATCGAAACGAGTCCGGTCATCGGCCTGGTCGTGGAAACCCAGTGCCGGTACTTCGCGCCGATCACCTTCCCGGACCACGTAAACGCCGGTCTGCGGGTCGCCCACCTTGGCAACTCCAGCGTGCGTTACGAAATCGGGCTGTTCCGGAATGACGAAACGACCGCGGCGGCGCAGGGGCATTTTGTCCACGTGTACGTGGAACGGGCTTCACGGCGCCCTGCGACACTCGGCGCCGAGCTTCGCGCGGCGCTTGAACGGCTGCGCACCTGAATGCGTGGCGGCGCTTGACGCGCAACCTGGCGGTTTATACTGATCTGCACCGGTCGATTTCGAACCCCCATTCCGACAGTGAGGGTTTGCGATGAACGATGACAGGCAACAAATCCTGCAGGCGATCGGCACCGCGTTCTCGCGCGCCGCGCCGCCCGAGGCGATGCCGGCCCGCCCCACCCTGATGGACATCTTCAATCTGCGCCTCAACACGCCGAAGTTCGGACTGCCGGTGGCCGCCGCCCAGCACTGCACGCAATGCGCAAGCAACGCGATGAAGGCCGGCATGGACGAGGAGACGATTCTCGCCTGCCTGCTGCACGACGTGGGTCTTGCGCTGGTACGGCCAGACCATGGCTGGTGGGGCGCGCAACTGGTCGAGCCCTATGTGTCGGAAAAGGTGTCCTGGGCGATCCGGTATCACCAGGCGCTGCGTTTTTACCCGGACACTTCCGTCGGGTACGAATATCCGAAGATGTACGTCACGATGTTCGGCACGGATTATCAACCGCCGGAATACATCGCGGCAGCGGCCGAAGAGGCGCGAAATCACAAGTGGTACATGACTTCACGCATGATCACGCTGTATGACGATTACAGTTTCGAAAAAAACCCGAAGTGGTCGATCGAGCCGTTCGTGGACATCATCGGCCGTCACTTCCGCCAGCCCAAGGAAGGCCTCGGCAACGATTCCAGCCCGACGGCACATATGTGGCGCACGTTGATCGACCCGGGAAAGGCTTTGTAGATATTCTCCGGCCCTGGCTTCGTGAATGGCTTCAGTGCATCAGATTGTATTGCGCGATGTACGTGAGTGCGCCGGCGACGTAACCGAGCAATGCCAGAAAGCTGATCTTTTTCACGTACCAGAAGAATTCTATTTTCTCCAACCCCATCGCGGCCACACCAGCGGCTGAGCCGATGATCAGCATCGACCCGCCGGTTCCTGCGCAATAGGCCAGGAATTCCCACAAAAAGTGGTCTTGTGGGTATTGCTCCAGGCTGTACATTCCCATTGAAGCGGCGACCAACGGGACGTTGTCCACGATGGCACTGGCAACCCCGATCAGCATGACAATGATGTCCAGGCGCCCGACGGTGGTGTCCAGCCAGCCGGCGAGTGCGCTCAATATGTGGGTATGTTCCAGCGTCGCCACCGCCAGCAGAATACCGATGAAAAATACAATGGAACTCATGTCAATGCGGGTCAAAGCGTGTGCAAGAGTGAAGCGCTGTTTGTCTTCATCGTCCTTGCCTCGATGGATCAGATCGCCTATCAGCCACAGCAATCCCAGTCCAAACAACACGCCCATGAAGGGAGGCAGATGCGTCGCGGTCTTAAACACTGGCACCGCGATCAGCACGCCCAGTCCCAGGAAAAACATCGTGTTGCGCTCGAAGCTGGTGGTCTGCGGAAGATTGTCGCGGGCGCTGTCCAGTTGGGGTGACTCCACGCGAGCACCCCTGAGTGCATAACTTGTCACGATCAGCGGGATAAGCAAATTGACCAGTGATGCGAGAAACACAGATTCGATGATTTTGACCGTGGTGATCTGACCGCCGATCCACAGCATGGTGGTGGTGACATCTCCGATGGGCGACCACGCACCTCCCGCGTTGGCGGCAATGATGATCATCCCGGCGAAAAACAGGCGGTCAGCCCGCCTGGCCAGCAATTTTCTGAGCAGGGACACCATCACGATCGTCGTCGTCAGATTGTCGAGGACGGCGCTCAGGAAGAATGTCACCAAACCAATGAGCCATAGCAACAACGGAAGGCGGGTGGTTCTTATCCTGGAAGTGATGACTTCAAATCCATTGTGCGCGTCGATCACTTCAACAATCGTCATCGCGCCCATCAAAAAGAAGATTATTTGCGCTGTGCCGACCAGCGTCTCCGACAAATCGTGCGTCACGTGATCGCCCTGTGCGAACAGGGCATACACCGTCCAGAGCAGGCCGGCGCCAACCAATGCCGAAGCAGACTTATTGACCTTGAGCGGATGCTCGAGAGCGATCGCAGCGTAGGCAAGAACGAAAATGACGACTAAAGCTGTAAGCATGGCAGACGAGGCCTTTCCAAATGGGCCCGCTCCGGACTGCAAAGTCGGCACAGAGGGGCCTTCCCATGTTTGATTTCAGTTATGATTTTATTGCGTTTCACGAGTTTCGCAGCAGGAAGGTCGGCTGATTCTTGAAGAGTCGGAAACGCCAATTCGCACGATTGGCATTATGACCGAAGCCTAAGGAATACAAAGGTCATCCCTTTCTGCCACGAATCGTCGAATTCCGAGTGCGCTATACGGCACGACTTTCACCCTGGCCGGACCGGCCTCGTCATTGCCGATCCGGGTTCATTCTGGTTTATCCCCGCGCCGTCAGGCTATACTTCGCCACCTCGTTGCGGCCCCGCAAGGACGGCAGCCCGTGACGAAAAACAAACGCCGCCCGTCCCAAAAGGACGAGGACGGCGACATCCAGACCGAATTGAGGGGGAGAAATCTTGAAGATCGCGGTTCTCGGCTGTGGCGCCATGGGCAGCGTGTACGCGGCTTTGCTCGGCAACGCAGGCCACGAAATCTGGGCGATCGATTCCTGGCGTGAACATGTGGACGCCATGCGCGCCCGTGGCCTGCGCCTGGAAGGCGCCTCGGGCGACCACACTGTAAAAGTCAACGCCACCGCCAACCCGGCGGATGCCGGACCTTGCGATCTGGTGATCGTTGCCACCAAGGCCATGCATGTCGAGCAGGCCGCAAAATCCGCTACACCGCTGATCGGCCCGAACACCTCGGTGCTGTCCATCCAGAACGGCCTCGGCGGCCCGGATACCACGGCGCGTATCCTGGGTCGTGAGCGCGTCATGGTCGGCGTGGTCGGTGGCTTCGGTGCTTCCATGAAAGGCCCCGGTCATGCGCACCACAATGGCTGGGAGCAAGTGCGCCTGGGGGAATTTTCCGGTCCGGCCTCCGCCCGCCTGGAAAAAATCGCGGAGGTCTGGCGCTCCGGTGGATTCAAGGTCAAGTGCTTCGACGACATCGACCAACTGGTCTGGGAAAAACTGATCTGCAACGTCTGCTTCTCCGGCACTTGTTCGATCACCGAACGCACAGTCGGCGAAGTGATGCAGGATCCCGACGCCTGGGAGGTTGCCTCGGGCTGTGCCTCCGAGGCCTACGCAGTCGCGCAGGCAAAGGGTGTGCGTCTGGAGATCGAGGAACCGGTGGCCTACGTGCGCAATTTCGGCAGCAAGATTCCCGGCGCGCGTCCTTCGATGCTGCTGGATCACATGGCAGGCCGCATGTCCGAAATCGACGCCATCAACGGCGCCATTCCGGTGGTCGGACGCCCGCTGCATGTCCCCACCCCCTTCAACATCGTAGTGAGCGCTCTGGTGCGCGCCAAGGAAAGAAAAATGGGCGTACGCAAGTAGCCCCTGATCCAAGGAGAAAGTCATGCAGAAGTACCAGATGTACATCGACGGCAAATATGTCGATGCCGCCTCCGGCAAGTGGTTCGACAGTTACAACCCGTTTACCGGAAAAGTGTGGGCACAGGTGGCACAGGGCGACGCGCAGGATGTCGATCGCGCGGTGCAGGCGGCGCATCGCGCCTTCACTACCGGGCCGTGGCCGCAGCTCACTGCCAGCCAGCGGGGATTGCTGGTGCACAAGCTGGGAGAGTTGATCGCGCGGGACGCCAAAAAACTCGCCGAAACGGAAGTGCGCGACAACGGCAAACTGATTTCGGAAATGCTGGGCCAGGTGAACTATGTTCCGCAGTGGTACTACTACTTCGGCGGCCTCGCGGACAAAATCCAGGGCGCGGTCATTCCGCTGGACAAAAAAGGTTACTTCAACTTTACCCGCTATGAGCCGCTCGGCGTGGTCGCGGCGATCACCGCCTGGAATTCCCCCCTGCTGCTGTTGGCCTGGAAACTCGCGCCCGCCCTGGCCGCGGGCAATACGGTGGTGATCAAGCCCTCGGAGTTCACTTCGGCTTCGACGCTCGAGTTCGTCAAGCTGGTCGAGGAGGCGGGATTCCCGCCTGGCGTCGTGAACGTCGTCACCGGGTTCGGCAAGGACGTGAGCAGCCTGACCTCACATCCGCTGGTGCGCAAGATCGCGTTTACCGGATCCGACGGCACCGGACGCGCGATCAACGAAATCGCGGCCAAGAGCTTCAAGCGCGTCACGCTGGAACTGGGCGGAAAATCGCCGAACATCGTGTTCGCCGACGCAAAACTCGAAGATGCGGTAAACGGTGCAGTGTCCGGGATCTTCGCGGCCACCGGACAGACCTGCATTGCCGGCTCGCGGCTGTTGCTGCAGGAAGGCATCCACGATGCATTCATGGAAAAACTGCTTGCGCTGGCGAAGACCGCTCGCATGGGCGATCCGATGAGCACCGAAACCCAGGTCGGCCCCATCACCACGCGCCCGCAATATGAAAAGGTGCTGAGCTACATCGACGTGGCGAAGAAGGATGGCGCCAAGCTCGCCATGGGCGGTGGGCCGGCTACGCGGCCCGAGTGCGGCGACGGCTGGTTTGTCGAGCCCACGGTGTTTACCGGGGTCACAAACAACATGCGCATCGCCCAGGAAGAAGTGTTCGGACCGGTGCTCTCGGTGATCAAGTTCAAGGACGAGGAAGAGGCAGTGAAGATCGCCAACGACATCCGCTTCGGCCTCGGCGCCGGCGTGTGGACCAGCGATATCGGCCGCGCCATCCGCATGTCCGAGCGCATCCAGGCCGGCACGGTGTGGGTGAACACCTATCGCGCGGTGAGTTACCTTTCGCCGTTCGGCGGTTACAAGGATTCCGGTCTGGGGCGCGAAAGCGGTCAGGAAGGCATCCGCGAGTACCTGCAGGTCAAGAGTGTGTGGATCAATACCGGCGCCGCAACCGGCAATCCGTTCGTGCTGCGCTGAAAAACGGATGAAACACGGAGGGCACGGAGAACACGGAGGAAAAACAAGAGCAAAGAAATGAGATGACGGTGTGTACCTGGCGCGCGCTCGGATGTGATCATTTTGGCTAAATTTGGCACGCTGACGAATCTTGGAGCCTTGGCCACATATATTTCGTCTCGCTCGATGGTTTTCCTCCGTGCTCTCCGTGACCTCCGTGGTTCCAATTGAATTTCCAAGAATAGGAGCATGAACATGAAAGGCGTGGTATTCCCCGGTAATCGCAAGCTGGAAATCCTGAACTTCCCCGATCCGACGCCGGGCCCCGGCGAAGTGGTGCTGGAAATCAAGGCGTCCGGCATGTGTGGCAGCGACCTGAAGTTCTACCGCGCGGTGGGCGGAGCATCTTCGCTCGGACTGGGCAAGATCAGCGGACCGCTGGTCGCGGGTCACGAACCCTGCGGTGTAGTGGCGGCAGTAGGCCCCGGCGTGCCGGAAAATCAGGCCAAAGTCGGCATGCGCGTGATGCAGCATCACTACCGCGGCTGCGGCGTGTGTGAACACTGCAACACCGGCTGGATGCAGCTTTGCGTCGAAGGCGTCAAGGAAGTCTATGGCGCCACCGGCCACGGGGCACATGCCCGCTACATGAAATGTCCGGCGCGCACCCTGGTGCCTCTGCCCGATGAATTGTCTTTCGAAGCGGGTGCTGCAATCTCCTGCGGAACGGGTACCGCCTGGGGTGCGTTGCACCGGCTGGACCTGCTCGGCGATCAGACCATTGCCGTCTTCGGCCAGGGCCCGGTGGGCCTGTCTGCCACCCTGCTGGCTTCGGAACTGGGCGCGCGCGTCATCGCGCTCGACACCAGCGAGGAGCGCCTTGCGCGCGCGAAGGAATTCGGCGCCGACATTCTGATCAACCCGGCCAAGGTTGAAAATGTCGTGCAGGCGATCAAGGATGTCACACATGGCCGGGGAGCCCACGCCTCGCTCGATGCATCATCCTCTCCGCAGGCGCGCGCCCAGGCTGTCAAATGCGTGCGCACCTGGGGCAAGGCTTGTTTCGTGGGCGAAGGCGATTCGGTCACGCTGGATGTCAGCAATGACATTCTGCGCCGGCAGGTCACGATCATCGGCTCGTGGACATTCTCGACGGTGGGACAGGCCGATTGCGCGCGTTATGTCGCCGATCGGGAAATCGACCTCGACAAATTGTTCACCCACCGCTGGAAACTGGAACAGGCCGAGGAAGCCTATCAGCTTTTCGACAAGCAAACTTCCGGCAAGGGCGTAATCCTGCCCTCGTAGCTGGAATACGAAAAAAAGCACTAATAAATCTCTCACCGTAGAGTTCGCGGAGGACGCGAAGGAAAAACATGAAAGAGGTAATTCTCATGAAATTCACAAGAATGTTGGCAGTTGCCTGCATTTTTGCACTGGCACCGACGGTGGTGTCTGGGCAGTCGGTCACCAAGCTGCGGTTTCAGTCGGTATTTCCGCCATCGGGTTACATATTCGAAAACTCAAAATATTTTGCCGATCGCGTGAAGGCACTGAGCGGCGGGCGGCTGCTGATCGACATACTGCCACCCGGTGCTGTCGTGCCACCGTTCGAAGTGCTCGATGCGGTACACAAAGGTGTGCTTGACGGCGGGCACACGGCAGCAGGCTACTGGTTAGGCAAGAATCGAGCTGCCGTACTCTTCGGCCCGACGCCAGGCGGACCGTTCGGCTTCGACATGCTCGACTACCTGGGATGGCTTCACGAAGGCGGTGGGCTGGAGTTGTATCAGGACTTCTATCAAAAGGAATTGCAGCGCAACGTGATCGTCATTCCGATGACCTCGGTGAGCAATCAGATACTCGGATGGTTCAAAAGGCCGGTGAAAAGCTGGGAAGACCTGAAAGGGCGCAAATGCCGGGAGACCAGCATCACCGCCGAGATATTCAGTAAATCCGGCATGAATACGGTGAACATGCCGGGCGGCGAGATCGTGCCATCGGGTCAGCGCGGTGTTGTCGAATGCGCGGAGTGGGTCGGGCCGGCGGAGGACATGAAGATCGGCCTGCACACGGTCTGGAAGTACGCCTACATGCCCTCAGTTCACGAACCCGCCACCGTGCTAGAGTTGATCATCGGCGCCGACGTCTGGAAAAAGATCCCCGAGGATCAGCGCGAAATCATCAAGACCGCGGCCGTGCACGCCACGGTGCACTCGCAATTGCTGTCCAACAAACTCAATGCCGAAGCGCTGGTGGAATTGCGGGAAAAACACGATGTCAAGATCGAGCGCACGCCACCGGACATTTTGGCCAAGACACTCGAAATCTGGGATCAGATCGCCAAGGAGGAAGTGGCAAAAAGTCCGTTCTTTAAGAAAGTCTACGACTCACAGCGGGACTTTGCCTCCAAAGTGGTGCCGGCCCGGCGCAGTGTTTATGCGCCCTATGAGTTGGGAGCAGACTACTACTGGCCGGAGAAGAAATGAGCGCATGAGGCCGGTACCCGCCCCGCGAATCGGAAGCGACACACGGGGGGGTCCAGCGGCGCCGACTTTCAGCCGCTCAGGTACAGAATCGTGCGGCCGAGTCGGAAAAGAGGTTATCCTGTTTCCGTGGAATTTCAGGAGTCGGCTGTGCGATGTGATCCGACAGAATTCAGAATAATTGCTTGAGGGAGGAAATTATGAAATTCACACGTATTCTTGCGGTTGCTGTCACATTGGTGGTTGCTTCGACAACCGCTTCCGCGCAATCGACGACAAAATTGCGCTTTCAGTCGGTGTTTCCGGCCTCGACCATGTTCTTCGACAACGCCAAGTACTTTATCGAGCGCGTCAAAGCGATGAGCGGCGGCCGGCTGCAGATCGAGATGCTGCCACCCGGTGCCGTGGTGCCGCCTTTCGAATCGCTCGACGCGATACACAAAGGCGTGCTGGACGGCGGGCAAACCGCAGCCGCCTACTGGCTGGGGAAAAACCGCGCGGCGACATTGTTCGGCCCGGCGCCCGGCGGACCGTTCGGCTTCGACTTGCTTGATTATCTGGGCTGGATTCACGAAGGCGGCGGGCTGGCGCTGTATCAGGAGTTTTATCAAAAAGAACTTCAGCGCAACGTCATAGTAATGCCCATGACTTCCGGCGGTTCACAGATTCTTGGCTGGTTCAAGAAACCGGTCAAGAACTGGGAAGACCTCAAAGGCCGCAAGTGCCGCGAAACCGGCATTACCGCGGAAGTTTTCGCCAAATCGGGAATGAATACCGTGAACATGCCCGGCGGCGAAATCGTGCCTGCCGGCCAGCGCGGCGTGATCGATTGCGCGGAATTCGTTGGCCCGGCCGAGGATATGAGAATTGGCTTCCACACCGTCTGGAAATACGTTTACATGCCCTCGATCCATGAGTCAGCCCCTGCGGCGGAACTCATGATCAATGGCGATGTGTGGAAGAAGCTGCCCGAAGATTTTCGGGAAATCATCAAGTCGGCTGCTATCGACGCCACCTTGCGCTCGCAACTGGTGATGAACCGGCTCAATGCCGACGCACTGGTGGAGCTCAGGGAAAAACACGGTGTTAAGGTAATGCGGACGCCGCCGGACATCATTCCAAAAATTCTGGAGAGCTGGGATCAGATCGCCAAAGAGGAAGTAGCGAAGAACCCTTTCTTCAAGAAAGTCTACGACTCGCAGCGGGATTTTGCCTCCAGGGTGGTACCGGCAAGGCGCGATGTGTATGCCCCCTACAACATGGGCGCCGACCATTACTGGCCGGTAAAGAAATAAATAGCTCCGTCGCGTAGAGCGCTTGATGGCGTCCTTTGATACGAAGAGTCCGGCGAGCCAGCCATCCTCTGGCTATCTGCGCGCCATTCGCGTGCTGGACAAGTTCAACCTCTGGATTGCCGGTGCGGTTGCTCTGCTGATGCTGCCGCTGGTGCTGGCCAACACCATTGAAGTATTCATGCGGTACGTGCTTGGCCGTCCGACCGATTGGGCCATGGAAACCACGGTGATGTCATACGGCGCAATGTTCATGCTCGGCGCCGCCTACGCGCTGCAAAAGGGCGCGCATGTGCGCACCGACATGTTCTGGGAAAAGTTCTCCGATCGGACCAAGGGCCTGATCGACAGCATCGCCTACATTGTCCTGTTTTTACCTTCCATGGCAGTGCTGTTTTATCTGTCCATGGACGACCTGATCTACGCCTGGTCGATCGGCGAGCGCTCCACGCTGACCCCGTGGCAACCGATTCTGTGGCCATTGCGCGCCGTGGTACCGCTCGCGGCAGGACTGCTGTTCCTGCAAGGCATATCGGAAGTTCTCAAAAGCCTGTGGGCGGCGCGAAAAGGCAAACTTCTCGTGCACCACGATAAAATCGAAGTCTGACCGGGCCAATTTGTGAGCGGACAGGAAATTACCGGTCTTTTGATGCTGGTCGCCATGATCAGCATCATCTTCGTGGGTTTCCCGATCGCGTTCACGCTGCTGTTTATCGCGCTCGCCTTCGGTGGCATCAGCCTCGGCGCCGAACTGACCTTCAATCTGGCCTACCTGCAGATCTGGGGCATGATGAAGGACGACATTCTGCCGGCCGTTCCCTTGTTTATTTTCATGGGGTTCATGACCGAGCAGGCGGGACTGATGGAACGATTGTTCCTCGCCATGCGCAACTTGCTGGCACCGCTACGCGGCTCGCTTTATCTCGCGGTCATCCTGACGGCCACGATATTCGCGATGGCCACCGGCATCGTCGGTGCTGCCGTCACGGTATTGGGCATCATGGCCGGACCGGTGATGATGCGATCGGGTTACGACCCCAAATTGTCCGCGGGCGCCATTGCGGCTGGCGGCACGCTGGGCATTCTGATTCCGCCCAGCGTCATGCTGGTGGTCATGGGGCCGACCATCGGCGTGCCGGTGAATCTGCTGTATGCCTCGACATTCGGCCCCGGCTTTCTGCTGGCCGCGATGTACATCCTTTACTGTCTGGTCCGCAGTCACCTGAAACCGGAACTCGGTCCGCCCGTTCCGATGTCGGAGCGCGTGACCGACAAGATGGAACTGGTCCGCGAGTTTCTGATCGGCGTGGTGCCTCTCACTCTGCTGATCGGATTTACCCTCGGCACGATCCTCGCCGGACTTGCCACGCCGACCGAGGCGGCCTCCTGCGGCGCCGTCGGTGCAACCTTTCTGGCGGCGGCCTACCGGAAGCTGACCTGGAAGGCCCTGAAAAGTGCCGCCATGTCGACCATGATCACTTCCAGCATGGTGCTATTCCTGGCGGTATCTTCCAGTGTTTTCGGCGCGGTATTCACCCAACTCGGCGCAACCGATCTGATTGCCAACTCGATTGCCGGGGTACCGCTGCCGGACATGGGCAAGTTGCTGCTGATCATGGGGCTGATCTTTTTGCTCGGCTGGCCCTTCGAATGGCCGGCGGTCATTCTGGTATTCCTGCCCATTTTTGTGCCCGTGGTCGCGAAACTCAATCTTGGATTGGAACCGCACGAATTGATGATCTGGTTCGGCGCGCTGGTCGCGATCAATCTGCAGACCGCGTTCCTCAGTCCGCCTGTGGCAATGTCGGCCTACTACCTCAGGAACGTCATGCCGCAGTGGAGTCTGAGCACGATCTATCGCGGAATGGGCAATTTCATGATCATCCAGATCATCTGTCTGGTTGCCGTATTGCTTTGGCCGGAGATTGCGTTGTGGCTGCCCAGGGCGGTGCAGTAAAGAACGCGTGATCGAGGCGGCTGACACCTTTCGCCGGTTCTGTCTCGAAAAACCGCGTGGAGGTAACAATGTCCAAAAAAATCATCCTTCTGTTCGACGGAACCTGGAATAACACGCAGGATAAAACCAACGTCGTGCGGCTGCGCGATTCCATCGTCTCCTCGGGGCGCGCGGACGCCGATCAACCCTGTTTCTACGACACCGGTGTCGGCACCCACTGGTACGACCGCCTCACGGGAGGTGCGTTCGGGCGCGGACTGTCGCGCAATATCCGTCAGGGTTACCAGTGGTTGTGTGGAAAATACCAGCCCGGCGACCAGGTGTTCGTGTCGGGATTCAGCCGCGGCGCCTATACCGCGCGCAGCCTGGTCGGCATGATTCGCAAGTGCGGCGTGCTCCGCACTGCCGGCGCGGCGCGTGTGGATGAAGCTTACGAACTCTACCGCGACAAGAACACCGCGCCCGACGACGATAACGCGAAGGCATTCCGGGCTGCGCATTCGAATGAAATCCGGATTCGGTTTCTGGGCGTCTGGGACACCGTTGGTGCGTTGGGCATTCCGATTTCGCATGTCCCGTTCAGTCGTGACTATTACACCTGGCACGACACCGAATTATCGAAAATTGTAGACCATGCCTACCACGCGATCGCCACGGACGAGCGACGCAAGGACTATGCGGTGGCGGTGTGGACGAAGATCAAGCCGGAAAACATCGAGGTGGAACAACGCTGGTTCGTGGGTGCGCATGCCAACGTCGGCGGCGGGTACACCAAGAGTCCCGCTGACACCCTGCCCAATCCGCCGCTGCGCTGGATGCAGGACAAGGCCGAAGCTGCCGGATTGAAATTCCGGAACAAGGCGCCAGTGGCCGAGAAAGATTGTTTCGCCGAGGTCAACAATTCCTTCAAGGAATTCATGTACGGCATCTATAAAATTTTCAAGAATCCGTTTGATCGTCCGTTTGGAAATGGCGTTCGGGAAATCGTCGATGCCAGCGTGTGGTCGCGATGGCGGGAGAAACCGGATTACCGTCCCGCTTCCCTGAATTCCCATCCCGAAAGGCCGAATTATTGAGCATTCCAGAAAACATGACAGGGCACGCAAATCCAACCGTTACCCTCACCCTCGATCCCTCTCCCGAAGGGAGAGGGAAGACAAGCCCTTCTCCCTCCGGGAGAAGGGTTGGGATGAGGGAAAGCATGTGGCATTAAATAAGGAAAGGTCAATAAGAAATTCAGTACAGGGACATGGTATTCAACGAATACGAACAGACGGAAATCGACACGGGCTTGGTGAAAATCCGCGCTCGCATCGGCGGCCACGGCCCGCCCTTGCTTCTTCTGCACGGCAATCCTCAGACGCATCTCATGTGGCATGCGATTGCCGGGACATTGGCGCAACGATTCACCGTGGTCGCCACCGATCTGACCGGTTACGGACGCAGCAGCAAGCCGCCGTCCACCGCCGACCATGTCCATTACTCCAAACGGTCGATGGCCCGCGACCAGATCGCTGTCATGAAAACACTCGGCCATTCGCGTTTCATGGTGGCGGGCCACGATCGCGGCGGACGCGTTGGCTATCGCATGGCTCTGGATGCACCGGAGGTGGTCACCAGACTTGCGGTACTCGATGTGATTCCCACGGCGGAATCCTTCGCGCACGGAGGACGCGAATTCGGCATGGGGTATTACCACTGGTTTTTTCTTGCACAACCTGCGCCGCTGCCGGAGCGCCTGATCGGCGCAGACCCGGAATGGTTCTGGCGCTGGCACACCGCGCGCGGCCAGGGCGAAATCTTCGCGCCCGAAGCCATTGCGGACTACCTCTCGTGTTTCCAGGATCCCGAAACGATTCGCGCGATCTGCGAGGATTACCGCGCCGGCGCCAGCATCGACTGCGATCACGACGAAACCGACCGCAAATCGGGGCGGCGCATTACCTGTCCC
>JBJXFN010000164.1:0-8870 GCA_046155535.1 Burkholderiales bacterium
CGGACCTGGGTCCCGCGGCCCGGTCCGTACTGAGCCCCCTGGAAACACAATGGGACACGCTGGCGCCGGAAAGCCAGCAACAGTGGTCGCGACTGGCAGAGCGGTATTCCTCCATGACGCCCCAAAAACAGCAAAGAGTCCGGCAACGCATTCGCGAATGGGCCGAGCTCAACCCGGAGCAGCGGATGCAGGCGCAGGAGCGGTATCGGCGATTGCCGCCCGAGCAACGTCAGGAATTGATCCGGCATTGGGAGTCATATCAACAATTGCCTGAGGAACAACGGCAAAAACTGCGCGAAGGCCGCAATCCGGGCAATCCATAGCGGGTTTGTCCCTCGCGCCACGGCCCACGTCGAAACGATGACCAGGCACGACCCTGCCCGCCTGCTTCCCCGCCTGGCCAGCCTGATTTACGAAATTTTTCTGCTGGCGGCGATCCTGTTTATCGCTTCTTATTTGTTCCTGGCCGTCGCGCGCGATGCCCAGGTCGGCTTGCTCCACGCTGTCTTTCAACTCTATCTGCTGCTCATCAGCGCGTTGTATTTTTGCTATTGCTGGGTCCGTGGAGGGCAGACGCTGGCCATGAAAGCCTGGCGGCTGAAACTGGTGACCGGTGACGGTCATCCCTTGCGCGTCGGGCGGGCCCTTACCCGTTTTGCATGGGCGGTGCCTTCCACATTGACCGGGCTCGGCCTGCTCTGGACATTGTTCGATGCGGACCGGCAGTTCCTGCACGACAGGCTCGCCGGAACCCGGATCGTTCGGTGGGTGAACAGTGAACGGTAAGCAGTGATCGGAAAATCCATTTCCGGCGATTGGCCCTGATCACCGATTACCGTTCATCGATCACCATTTGCCGCTTTTTTACCGCCTTTCCACCCGCCACATCATCCACGCTGCTGCCCCCAGGAAGGCCAGCGTCGGGAATATCGCGCTAAATAGCGGCGGCCAGGCATTGAGCAAACCCAGATGGCCGAACAGCCGGTTCGCAAGGTGAAATCCCAGTCCCAGCATGATGCCGGTAAAAATCTTTCCGCTCACCCCGCCCTCCCTGGCCTGAAAATACGCAAAAGGCAGGGCCAGGACCATCATCACCAACACTGCAAACGGATAGATGATTTTGGACCACAGCACGATTTCGTAACGGCTTGTATCCTGCCGATTCTCGTTCAGATGCTCGATATAACCGTACAGCTCCGACAGGGACATTTGTTCGGGCACCACCATCAACACGTTCAGGATCGAAGGATTCAGCACGGAGCGCCAAAAGGCCTCGGGCGTGTGGCTGATGCTGGTGCGGCTTTCCTCGAACCGCGTCCGCACCACGTCTTTCAGTCGCCAGAGGTTTTCGCGCTGGAACTCTCCCGACTTGGCCCGGCTGATGGCCCGCAGTCGATAGTCGGCATCGAATTCGTAGATTTTTACGTCGTGGATCACCGTCTCCGGCATGATGCGTTCGATGTTGATGAAGCTGGTGTCATCCTTCACCCACAAACCAGACCGAAAGGTCTGGGCAATGACGTTGCTGGTGGTGGCCTTGAGGCGAAGTTTTTGCGCCGCCTGCTCGCTGGCCGGCGCAACAAATTCGCCGATGAGGAAAGTCGCCAACGAGAGCACTGCGCCAATCTGCACGAGAGAAATCGCCATGCTGCGGATCGACACGCCGGAGACCCGCATGACTGTGTATTCGGAATGGGCCACCAGTTGCGCGAACGCAAACAAGGTGCCGATCAAGGCCGCGACCGGAAGAATTTCATAGGCTCGCCCGGGCAGGCTCAATATCACGTAGCCCGCGGCGAGAGTGAGCCGGTAGTTTCCCCTTCCGAGATCTCCCATCTCCTGAATGAAATCGAAGAACCCGAACAATAGAAGCAAGGCCGCAAACACCAGGGCCGTGCTGGAGAAAATGCGCGCTGCCACATAACGCCGGATTGTTTTCATCGCCGGAAGCGTCGCAGGGGATTCACAGCCATTCGCCAATAAAACAAGATTGCGGCCAGCGTCAACATTCCGAGGTGCACGGACCACAGGCCAAACATGGCGGAAATCTTCTGCTGCGCTATCCAGGCTTCGAATATCGACAGCATATTGCTGTACATCATGTACAGGAGTCCGGCAAGCATCAGGTTCATCGAACGGCCGGTGCGCGGATTCACGTAACTCAGTGGAATCGCAATCAGACACAAGACGAGCGCGCTCAATGGAAGGCCCGCGCGCCAGACCAGTTCGGCACGCGCCGTCGATGACTTGTCCGAAATCAACTCGCGCGTCGAACGAGACTTGTTGGACGACAGGACTTTCTTGACCTCGGCCGACTCGATGCGCAGGGAATATTTTTCGAATTCAATGATCCGATATTCCGCGGATCCCGGCGGGCCGATGTAACGCCGGCCGTTTTCCAGGACGAGATACCGGTCCCCGTTTGCCGCGGTTTCCTGGTAACCGCGGCGCGCCACGGTGGTTGCGATTTCGCCATGCTCTTTCGAGTGGATGAAAATGTTGGACACGGTGGACAGATTGACGGCCAGCTTATCGACAAAATACACGCGCTCGTCGCTGCGCGATTCCTTGAACACGCCCGGTGAAATCGCCGCCACGTCGTCGCGGCTCTCCAGTTGGCGACGATATTCCTCCATTTTGCCCATCGCCCAGGGCGACAGCAGCAAACTCAGCGACGCAATCACCAGTACCAGCGGCGTGGCGTAAATCAAGACTGGACGGATCCAGGCCTGCAGGCCCTGGCCGGAGGTAAACCAGACGACCATTTCGGAATCGCGAAAACAGCGGGTCAGTGTCATCAGGATCGACACAAACAATGTCAGGGACAACAAAATCGGCAGGTAGCGCAGGCTGGCAAGTCCCAGAAATGTCAGCACGGCGTCCGAAGAAATGTTGCCGCGCGCGGCATAACCGAGAAAACGGATCAACTGCGTGGTCACGGTGATCGCCAGCAACACCACAAAGGTACCGATGCCGGCGGCCGCGAATTCCCGTAACAGCGTGCGTCGGAAAATCATGTCTGGCTTTGACTTTCTGACGACGCGGCAGGGATAATGCTAAGTAATTGAATGAAAAACATCATTGGAGGAGTTGGCGTGGAATTTAGCACAAAAGCCGTGAGCCCGGACAAACTCAGGACCGATTGCGTGGCCATAGCGGTATTCGGCGCCAACAAACTTTCGGCGGCCGCCAGCGCCATTGATCGCGCCTCGCACGGAAAACTCCGGCGTTTGCTTAGCCAGGGCGACTTCGACGCCAAACCCGGTTCCACGCTCATGCTCTACGATCTGGCCGGTGTGGCAAGTGCGCGCGTGCTGCTGGTCGGATTTGGCAATCCGTCTGAGGTGGGCGCAAAGGAGTATCGCGACGCGATACGCGCCGCACTGCGCGCGGCAAACAAGGCAAATCTGTCTGAAGTCGCCTTGTATGTTGCCGACGTGGTGGTCAAATCCCGCAATTTGCACTGGTCCGCCATGCAGACGGCCACGGCGGCACTCGAAGTCGGCTACCGATTCGACCGCCTGAAAACCCGAAAAAAAGAAAACGCCAGTCCGCTCAAGCGAGTGGTATTTGGCCTGATCGGCAGGAACGACGCGACGATTGGCGCTGCGCTCGCACGCGGCGCCGCGATCGGCGAAGGCGTCAACCTGGCGAGAGAGCTTGGCAATCTCCCCCCCAATATCTGCACGCCAGCCTATCTTGCCGAGCAAGCCAGATTGCTTGGCAAGAGTCACAAGTTGAAGGTCAGCGTACTGGAACGCCGCGACATGGAAAAACTCGGCATGGGTTCCCTTTTGTCGGTTGCCGATGGCAGCCGGCAGCCACCGAAACTGATCACACTCGAATATCGCGGCGCAAACGCTGGGCAACAGCCGGTGGTATTGGTCGGCAAAGGCGTCACCTTCGATACCGGTGGCATTTCGCTGAAGCCGTCAGCGGAAATGGACGAGATGAAATACGACATGTCGGGTGCAGGCAGCGTTCTGGGCACCCTGAAAGCGGTCGCCGCCATGAAGCTGCCGCTGAACGTGGTCGGCATCATCCCGGCCACCGAAAACATGCCCGGCGGCAATGCCACCCGTCCGGGCGATATCGTAACCAGCATGTCCGGGCAAACCATCGAAATTCTGAATACCGATGCCGAAGGGCGCTTGATTCTTTGCGACGCGTTGACCTATGCGGCGCGCTTTTCGCCTTCGGCGTTGATCGATATCGCAACCCTGACCGGTGCCTGTGTCATTGCGCTGGGTCATGTGGCATCGGGCTTGTTCGCCAACGACGAAAAACTTGCCGATGAGATCATCGCTGCCGGGCAGAAGTCCTGGGACAGGGTCTGGCAGATGCCCGCCTGGGAAGACTACCAGGACCAACTGAAAAGCAACTTCGCGGACATGGCCAACATCGGCGGCCGGCCGGCGGGCAGTGTCACCGCCGCCTGTTTTCTGTCGCGATTCGCACGCGATTACAAATGGGCTCACCTCGATATCGCAGGCACCGCCTGGAATTCCGGCCGGGAGAAGGGTTCGACCGGTCGCCCGGTGCCTTTGCTGACCCAGTTCCTGATGACCCGGGCGGGATGGTGAAATTGCAAAGGACTCGCTGCGTCTGCTGCGTGATTGCAAAACAGACAAGCCAAACCTTGAACCACGGAGAACACGGAGGACACGGAGAGAAACCGGGAAAGCATGCAGAGATGAATCGATGAAAGCAGGTGCAAGGTGGAAACGCTAAATGACTTCCTTTGCCGCTTCCCTTTCGTGGTTCGTTGTTCTCCGCGTTCTCCGTGTCCTCCGTGGTGAAAAAGTTTTGTTACTGAAATGACCGAAGTCCTTTTCTACACCAACGCGGAAGACAAGTTCCGTACCGCGTGCACGCTTACTGCAAAGGCGCTGGAAAAGGGCATGCGCGCCATGCTCTATACGCCGGACGCGGCCACCAGTGAACGCCTGAGCCGGATGTTGTGGAGTCTTCCCGCCACCGGCTTCATCCCCCATTGCCGCGCGGCTGACCCGCTCGCGACCCTCACTCCGGTGATCGTCGATCACGTCTGCGAACCGCTGGCACACGATCAGGTCCTGTTCAATCTGCGCAGCGAAACACCGGCTTTCTTCAGCCGATTTCAGCGCTTGGTGGAAATTGTCGGTGTCGAGGCACCCGACCGCGAGCTGGCGCGGACGCGATTCCGCTTCTACCGGGATCGGGGTTATCCGATCCGCACCCATGCCCTGGGCGAAGGTTCCTGATGGCTTCTCAACAAACCCCTGCGGATTCGGTCCTCAACGCCGGAGACGCCGCGTCCGAAGTGCTGGCAAAACTGGACCGGCTGCTCGCCAAACATCGACCGGCTTCCCAGGCCGCCGATCCGGCAACCATCCCGGTGCTCAGTGCCGCCACTTCCGATTTGCCAGTACTCGAAGAAGTGCCGGTCTTGACCGAGGTGGTGGGAGGTCCCGGCCTGCCCGCCCCAAACGTCCGGCTCGAAGAAGCCCGAATCATATTGCGCCGTCTTCTCCAGTTGCTGCAGTCCGAGCGTGCCCGTTGGGCCCGCGAAACGGGGGAGGACCCGCAACACGCTCGCATCGCGGAAGCCGTCATCGGCGCCATCGAAACCGCATTGCCCAATGCGCTGGCGGAGGCCGCCAGCACCATGGCAGCAAATCAGCATCCGACGCATACCCGTCCGCTATAATTCGCCGCTTTTCGGTGGCCGCAATTGCATGATCCTTGAATTCTCACCGCCGAGACACAGAGGCATGGAGAAACAAGAATTTCGGGTGATATACCCTTGTCTCACCAGAAGGGCGCGTTAGAAAAAACCGCATGTGGAAGTTTTATTGCTCTTTGCCCCTGTATCTCTGTGGTTCACCTGGTTTTTTAACATGATGGAAATCGCCAAGAGTTTTGAGCCTGCCGACATCGAGCGTCGCTGGTATCCGATCTGGGAATCGCGCGGATACTTCGCTCACTCCGGTGATGCACAGCAGCCGGCCTATTGCATCCAGCTTCCTCCGCCCAATGTCACCGGCACTTTGCACATGGGCCACGCTTTTCAGCACACGCTGATGGATACACTGGTCCGTTATCACCGCATGCGAGGATTCAACACGAACTGGGTGATCGGCACCGACCATGCCGGCATTGCGACCCAGATTGTCGTCGAACGCCAATTGGAAGCCGAGGGAAGCGGCCGTCTGGCGCTGGGGCGCGAAAAATTCACCGAGCGTGTCTGGAAATGGAAGCAGCTATCCGGCTCCACCATCACGCGTCAGATGCGCAGGCTGGGCGCGTCGGGAAACTGGCGATACGCCGATACCGAAGACGGGCAAAGCGGTTACTTCACCATGGACGCGAAAATGTCGCGCGCGGTGACGGAAGTGTTTGTCCGGCTGTTCGAAGAGGGACTGATTTACCGCGGCAAGCGGCTGGTGAACTGGGATCCGGTCCTGGGAACCGCGGTCTCCGATCTCGAAGTCGACAACGAGGAGGAAGACGGGAAAATCTGGGAAATCCGCTATCCGTTGGAACACAGCGAGGGTTCGCTCGTCGTGGCCACCACGCGGCCGGAGACCATGCTGGGTGACGTCGCCGTGGCAGTCCACCCGGAGGACGAGCGCTATCAATCCCTGGTTGGAAAACGCGTGCGGCTGCCATTGACCGGAAGAACCATTCCGGTGATCGCTGACGAATATGTCGATCCGGCTTTCGGCACCGGCTGCGTAAAAATCACGCCCGCGCACGATTTCAACGATTACCAGGTCGGCCAGCGACACAAACTGGCACCGATCGGAATTCTGGGGCTGGATGCGAAAATCAATGACAACGCCCCGCGAGCCTATCGCGGCCTCGAACGCTTCGAGGCAAGAAAAAAAGTGCTGGCCGATCTCGCGTCGGAAGGCCTGCTGGTCTCGGAACGACCGCACAAACTGAAGGTGCCCCGCTCCGGCCGCACCGGCGTGATCGTCGAGCCCATGCTCACGGATCAGTGGTTCGTGAAAATGGAAGGCCTGGCCAATCGCGGTTTGGCCGCCGTGGCAAACGGAGACGTAAGGTTTTCCCCGGAACACTGGACCTCCACCTACAACCAATGGCTGGAAAACATCCAGGACTGGTGCATCTCCCGGCAATTGTGGTGGGGCCATCAGATTCCCGCCTGGTACGACGAATCCGGCAATGTGTTCGTGGGCAGAAACGAAGAGGAGATCCGCCAGCAGAACGCGTCGCATCTGGCCCCCGGGGCTGCACTACGCCGGGACGAAGATGTTCTGGACACCTGGTTTTCTTCCGCCCTGGTGCCATTTACCTCGCTCGGATGGCCGGAAAAAACCCCGGACCTGAAAACCTTTCTGCCTTCCTCGGTACTGGTCACCGGGTTCGACATCATTTTCTTCTGGGTCGCGAGAATGATCATGATGACCCTGCATTTCACGGATCAAGTGCCGTTCCGCCATGTCTACATCAATGCCCTGGTGCGCGATGCCGAAGGCCAGAAGATGTCCAAGTCGAAGGGCAACACCCTTGACCCGCTGGATCTGGTCGACGGCATTGCCCTGGACCCCCTGGTCGCTAAATCTACCGTGGGGCTGTTGCGCACGGACCACAAGGGAAGAATCGAGAAATCCGTGCGAAAGCATTATCCAAATGGTATTCCTGCCTTTGGTGCCGATGCGTTGCGGTTCACTTTCGCTTCGCTTGCAACCTTTGCGCGGACGCTCAATTTCGACCTGAACCGTTGCGAAGGCTACCGGAATTTCTGCAACAAGCTCTGGAATGCCTCGCGTTTCGTGCTGATGAATTGCGAAGGCAAGGATTGCGGGCTGAATGACCACGTTCCGGAAGAATGCGGGCCGGGTGGGTATCTGGATTTTTCGCCTGCCGATCGCTGGATTGTCAGCCGGCTCCAACGCACCGAGGCCGAGGTCGGAAAAGGCTTTGCCGACTACCGGTTCGATTTCGCGGCCGGCGCGATCTACAGATTCGTCTGGGACGAATACTGCGATTGGTATCTGGAGATTGCAAAAGTGCAGATGCAATCCGGCAGCGAAGCGCAGCAACGCGCCACGCGTCGGACCCTGCTCCGCGTGCTGGAAGCCACCTTGCGCCTTGCACACCCCATCATCCCGTTCATTACCGAGGACCTGTGGCAGAAAGTCGCACCGCTGGCAAAGCGCCACCCCGGCGGCGAGGTATCCATCATGACCCAGCCCTATCCGGTGTCGCAGCCTTCGCGAATTGACGAGCAGGCGGAAGCCTGGATGGAGCGGTTGAAAACCCTGGTGGATGCCTGCCGGACCTTGCGTGGGGAAATGTCCCTTTCTCCCGCCCTGCGCATTCCCCTGGTCATCGCCGGCAAGGCCGAAGAATTGAGCGCGCTCGCCCCCGCCTTGCAGGCCCTGGCAAAACTTTCCGGCGTGGAGATTGTGGCCGCACTCGCGCCAGCCGGCGCCGTGGCAGCACCGGTCCGGAACGTGGGCGACTATCGCATGATGCTGAAAATCGAAGTCGACATTGCCGCCGAGCGCGAGCGGCTTTTGAAGGACATTACCCGTCTGGAGGTCGATATCGCCAGGACAAGTGCAAAACTGGCGAATGCCGGTTTCGTCGAACGCGCCCCGGCCACCGTGGTCGCACAGGAAAAGGAGCGGCTTGTCGCGTTTACGGTGACCTTGGAAAAAGCCCGGGCGCAACTGCTGAATCTCCGTCCACAGTAACCGGGCGCCACGGGCACCGGTATCCTGTCGCGGCCGGGACAGGCAAAAAAAACGGGCGCCGAAGCGCCCGTTTTGACTGACGACTACCTTTTGGATTCGCGAATCGCCCGCGATCAGAAGGTGGTGAACAGACCCACGCTGATGGACGAGGGGTCCTTGCCA
>JBJXFN010000174.1:0-2661 GCA_046155535.1 Burkholderiales bacterium
GTCGATCACCTTCGCCATACCCATGATCCGGCGCGCAATCTCTGGACGCGTGGCCAGCCCGAACACGGCGCAGAGTTCGCCGACGATCTGGAGAGGCTGGTGCAACTGCATGACGCCTCCAACATCGCCGCAGTCATTGTGGAACCGGTTGCAGGCTCCACCGGCGTTCTCATTCCTCCCAAGGGCTATCTCCAGAAGCTGCGGGCAATCTGCGACAAGCACGGCATCCTGCTGATTTTCGACGAGGTCATTACCGGCTTCGGGCGCACCGGCAAGGCGTTCGCCAGCCACACGTTTGGTGTGACGCCGGACATAATTACCTGCGCCAAGGGCCTGACCAACGCCGCCGTGCCGATGGGGGGGGTGATTGTGAAGAAGGGCATCTACGACACCTTCATGGACAAGGGTGGCCCCGAATCCAGCATCGAGTTCTTCCACGGCTACACCTACTCCGGGCATCCGCTGGCCGCCGCCGCTGCGTGCGCCACCCTCGACTTGTTCAAGGAGGAAGCGCTGTTCGAACGCGCCGCCTTGCTGGCGCCGTATTGGGAAGACGCCGCACATTCGCTCAAGGGGCTGCCGCATGTGATTGACATCCGCACCATCGGTCTGGTGGCGGGAATCGAGCTTGAGTCCATGGCAGGCAAGCCCGGCGCACGCGCTTTTGAGGCCTTCCTGCGCGCCTACAACAAGAATGTGCTCATCCGCACTACTGGCGACACCATCGCCCTGTCGCCGCCTTTCATCATCGAGAAAAACCAGATCGATGAAATCTTTGGCACCGTGCGCGAAATACTCAAGACACTTCCTTGAATTCCTACTCGCCACAGAGGACACGGAGAACACAGAGAAGAACGTAACGCATCGGGGCTCCTGCAGCTTAGGTTCCACTGCCATCTTTTGGCGGCTTGACTCGTTCCGCATGGTTTATTGATGTCCGAGTTCATGAATTCCTCTGTGTTCTCTGTGCCCTCTGTGGCAAAACGTTTTTTCGGGTAGTCAACATGAAATTCGTCATTGCCCAGATGCAGCACGAGACCAACACCTTCTCGCCGGTGCCCACGCCGTGGGAGGCGTTTGGCAACAATGGGCCCCTGCTTGGCGAGGCGGCGGCCGCGGCGGTGCGGGGAACCAACTTTGCAATGGCCGCGTTTCTCGATCTGGCCCGCGATGCCAAATCGGAAGTAGTCACGCCGATCGCCGCCTGGGCCAATCCGAGCGGCCCGGTGGACGGCAAGGCTTACGACCGGATGTGCAGCACGATTTGCGAAGCAGTGGCCAAGGGCTGCGACGCGATATTTCTCGATCTGCACGGCGCCATGGTGGTGGCCGACCGCACCGATGACGGCGAAGGCACGCTGCTGGAAAAAATCCGCGCCATCGCGCCGAAAACGCCCATCGCCGTATCGCTTGACCTGCACGCCAACGTCTCCGACAGAATGGTGCGCCACTGCAACGTCATGACCGGGTACAAAACCTATCCGCACGTCGACCAATATGAATCCGGGCGTCTCGCCGGTTCGATATTGTTGCGCATGCTCAAGGGGGAAGTCAGTCCGGTGATGGCCTGGGGCAACGCCCCGCTGCTGGCCCACACACTGCGCCAGAATACCGACGAAGGCGCGATGAAAGATTTTGTCGATGCCGCGCGCGCAGCCGAGAAAAGCGGCCTGCTGGCCGCCTCCGCCTTTGGCGGTTTTCAGCAGGCGGACATTCACGATGCAGGTCTGAGCGTGATCACGGTATCGGACGGCAACGCAAAAGCCGCCGAATCCGCCTGCAACACCATTCTCGATGTCGCGTGGTCGCAGAAGGAAGATTTCATCTACCGCGGCCGGCCGCTCGATCAGGCCATCGCGGAAGCCAAACGGCTGGGTGAGCAAACAGGCGGGCCCGTATTGCTGCTGGATCACGCGGACAACTGCGCTTCGGGCGCCACGCAGGACACCATGCACGTCCTGAAGGAAGCGCTGCGTCAGGGTTTGACCGGCATCGCAGTGGGCCCGATCCGTGACCTTGAGGCCGTGGCAAAAATGATCGCCGTGGGTGTCGGTGGCCGCATCACCCTGCCGGTGGGCGGGAAAATGGACATGCCTGCCATCCGCCGCAAGGGCGAACCGCTGGAATTAAGCGGCACGGTGCGCGCCATCACCGACGGCGAATACACCATCACCGGGCCGCAGTTCACCGGCATGCGCTGCTTCATGGGCAGGACCGCGGTACTCAATACCGGCGCCGCGCTGGTGGTCGTTTCCGAACGCAACCAGGAACCCTGGGATCGCGGCGTCTTCGAAAGTGTGGGTATCGATCCGGCGCGCAGTCGTTACCTGTTGCTCAAGTCCCGCATGTACTACCGTCCGGTCTTTCTGCCGATCGCCAAAGGTGCAGTCCTGTGCGACGGTGTCGGGGTCGGGACCTCCGACTGGACGCAATTCGAATACAAGAAACTTCGTCGGCCGATTTATCCGCTTGACCAGCATTTCGCATCTGGCCGCAAGACCGCCGCAGCTTGATTGTGCCGACCGCAGCACGCGCCCGGCGCAAGTACAGGGGCCCGACCATTACGCGCTGTCTTCCAGGAGCGCCGAAACCAGCCGATCCGGCATCGAAAAAAATGGCGCATGCCCGGAATCCAGCACCGCCACACGATCACAGTTGCCC
>JBJXFN010000096.1:0-20191 GCA_046155535.1 Burkholderiales bacterium
CTCACGCCGCTGCTGAGTTTTGTGATGGCGGAAAGCGGTACCAGCGCGCCGGTATTGGCGCGCACGTACAACAACGACAAGGCATCCGGCCCGCTCTGGAATTCGGGCAGCAGCTCGAGGATCACCCAGTACTGGTTGCTCGGCGTGTAAATCGTGGAAACCTGGCGCGCGCCAAACGCGCTGTAGAGCGCATCCTGCACTTGTTCGGCGGACACCCCGAGTGCCGCGGCGCGGTCGCGGTCGATGTCCACCTTGACGGTGGCATTGGTGGCTTGCAGGTCACTGGTCACGTCAAGAAATTCCGGCATGCCGCGCAATCTGGCTTCCAGGATCGGCGCCCAGCGGTAGAGTTCCTCGGTGTCGGCGTCCTGCAGCGTGTACTGGTATTCGCTTTTCGAGACTTTGCCGCCGATCCGGATGGGCGGGATGTTCTGCAGATAAACACGCAATCCCGGGATGGACTGGAGCTTCGGGCGCAGCTGTTTGATGATTTCCTCGGCATGCACGCGTTCCTTGCGCGGCTTGAGTTTCACGAACATGCGCCCGAGATTCAGCGTCTGGCTGGACCCGGAGGAGGACGGACCGACGAATGCGGCAACTGCCTGGATGTTCGGATCGGCGCGCACGATGCTGGCGGCCAGGCGCTGCTTTTCCGCCATGGCCTCGAAGCCGATGTCCTGGGCGGCTTCGGTAAACACCAGCAGTTGTCCGGTGTCCGTGCTCGGCAGAAACCCCTTCGGCATGCTGTGAAAAAGCCAGGCTGTGGCGGCGAATACGCCGACAAACAACAACATGACGATGCGCCGGTGCCGCATCGCCCAGCGCAGCGTGATGTCATAGAGGTTGCGCACCGAGTCGAAGGCCCGGTCGCTGGCGCGATAGATGGCCCCGTGGCGCTGCTGCGCATGGGGTTTGAGCCAGCGGCTGCACAACATGGGGGTGAGCGAGAGCGATACGAAGCCGGACACCAGCACCGCCGCCATGATGGTGACCGCAAATTCGTGCAGCAGCCGGCCCAGCACCCCGCCCATGAACAGCACCGGGATGAACACCGCCGCAAGCGACAGGGTCATCGATACGATGGTGAATCCGACTTCGCGCGATCCATCGAGTGTCGCCTGCATCGGGGACTTGCCCATCTCGAGGTGGCGGTTGATGTTCTCCAGCATCACGATGGCGTCGTCCACCACGAAACCCACGCACAGAGTCAGTGCCATGAGCGAGAGATTGTCCAGGCTGAATCCGAACAGGTACATCACCGAAAAGGTGCCGGCGATCGACAGCGGCAGCGCCAGGCTGGGGATCACGGTGGCCGACAAGTTGCGCAGAAACAGGAAGATCACCAGCACCACCAGTGCCAGCGCCAGCATCAGGGACATCCGTACATCCTCCACCGAGTCGCGCACCGACTCCGAGCGGTCATACATGATCTCGATCGAGAGTCCCGCCGGCGCCTGCGACCGGAAAGTTGGCAGCAGGCTCTTGATCGAATCGACGATCTCGATGGTGTTGGTGCCCGGCTGGCGCTGGATGGCAAGCAGGACGCCGCGCGTGTCGTTGAACCAGGCGGCGAGTTTGTCGTTTTGCACGCTGTCGATCACGCGGCCGATTTCATTCAGGCGCACCGGTGCGCCGTTGCGGTAAGTCACCACCATCTGCCGGAAGTTGGCGGCATCGGGGAGCTGGCCATCGGATTCCACGGTCCAGGACCGTTGCGCGCCATGGAGGATGCCGGTGGGCAGATTGGTGTTCTGCTGGCCGATGGCGCCGGCCACTTCGTCGATGCCAATGCCCCGCGAGGCGAGCGCCCGCGGATCGAGCTGCACGCGCACCGCAAACTTCTGCGAGCCGATCACCTGCACCTGCGCCACGCCGTTGATGGTGGAGAGGCGTTGCGCGAGCAGGGATTGCGCGTATTCGTCCACGGTGGACATCGGCAGGGTCGCAGAGGTCAGAAAAATATAAAAAATCGGCGCGTCGGCCGGGTTGACCTTCTGGAAGGCCGGTGGCGTGCCCATCTGGGCGGGCAATTGTTTTTGCGCGCGGGTGATCGCCGCCTGGACATCCTGGGCAGCGGCGTCAATGTCCCGGTCCAGAGAGAACTGCAACGTGATCCGGGTGAGGCCCTGGGCGCTGTTGGAATCCATCGAGTCCAGCCCGGCGATCGCGGAGAATTCCTTTTCCAGCGGTGTCGCGACCGCGGCGGCCATGGTGTCCGGGCTTGCACCGGGCAGCGTGGCCGTCACGGCAATGGTGGGGAAATCGACGTTGGGCAGATCGGAAACCGGCAGCAGGCGATAACTGAAAATCCCGAAAATCAGGATACCGATCATCACCAGCCCGGTCATGACCGGTCGGCGGACAAAAATCTCCGCGACGTTCACGAGGGCTTGTCCGGGCTCTTCGTGCTGACCTTCGAGCCGGGCATCAGGCGCGAGGCCCCGTCGGTGACCACGATTTCGCCCGGTTCGAGCCCCTTGGCGATCACGGCTTCTCCGCCTTCGACACGGGCGACCGCCACGTCGCGCAATTCGACGCTGGTATCGGCCTTGACCACATAAACGTATTGGCCGTTCGGGCCATTCTGCAGGGCCACCGCCGGGATCACCCGCGCACTGGGCTCTTCACGGATCGTGAGCCAAGTGTCCACGAATTGTCCGGGCCAAAGCAGCCGGTTGCCATTGTCGAAAATGCCTCGCAATTTGATGGTGCCGGTCGTGGTGTCGACGGAGTTGTCCGCGAAGGCCAGCCTGCCGGGCAAATTCCCGAATTCCGGCGGCACGTCGATACGCAACGCCGATCTGGCCTGGGAGCGGCGGATTTCGTCGAAATGCTGCTGGGGAACCGACATGCCGACGTAGATCGGGGAAATCTGATTGATCACCAGCATGGCGCCCGTGTCGTTGGCTTTTACCAGATTGCCCTCGGTGAGCAGCACCTTGCCGGCGCGGCCGCTGATCGGCGACCGGATGGTGGTGTATTTGAGGTTGATCTGAGTGCGGTGGACTTCGGACTCGCTACCCTTGATGGTTGACTCCAGCGCGCGTAGATTCGATGCCACCTGGGTGTACGCTTCCGGAGAAACGAAATTGCGTTCCAGCAGTTCCTTGTAGCGTTTTTCCTGGCTGCGCAAATGTTCGAGCTGCGCCATATCGCGGGCCAGATCGGCTTCGGCACGAGTGATTTGCGCTTCGAAAGGGCGGGTATCGAGCTGGAACAGCAGGTCGTCCTTGGCGACATCCTGGCCGTCGCGCACATGGACTCTGGTGATCAACCCATCCAGCCGCGACTTGATCGCAACCGAGGCAATCGGTTCCACCGTGCCGACCGTGTGCAGGCGAACCGGCATGGGTTTTTCGACCACCGCGGTCGTCAGTACCGGCACGACCGGCGCGCTTTTTTTTGCTTCGGCCTGGGCCGCGCCCTTGTCTCCACACCCGGCAGTGAAGGCGAGCACGCCCGCACACAGCAGCAATCGGGCGTCGGCGCGGGGCACCTCTCGCGTGGAGAGGTGTTTCGAGCTATTGGTAGCGCAAGGCATCGATGGGCTTCAGGTAGGCCGCTTTTCTGGCCGGGTAAAACCCGAAGAATACGCCCACCGTACCTGCCACGGCAAAAGCCAGCGCGATCGAGTTGCCGGTAACTTCTACCGGGGTGTCCGCAAAATGCATGGTGGCCAGCGCGCCCGCGATGCCCAATGCCACCCCGATGCAGCAGCCGATCACCGAAATAATGACCGCCTCCAGCAAAAACTGCATCAGGATGTCGCGGCGCCGCGCGCCGATGGCCATGCGGATGCCGATTTCCCGCGTGCGTTCGGTTACCGACACCAGCATGATGTTCATGATGCCGATGCCTCCCACCAAAAGCGAGATCGAGGCGATGGCGCCCAGCATGATGGCGAACACGCGGATGGTGGCAGCCGCGGCGTTTGCCATGGCAGTGAGATTGCGCACCGTAAAGTCGTTGTCGAATCCTTCCTGGATGCGATGCCGGGCGCGCAGCAGCTCGGTGATTTCGGACTCCGCCTGCCGCATGGTGTCGTTGCCGGTGGCCTGGGCCAGAATGAAACGCACCGAGCCCCGGAATTGCGAGCCGAACAATTTCTGCAATGCCGTGGTGACCGGGATCAGGATGGTGTCGTCCTGGTCGCGCCCGTCCAGGCTCTGACCCTTGGCAGCCAGCAGGCCCACCACTAGGTAGGGGCTGTTGCGGATGCGCAGCGTGCGCCCGACGGGGTCTTCATCAAAAAACAGATTGCGCGCCACCGTCGTGCCGATCAATGCCACCCGGTTGGCGGAACGGATGTCGGCCTCGGAAAACACATCGCCCGAGGCCACACTCCAGTTGCGCACCGTGAAGTACTCCGGTGTGACGCCATAGATCTGGGTACTCCAGTTGTTGGACCCGTAGACGACCTGGGCGGTGCCGGTTTGCGCGGGCGCCGCCGCGAGTACCGAAGGCAGTTCGGACAAGGCCGCCGCGTCATCAATGGTCAGTGTTGTTGCGCTGCCGGTCCCCACGCGGATGCCGCCGCTGGTGGAAGCGCCGGAAAGAATCACGAACAGGTTGCTGCCCATCGAGGCAATGGTTTTGTTGACCGCCGTCCGGGCGCCCTGGCCGATCGCCATCATGGCCACCACGGCGGCCACACCGATCACCATGCCCAGCAGCGTGAGCACGGTGCGCAGACGATTGGCACCCATTGCCGCCCACGCTTCCGAGAGCATGGACAGGCTCATGTTGGATAAACCATGGTTGTCTCAGAGATCACGGAGAAAACTACAAAATGAAACGCGTGAACACGAAGGGCACTAAGGAAACACGAAGGATCAACAAGGAAGGCCAAATAAAAGTTTTCCTTGTGTGGATCCGAACCCGATGTGTTCCCACCAACGATACGCTTCATGTCGATTTGGATTTCCTTCGTGTTCCTTCGTGTCAAGCGTGTTTGACTTTTTCTGCATTCTGTCGGGTGAGGGCGCCGTCGCGTTCAACACGCCCATCGCGGAACTGCACCAGTCGCTGCGCCCAATTGGCGACATCGTGTTCATGCGTGATCAACACGACGGTGATGCCGTGCTCCCGGTTCAGACCGGTGAACAATTCCATGATTTCCCGGCTGGTCTGCGAATCGAGATTGCCGGTGGGTTCGTCCGCCAGCAAAAGCGACGGCCGATTCGCCAGCGCGCGGGCGATGGCCACCCGCTGCTGCTGGCCGCCGGAGATCCGGTTCGGATAGGCATTGTGGTAATCACCCAGCCCCACCTGATCGAGCAGCTGCCGTGCACGTGCGTGCCGGCCCGCCTTGTCCATTCCCGCATAAACCAGGGGCAGCGCTACATTGTCGAGAAGTCTCGCGCGTGGCAGCAGATTGAACCCCTGAAACACGAATCCGATAGTGCGGTTTCGAAGTTTCGCGAGCCGGTCGGCATTCAGCGTTGCCGTATCGTTGCCGTCGAGGAAATAGCGGCCTTCGGTGGGCTGATCGAGGCAGCCCAGGATGTTCATGAAGGTGGACTTGCCCGAACCTGAAGGCCCCATGACGGCCACAAACTCTCCGCGGCCAATGGCGAGGTTCACGTCCTTGAGCACGGGGAACAGCCCAGCCTCGGTCTGGTAACTCTTGTGCAGATGTTCGATTCGGATCAGGGGATCGGGCATCAGAACATCCTCGGGCGCAGCGCTTCTTTTTTCTCCGCCGGCTTGAGGTCCTCGACCACCACGGCATCACCTTCGGCCAGGGCACCGGAAACAATTTCGGTGTGCCGGGAACTGCTGATCCCGGTGGTGATTTCCACTGCGGTGAGCGATTCGCCACCCAGTACCCAAACTTGCGGGCCGCTGCGCTTGCGCGGCTTGGCGCTCTCGTCTGTGCGTTTCCCACGCATGTCTTCCGGACGAAACCGCAATGCTGCATTGGGCAACAACAACACCCCGGTCCTGGTCATGGTGACGATGGTCAGAAAGGCGGTCATGCCGGGCAGCAGCAGTTCGCCGGGGTTGTCCACTTCCACAACGACGTTGTACGTCACCACATTGCTGGTGACGGTGGGATTGAGGCGGATTTGTTTGACCTTGCCGTTGAATTCCCGATCCGGAAACGCATCGACCCGGAATTCCGCCGTTTGTCCCACGCGAATCAGACCGACATCCGCTTCGGCGACACTGGAGTCGATCTGCATGTGGGCCAGATTCTGCGCAATCCGGAACAAGGTGGGCGTCTGGAAACTGGCGGCCACGGTCTGGCCGACATTGACCTGGCGGTCCACGACCACACCGGCCACCGGCGAGCGGATCACGCTGTAGCGCAGGTTGGTGCGGTCGCGCGCCAATTGCGCCTGGAACAGACGCACCTGCGCCTGTGCTGCCTCGCGGGCCTGAATGCCCTGATCCATTTCCTGTCGCGAGATGTATTCCTGCGCGAAGAGTTCGCGCAGTCTTTCCTCGTTGGCGGTCGCCAGGCGCAAGGAGGCTTCGGCATTGGCCAGATTGGCAAGGGACTGGGCTTCGGCCGCCTGGAGCAGGGCCGGGTCGAGTTCGGCCAGCATCTGGCCTGCCTGCACCCGCTGATTGAAGTCCGCATGCAGGCGCAACACTGAACCGGACACTTGTGTGCCGACGTTGACCAGCACCACGGGATTCAAAGTGCCGTTGGCGGAAACGTTCTGCGTGAGGTCGCCACGTTCGATCTTGGCGGTGCGGTAGCGTTCGGCGGCGGGCAGCTTGCCTGCCTTCTGCCAGATCCAGAGGCCATATCCCGCGCCTGTGATCAGCGTGATCGCCATCAATATGCGCAACCAGGGTAGCCGGGAGAGTTTATTCATGAGGAAAGATGCCGGGGCTGGCAATCAGTTGCGAGGCAGCGTCTTGCCCGTGTCGAGGCGAACGGTGTCCTTGTCGGCGGCAAGCGAGGCGAGGTCCAGGGTGCCCAGTGCGCTGGCCAGGGATGCCTTGCCAAGATGCCAGTTGTAGCGGGCCTGTGCCTGCTGGAACCGGGCATTGGCCGCTGCTGACTGGGCATTGAGCAGGTCGACCAGCGTGCCGGCGCCGGCGCGATACCGGCCGCGGGCCACATTTTCCGATTCCAGTGCGCTCACCAGCAGTTCTTCTGCATCGGCCAGCGCGCTGCGCTCGGTGGTCAGGGACTGCCAGGCGTTCCACACATCCAGGGAAATGCGCTGGTGCAATAGGTCGCGGTCCGCCTCGCGGCCCGCGATCTGCGCCTGGGCGAAGGAAACGTCGTAGGCATTGCGATATCCGGTGAGCAGCGGAATGGTGACTTGCACGCCGATGGCCCCGGAGGTGAATCCGTCCAGCGTGTTGGAGTGGCCGATGCCGCCGCTCGTGGTCAACGACACAGCGGGCCGGCCGGCGGCTTGCGCGGCACGCAACTGCGCGCGCGCCGCCTGCAATTTTGCGTCGGCCGCAGCAAGATCCGGACGCAGTCTGCGGGCGGCTTCCATGAGTTCGCGCACCGCCTGATCGAAGTTCTCATCGGGAGATTCGATACGCGGCATGGCAATGTCCAGCGCCGTGTCGGCGTCGAGTCCCATGGCATGGGCCAGCGCACCGGTCGCGGCGCGTGCATCGCCTTCCGCGCGGGTCAGCGCGAGTTGCGCCTGGGAATAGGCGGTCTTGGCCTGCAGGCGGTCCGCCGGTGTGGCGGTGCCGGCCCGATACCGGGAGTCTGCCGCCTTCAGGCTTTCGGCACCGGCGCGCTGCGCATCGGTGGCCGCCGCCACGCCGGCGCGCGCGGCGAACAATCGGTAATACGCCTGAATTGTGGACAGGAACACCGTCTGTAGCGAGGCGTTGTGCGACCAGTTCGCGGCTTGCAAAAGCCGACGCGCATTTTCCAGATTGGCGTCGCGCAGGCCGAAGTCAAACAGCACATAACTCAGGTTCAGCGTGGCGTTTACGCTGTCCTGTTTGAGTGTTCCGCCGTCAAACGGCCAGGTGCGGTTGGCGCTGGCGCCGGCCGAAACCGACAAGTCGGGAAGATAGTCGGCGCGGGCCCGGCCGGCCCGGGCCGCTTCGGCACGGGCGGCCGACCATGATTGCCGCGTCTGGGGGTTGTTGCACAAGGCGCGGTTGATGACATCGGCCAGCACCAGTTCGCCGCGGGCCTCGTTGACGCCTGCGCAGGGATCGGTGCCCTCCTGCCAGGTTTGTCCGGGCGTGCGCGGAACCCGCGCTTCGGTTCGATAGGGATCGGCGGCCAGCAGTGCAGACGAATACAGCAGGGCGGCACCGAGCAGCACCAGGAATCGTACAGGCAGCAATCGACAAGTCATTGCGTGGAAAATTTAAGGCCAGAGAGGAGCATGCGATCCGCCAAACCACTGTAGTCGATTGTCGGCACCAGACTGTAACGTAGTGTCGCCAGTCGGGCCGGCGTGACAGAAGGTGACAAATCCCTTCCACAGATGGTTTGCACGGCGGTATAACGGCATTCATGCGCGACCGAATACTGATCGTGGATGACGATGAAGACATCCGTTCGCTGCTGGAGCAGTTCCTGCGCCGCAACGATTTTGACGCACAGGCGGTGGGGGACGGCCAGGCGATGCGGGAGGCCATGGCGGCAAAACCGTTCAGCCTGGTGGTGCTCGACCGAATGCTGCCCGGCGAAGACGGGCTGTCACTGTGCGGGCAATTGCGAGCCAGGTCGCAAGTGCCGGTGCTGATGCTGACCGCGCGCGGCGAAGCGGCAGACCGCATCCTGGGCCTGGAAATGGGCGCTGACGATTATCTGGCCAAACCTTTCGAGCCGCGCGAGCTGCTGGCCCGCATCCGTGCCATTTTGCGGCGCGCACGCGCGTTGCCCGCCGAGAGTGCGGCGGAGCTCCCGGAATCCTATGTGTTTTCCGGCTGGCGGCTGGATACCCGCAGCCGCAATCTGCATGCGCCTGATGCGGTGGTGGTGCCTTTGTCCGGTGCCGAGTTCCGGCTGCTGTCGATATTTCTTCGCAACCCCAACGCGGTGCTGACACGCGATCAACTGAGCAACTTTACTTTTGGCCGCGATGCCGATCCGTCCGACCGCACCCTGGACATGCAGGTGAGCCGGCTGCGTGAGCGCCTGCGCGACCAGGCTCGCGAACCCGAGATCATCAAGACCGTGCGCGGCAAGGGTTACGTGCTCGCGGTCCGCGTGGAGGAAAAATCATGATCTTTCTGCCGCGCTCCCTGTTCGGGCGCATTGCGCTGATTCTGGTGGGCGGTTTCGTGGCGGTCCAGTTGCTGACTACCGCGATTCACATGGCAGATCGCGAGGCGCAGGCCTTGCGTAACGGGGTGAATCAGGCGGTGGCACGCATTGGCGACAGTGTGCGCGTGTTGCGCGCCGCGGGCGAAGCGGCGCGCCCGACGTTCCTGGGCGCCACTGCGGGCGAGTACCTGAGATTTCGCACCGCCACGTCGGTGGCCGGACAAACGCAGGCCACTCCCGATCCGGAGTTGCTGGCTGCCGCGCGCGAGGCCCTGGCGCTGGAACTTGACCCCGGCGTGGGATTCCGGGTCATCGATGTGCGAGCGATATATCAGGAGCCGGACTCCTGGCTGGCGCGAAAATTTATCGAACGGCTGGGCGTGCAGATCCAGGCGGCAGTCGAACTGGGCCGGGGGGACTGGATAGAAATCGAGAGCATCCACCCGCCGCGTGCCTCGCGCTGGTTCAGCCGGCTGGTGCAAAGTTTGGTGATTGTGGATTCGGTCATGTTGCTGCTGGCGTTTTTCGCGGTGCGACTGGCCACACGGCCGCTGACGGTGCTGGCGCGCGCGGCGGAAGACCTCGGTCGCGACATCCACCGTCCGCCGCTGGAGGAATCGGGGGCGACCGAGTTGGTGCGCGCATCCAGGGCCCTGAATACCATGCAGGATCGTCTCAAGCGTTACGTGGAAACCCGAATCGAGTCGCTGGCTGCGATGTCGCATGACCTGAAGACGCCCATCACCCGCATGCGCTTGCGGGCGGAGATGCTGGAAGATCCGGAAATCAAAACGCGGTTTGCCCGCGATCTGGATGCCATGCAGGAAATGGTGAGTTCGGCGCTCGAAACCATGCGGGGATTGAGTGAAGGCGGGGAGGCCAGTCACCCGATCGACATCGGCGCGTTGCTCTCCAGCTTGAAGCAGGACGCAGAGGAAGCCGGCCATCAGGTCAGCGTTTCGGGCCCGCCGGTCCAGCCGCTGATCGGTCGTGCCCAGGCACTCAAGCGTTGCCTGCAAAACCTGCTCGACAATGCCCTGGCTTACGGCCAGCGCGCCGACATCACGGTGCGCGAGGAGTCGCAGGCGCTGAGCATTTGCATCGCCGACCACGGCCCCGGGATTCCGGATGCGGAGATGGAGAAGGTATTCGATCCATTTTATCGACTGGAATCTTCGCGCAACCGCAACACCGGCGGCACCGGGCTGGGTTTGTCGATTGCCCGCAATATTGCACAGTCCCATGGCGGTTCGGTGCGACTGCGCAACCGTTCCGAAGGCGGCCTGGAGGCCACGCTGGTATTGCCAAGAAATTCCTGAAAGTTTTTTGCGATCCGTTTATCGCAGTAGTATGTCGGGAAGCATATCCGGCAAGGAGACCGTCATGGCGGAACAGGAATATCGCGGCAAACATATCGTAGTTCGATTCGATGGCCAGAAGTGCATTCACTCCCGGCACTGCGTGCTTCTCAGACCGGAGGTTTTCCAGGCCAATGTTCCCGGAGACTGGATCAAACCCGACAACGCTTCCACGGAAGCCATCGTCAATGTGGCGCTCGCCTGTCCGTCCGGCGCCATTACCTGGGAGCGACTCGATGGCGGTGCGCAGGAAGGGCCTCCGCCGGTCAATCTGGTTCGAGTTCGGGAAAACGGGCCGCTCGCGGTGCATGCGGAAATTGAATTCACCACCGGCGAGAAGGCCACGCGCGCTACCTTGTGCCGATGCGGCGCCTCGAAAAACAAACCGTTCTGCGACGGCAGTCATGTCGAAGCGGGGTTCAGTGCGAGCGGCGAGCCACCGACCCAGGAATCGACGCCGCTCGCGAGCCGGGCAGGGTCGCTTCGCGTCTGGCCGAAACCGGACGGCCCGCTGGAAGTTACCGGCAACGTGGAAATCGTCAGCGGCACCGGCCGTACGGTGAATCGACTGGAAAAAACCTGGTTGTGCCGTTGCGGGCAATCGCAGAAAAAACCCTATTGCGACGGTACGCACAAAAGGAACGGATTCAAAGCCTGAGGATTGTCCGCAGCCCCTGACTGAAATCAGAGGGAACAAGTCAGACTCCCGGCGCGCTGTCCGTCCCGTCAGACTGGGGCCTGCTCCAGGCTCGACACCTCGTTGGTCAATGTCGTGCGGCGCATGTCACGCACCTCGCGCTGGTCGAAGCGCCGTGCGCGATGCATGGTGACGCGGTTGTCCCACATCACCAGGTCCCATTGACGCCAGACGTGTGCGTAAACGAACTGGCGCTGCGTGGCGTGCTCCACCAGGTCGCGCAGTAAGGCACGCGCTTCGGGTATCGGCCAGCCTTCGATCGCACCGGCATGGCTCGACAGGTATAGCGACAGGCGGCCGGTGTTGGGATGCCGCCGCACCAAGCGCTGGCGAACCGGCGCCCACTTCGCCCGTTCGGGCTCCGTGAAATCGTCAAAACCCAGGATGCCGCGCGAAAAGATCTGACTGTGCGAGCAGATCAGCTCGTGCACCTCGCGTTTTGTCGCCTCATCCAGCGTGTCGTACGCGGCCCGCATGTCGGCAAACTCGGTGTTGCCACCCGCCCCCGGAATCTTTCGCGCCGAGAGCAGCGAATACTTGGCCGGCACGTCCTTGAACGAACTGTCCGAGTGCCACAGCATGTTGCCGAGGCTGAAAAGGCGGCGCCGGTCATCACGAGGCAGCAGCTCGCCATGCTTGTCTAGGTTCGAAATGTCGTTCAGTTCCATGCTCAGGCGGCGTTCTTTCTCCGCCATGATGTCCCCGGTGGCCTGTTCGAGCAGGCCAAGCTGGCGGCTGAACGCGAGCTGTTGTTCGTCCTCCAGGTGCTGATCGTGAAATACCAGCACGCCGAAGCGGTCCATGCCGGCATGGATGGCGGTGACTTCGGCATCTGTGAGGCGGCGCGTCAAGTCAATGCCGGAAACTTCTCCGCCGAACAGTGGCTTGGCAGGGTCGATGGGCTGGATTGTGTGTGACATGGGGCACTCGGCACGGGACTCTAGGAAATTATTGTCGCGCATTCTGGACCAACTTGCAGCGATGACTGATCCTTGGGGTTAGGCAGGGCGGTTGGGCGCTATCTCGATACTTCGTTCAATGGAGTGATGGCCAATGTCCCGGTTCATGCGCGTCGCCTACGACCGGTGGTTAGCTGACATTTTTCTTGATCACTGGGTATTGGAGAAGATGCCTGCACCTGGAACACTCTCGGCTTTCTGTGAGCGCACCCGCTTTCCACTGCTCAAGTAAACGACAAATCGATCTTCTGCGCCCTGTTGGTACTTGGGGAGAAGTGCATCGAGCCTCAAATGCGTGTGCCAGACCTGTTCGGGGCGCAGTTCGGCGGGCATCCTGATGTTAGGGTTGATCACCGGCAGGTCGGTCCCATCAGCATCAAAGATCACGTGCGTAACTACGGCATTCCGCTTCGGCGAGCGATTTGTCACCGTAAGGAAGTAGTAGTTTCCCCGCTGCTCCTCAGGTTCGACTAGCGTACCGATGTGAGCCCTCGCGACAACGTCTTGCAATAGGCCCAGTAGCTTCCAGAGCCATCCCAGGACGGGCGCCGAAATTTCGAGGATGCTCATTTGTCAGCTAACGTGAATTCGACTTCCGAATTGCCGGATATCCCGAAACAGTTCCTTCAACATATCCCGCATTTGTTTCTACTTCATATGAATTCGGATCATTGTTCATAAATCCAGTGACCTTCAAGGTGGCCTTATTGCAATCGGCAATCTTACATACCGTCCACCACGATGATTTTTGCTTTGGATGTTTTCTGGCGAATTTTCATCGCCGGTTCGTATTCCGCGGAGTCATACCATTCGCGCGCCCTGGCGAGGCTCTCAAATTCGCAGATCACCACGCGCTTCGGCGACCAGTCGCCTTCGAGCACGTCGATGGTTCCGCCGCGGGCGATGAATTTCCCGCCGTACTTCTCGAGTGAGGCGCCGACGAGTTTCCGGTATTCCTCGTAACCAACCGGGTCGTGTACTTCGATCTGCGATATCAGGTAGGCGGGCATACCATAAGTCTCCTCGGTGACTAGTTCGGGTTTTTTTCCTTCCAATCCTGCAACAGCATTTCTGCGCCTTTTTCCGCGATCATGGTGACTGGCGCGTTGGTGTTGCCGGAGGTGATGCGCGGCATCACTGACGCGTCGATTACACGCAGCCGTTCGATTCCACGCAACCGCAGTCGATCGTCTACCACCGCCATGTCGTCATCGCCCATCCGGCAGGTGCCCACCGGGTGGAAAATCGTCGATCCGACGTCGCCGGCGACTTGGCGCAGTTCTTCCTCTGTTTCGAATTGCACGCCGGGCTTGTATTCCTCCGGGCGGTACTTCGCGAGTGCCTTCGCCCGCATGATCCGGCGGGTGAAGCGGATCGAATCGACCGCCACCTTCATGTCTTCGTCGGTCGAGAGGTAATTCAGCCGGATGCTCGGGGGCATGAGCGGGTCGCTGCTCTTGATCCTCACCTGGCCGCGGCTCGTGGGCCGGACATTGCACACCGACGGCGTGATCGCGGGAAACGGATGCAGCGGTTCACCGAATTTGTCCAGCGACAACGGCTGTACGTGCCACTCGATGTTGGCGTTCACCTGCGAAGGATCGCTTTTCGCAAAGGCACCCAACTGGCTGGGGGGCATGGTCATCGGTCCGGTGCGAAATAGGAGATATTCCAGGCCCATCGCCATTTTTCCGATGAGGCTGTTGGCGCGCTGGTTAAGCGTCGTGACGTTGGCCACTTTGTAGACCATGCGCAGTTGCAGATGGTCATGCAGGTTTTCACCGACGCCGGGCAACTCGTGCATCAGCGGAATGTCGTGTTGCTGTATGAGGGAGGCCGGCCCGATGCCCGAGAGTTGCAGGATTTGCGGCGAACCGATCGCACCGGCCGACAGGATCACTTCCCGGCGTGCGGCGGCGAACTGGTTGTCGCGGAAGCCCATGCGAAATTCCACGCCCGAGGCGTATTGCACGACGTAGCGATAACCGATGCGCACTTTCTTCACATGAGTGCCGGTGAGAACAGTCAGATTGGGCCGCTTGCGAATCGGATGCAGGAAGGCCTTGGCGTTGCTCCAGCGCATGCCACGCTTCTGGTTCATCTGAAAATAAGCGTTGCCGAAGTTGTCGCCGCGGTTGAACTCCTGGACCTTCGGAATTCCGCATTCGGCGGCGGCGTCGCGCCAGGCATCGAGAATTTCCCAGTTCACGCGCCGCTCTTCAACACGCAATTCGCCGCCGCTGCCATGCATGTCATCAGCGCCGTGGATGTAGTCTTCGGTGCGCTTGAAAAACGGCAGCACCTCATCCCATGACCAACCCTTGTTGCCCAATGCCGCCCAATGGTCGTAGTCGCTCTTCTGTCCGCGCATGTAAATCATGGCGTTGATGGACGAACAGCCGCCGATGACCCGGCCGCGCGCGTAACCGATCGATCGATTGTTCAATCCGGGGTCGGGTTCGGTCTGGTAACACCAGTCGGTGCGGGGATTGTTGATGGTGTAGAGATAACCCACCGGGATGTTGATCCAGAAATAATCGTCTTCGCCACCGGCCTCCAGCAGCAGCACCGTGACTTTGGGATCGGCGCTCAGGCGGTTGGCCAGCAGGCAGCCGGCTGAACCGGCTCCCACGATGATGTAGTCGAACTCTCCAATGGATTCGGCCAAGAGGACGCTCCTTGATTGTTTTTTTCGGGCGAGGCGAAATGCGAATGTTCTGTTGGCGCAGACTACGGCAGGGGCGATCCCGGGAATTTTTTATTTCGCCCTCAAGCAGTCATTACGGACTTTTTTGAATTCTTCGCCCTTCAGACCCTTGGCCATGGCGTTGCACGTTTTCATTTTCTGCTGCTGTGGAGTCAGTACCTTCGGTTTTTTCTTCTCTTCCGGATTTTTCTCCGACCCCGACTCGGCGTGGGCGGCCATGCACTGCTTCTCGAAGGATTTGCGTTCGGCCCCTTTCAATTCCTTACTGACGGCCTCGGCTTTACAGGCTTTACTTTTTTCCTGCTTTTCGGTTATGGCCTGAGAAGGCAAGGCGAACAACGCAAGACTGATCAGAACAATGATTCTTTGCATGGATAGGGAGGACTTTCCAGGGTCATCACCATCGCGGTCGTCTTCGCGCTATATCGCGGCGACAGCCGGCATGGATTGTTCGTGTGCCGATGCCAGTGGCCGAAGCAGTCCTTCAGCATTGAAAACCATTGGGGCGGCGGGAGAGGTGATTTGGAGATTTTCCGGCCGCGCCTTCACTTCCGCGAGCATGGGTTCGGAAACCTGGATATGCGCCAGATCAAGGGTGTTGCGAATGCGTACGATTCGGCAGTTTTCCGGTTTGACACGCACGACCGTCTTGACGGCGAGGGCAATTGCCTCGCGGTCCGTATTCATGACAATCGGGATGGCCCCCCCATCCAGATTCATGGACGTGATGATATTTGCGTAGGTCGAGGGAATATCGACCTCCTTGAACAGACGCATGGTGATCACGTCCGCTCCCCCAACGCCTGTTGCATTGCCGTTGGTCTCCGGTGTCAGACCCAGCACGGCAATTTTTTTTACTTTCGGCCCGAAATTCCAGCTGACCGCGCGACGGTTGCGTCCTGTGATGTTCGGGTCGAATCCGGCGCCGCTGATGTTCTTGCCCATTTCGTCGATGATCAATACGTCGATGTCTTTGAAGTACAACTGCGGCATCAGTCGCTTGGCCATTTCCTGGAGGGCCGGCTCGCGCAGTGCAATGCGATCGCCGGGAATGGCCTCAATCAATGCGGTCTGATCGTGGGCGTTTTCGACGATGCCGATGCCCAGTGCCACGTTTCGGTTGGCAATATTGACGTCCCGGACTTGTGGCAGCAGTTCGGGGAACGTGTCCATGCCATGGGTGTGATAGGTGGCTGCACCAATGATTTTGCCGATGCCGATGGCAAGCATCTTGGTCAGTCCGCTTTCGGTGGGGCCGCGAAATGCGGTATGCGGCTTGATGCGGTTGATGACCACGATGGCGTCGGCTTCCGCCGCATGGCGGTCCATGTGCACGGGCGTGCCATCCCGGAGGTGGCCAACAATGGTGGTTTCCATGGTGGCCTTGATCGGCACACCGGTGGTGGCTTCCGTGATGCCGTAACCTTCCAGGACTTTTTTCTGCCCTTCCGCCGTGGCTGCGCCATGACTGCCCATGGAGGGGAACACAAAGGGTTTGGCGCCCAGTGCCTGGATTTCCCGGATTACGAGTTTTGCGATATTGCCGATATTGGCAATGCCGCGGCTGCCGCAGCCTACTGCGACGACCTGTCCCGGCTTGATCCTGGCGCGCACCTCCGGTCGCTGGAATTCTTTCGCGATGGCACCGGGAATGTCTCCAAGCCGCGTCGCGTCAAATTTCTGGGTGACGTTGACCATGCGCGGGAAGGCAACATCCAGCCCTCCGGCGATGTTGACCTCGATTTTGTCGCCAATCATGCGTGCTTCTCCTCAGGAGGGTTGGTAGACGGGCACCACATAGGGACCTTCGGGAATAATGGCTACCGAACGATCCCCGCGTTCCGCTACGCAGCGGCGCACCGTTTCCTCTATTGAGTCTATCAGGTTGACCCCGGTGAGTGAACGATCCGGACCCGGCAGGCCGCCGCTGTACAGGTGCACGGTTCCTGCCTTCATCGGCTTTAACTGCATTTGCGTCTGCCATTCGTCAACGTCGGCGAACTGTTTGCGGCTGATGTCCGCCAGAAATTCCGCGGGGCCCTGGCTGATCAGCCGGCGCTGGGCATCGGCATATTCGTCGGAACCCAGGCCCTCGGAACATTCCGACGCAATCACCAGGTTGCCGCCCGGTTCGAGTATGTCCACCGGGCCGACCATGCCCTTGACCGTCTGGTAGTAGGTCTTGTCCAGCGGATAACCGGCCGCACTGGTGACCACGGTGGCAAACCGGCGCGGCACCGCAACCCGAGAGTAACGTTGCGTGAAGTCGACCGCCTGCAGGTGGCTGGCGACGATTTCTCCATAATTCACGAACGACAGCCGGCGGTGTTCGTCGATTACGGTGTTGACCGCCAGGACCTTGCCCAGCATTTTCACGATGGCGAGTTGTTCCTCGTGCAGCGGATTGCCCTCCAGCATGCAGTTGTCCGCGCGCGGATGCGCCATGAAGCGGGCGCTGTGAAAGGTGGTGATGGTGTCCCGATGTGCAATGCCGGGGGCGATCACCTTGCGTCCACCCGAGAATCCGGCCATGAAATGCGGTTCAACCAGTCCGGTGGCAATTTTCAGGTCGGCCGTCACAAAACGGCGATCGAGCTTGACCGGGGTGCCGCGAGGGGTATGCCCGAGATCCACGTGCGCCGCATCGTCCCGGGCAAAATGATTGGCGACCTGCACGGTCTTGAGCACCCACGGATCTCCCACCAGTTCTTCGAGTTCGGCGCCTTCGTTGGGTCGGTGCAATCCTGTGGCCACCAGCACGGTAATGTTCTCAGGCATCATCCCGGCGTCGAGCAGTTGCCGGAGGATTTGCGGAAGCAACAGGCCATTGGGCACCGGGCGGGTGATATCGCAGATCAGGATGCAGGCCGTGCGCAGTCCCGCTGCTTCTTCCACCAGAGAACGGGCCTGTACCGGAGCGGACAATGCTGCGCGCACGGCTTGCGATGGATTGGCTTCCACCGGCATTGGCGGCTTGCGAATCACCGTGATGTCCCAGTCGTCCGGGAGGTTCAGGGTGAGTCCGCTGCGGCCGTAATTCAAATCGAAGTGCATCGTCTGGACCGTGATTGAGGCTTGAACAAACTATAACACCGGCAAGGTCAAATGGAGGCTTCCGGTTCTCGCAGCCAAACGGTAGGATCGCGATTACATGAATTTTACCGAACCTGTCATTGCGGCCATCATCGGCGCGACCGCCACCGTTGTCACCGCGCTGGTGCAATTGCGCGTCGCCGGGAAGAAACAGGCGGCGGAAAGAGCGTCCGGCAAACCGGTCACCAAGAAGCAATCGTCATGGCTGGCGATTCTGGCGTTGATGCTGGCATCAGCGGTCGGCGGTTATGTTTTGGCCCAATATCACGCATTCAATGAGCAGCGAGAGAATCAACGACTGCGAGACGAAATGCTGGCCCGAATGGGCGAGTTAAGCGCGGCGGCGATGCGCATGGAACGCGCGGGTTCCCAACTCGATGGCCAGACCAGCGACGCGCTGGCGGCAGCGGAACGCAAACGCGGCGCGGAAGGAGTGGCCGCAGTGGTCAACCTGCCGCCCTGCCGGGGTGCGCAGGTGGGGTTCTCCCAAACGTCGCCCGCCTGCGCCGAAGGCGATGCGCTTCGTGCATCGTTATGCGCAACCATTCCGCCTGCCGCCGTGGTCACCGAGGTGCAAATGTTCTCGCGCACAGGAGAAGCCCAGCAGGCATGGGTCGACGCAAAAATGCAGCTCGGCCAGGAAGTGGCGGGCGTGCGGTTTGTCGAGGCGTTCGCGGAACGGGCAACCCCGGATGGCAAGGAAATTTGTCAGCCTGTGCTGTACTGGGGCAGCCAGCCGGGCCGCGCCGCAAGAATCCTCGTCAAGTACGTGCCGTAGAAGTTCCAGCACGCCCATATCTGGAATGGTGTTGCGCCTGCCGATCCCGTTTTCGCAGACAATGAACAAGTTCCGCCAGGAGTTAGGAGATGGTCATGATTGAAAATCGCCTTCGGGAACTCGGGATCGATATTCCGGTGGCCCCGGCACCGGCCTTTCAATATGTGCCGGTCACGGTTTTTGACCGGCTTGCATTCGTCAGCGGGCAGTTGCCGCGCAAGGGCGAAAGCCTGGTCACTGGCAAGGCGGGTGGCGAGGTGACTCTGGAGATGGCCAGAGAGGCGGCGCGGCTCTGTATTCTGCAAGGACTTGGCAACCTCAAACAGGCGTTGGGATCCCTGGACCGGGTGGCGCGCGTTTTGAAAGTGACGGGATTTGTGGCGTCCGCCCCGGGCTTCCATCAACAACCCCAGGTCATCGATGCCGCGTCGGAGTTGCTGGTGCAGATTTTCGGGGAGGCCGGTCGTCATGCCCGCAGCGCGATTGGCGTCTCGGAATTGCCACGCAATGCCGCGGTGGAGATCGAGTTGATTGTAGGTCTGTCGTCATCAGTGCCACACGCGAGGTGAATGGCGAAGGCGGCGCCGGCAATCGGGCCTGAGTTCGCGTAGAGATTTCCGCTTCTCTTTTGGTAGCTGGCCTGGCTGTCCTCGGAATCGACCTATCCCGGCGCAAGTCCGGCAATCTGCGGCACCGTGTGCAAACACGCTTGAAATGACGTGTGTCCGGTTCCCCCCGGATTCGCGGCGCAGGGTTGTATGAAGTTGCCCCCTCTTCGACACACCGGGCAGCCGTTGTTTGACACAGCCTCCCCAATTACTGATAATCCGCGGTTTCGTTTGGAGGGGTTCCCGAGCGGTCAAAGGGATCAGACTGTAAATCTGACGGCTCTGCCTTCGAAGGTTCGAATCCTTCCCCCTCCACCAGAAACCAAAAGTCGAGAGCCGGGGAAGGATCCAAGGCGGGTGTAGCTCAATGGTAGAGCAGAAGCCTTCCAAGCTTACGACGAGGGTTCGATTCCCTTCACCCGCTCCAGATAAATAGGTGGTAAAGGCGATTTCGAAGTGACGTGCTCCGGTTGCAGTCGGCACGGCCGCGGGATCGGCCCATGTAGCTCAGTGGTAGAGCACTCCCTTGGTAAGGGAGAGGTCACCAGTTCAATCCTGGTCATGGGCTCCAAGATGGTTGTTCGGTTTGCCGTTGACGAAAGAACGTTATGTTCACCAGGAACGTAGAAGCTTAAATACGAGGAAAGCAAGATGGCAAAGGGAAAGTTTGAACGCACGAAGCCGCATGTGAATGTGGGGACGATTGGTCATGTGGACCATGGCAAGACGACGCTGACGGCGGCGATCACACACGTGATGTCGAAGAAGTTTGGCGGA
>JBJXFN010000182.1:0-18833 GCA_046155535.1 Burkholderiales bacterium
GGCCAAGGCTGTCGAGGATCACTGGTCGGGACCGCTATCCGGCCTGGTTGTAACCCGTTATGGACATCGGGTGCCCACACGGAAAATCGAGGTGGTCGAAGCCTCCCACCCGGTGCCGGATGAGGCCGGTCGCCAGGCAGCGCAACGCATGCTGGAAAGTGTTCAGGGGCTGCAGAGCGATGATCTGGTGCTGTTTCTGGTCTCCGGTGGCGGCTCCGCGCTGATGTCCCTGCCGGCGCCCGGACTGACGCTGGCGGACAAACAGGCGATCAACAAGGCTTTGCTCAAGAGTGGCGCCAACATCGTGGAAATGAATTGCGTGCGCAAACACCTGTCCGCGATCAAGGGTGGTCGACTGGCCGCAGCCTGCGCGCCAGCAAGACTGGTGTCGCTGGCCATATCCGACATTCCAGGTGATGACCCGGCGGTGATTGCTTCCGGGCCCACCGTCGCCGACCCCACCACTTTTGCGCAGGCACTGGCAGTGCTGGACAAATACGGCATCCGGGAACCGCAGTCCGTTGTGCAGCACCTGCACGCCGCGCGCGACGAGACACCCAAGCCGGGTGACCCGCGTCTGGCCCAGGCTCGATTGCACATGGTGGCCACGCCGCAAATGTCGCTGGAAGCCGCGGCCGCCATCGCTCGCCAGGCGGGCATGACACCCGTCATTCTGGGCAACGCCCTCGAGGGCGAGGCGCGCGAAGTGGCGCAGGTCCACGCGGGAATCGCCCATCAGGTCCGACGCCATGCGCAGCCTGCTGCCGCACCCTGTGTCCTGCTCTCCGGTGGAGAAACCACGGTCACCGTCCGCGGCAAGGGTCGCGGCGGACGCAACGTCGAATTTCTACTCGCACTAGCCATTGCGCTCCAGGGCGACTCCCATATTCATGCGCTCGCGGCCGACACAGACGGCATCGACGGCACCGAAGACAATGCCGGTGCCATCCTGGCACCCAACTCCCTTGCCCGCGCATTGGCGCTCGGGCTGGACGCAAAAAGGATGCTCGCCGATAATGACGGTTACCGATTTTTCTCGGATATCGGGGATCTGGTGATGACCGGTCCCACCTTGACCAACGTCAACGATTTCCGGGCCGTCTTGATTACCTGAGCCAACCTCCCATGGGTGCGCCTGCGCTGCTGTCTTCAGAACTACTGCAATCACCGGTTGCCAAGGACGAACTGGTTCGCAGGCTGGCCGCCGTTCTGTCCCCCGAATCGCTGCTGCACGATCGGGAAGATCTCAAGCCCTTTGAAAGTGACGGCATGACGGCCTATCAGCGACTGCCGATGCTGGTGGCCTTGCCGGAGGACGAACATCAGGTTCGGGCCGTGCTGCAAATCTGTTTTGAGGCACGCGTGCCGGTGGTATTTCGTGGGGCGGGCACCGGCCTGTCGGGTGGCGCCCTCCCCTACGAATTCGGGCTGCTGCTGGTGATGGCAAAAATGAAGAGCATCCTGGAAATCGACCCGCTGGCGCGCACTGCACGTGTGCAGCCGGGCGTGCGCAATGCGGCGATTTCCGAAGCCACCGCCATCCATGGACTGTATTACGCACCCGACCCTTCCAGCCAGATCGCATGTTCGATCGGCGGCAATGTCGCGGAAAATTCCGGCGGTGTGCATTGTCTGAAATACGGGCTGACGGTCAACAATATCCTGCGAGTGCGTTTTCTGACCGTGGAGGGCGAACTGCTTGACATCGGCGGTGACGGGCTGGACAGCGCGGGCTACGATCTTCTGGCGCTGATCACCGGGTCGGAAGGCATGCTGGGCGTCATCACCGAGATCACCATCAAGCTGTTGCCCAAACCGGAAAAAGCGCAGGTCGTGCTCGCTGCATTTGATGACCTGTCCAGGGCTGGCCAGGCCGTTGCCGACGTCATTGGTGCTGGCATCATTCCGGCCGGCCTGGAAATGATGGACAAGAAGGCCACCGCCGCGGTGGAACAATTCGTCCACGCAGGTTATCCACTGGACGCGGCTGCAATACTATTGTGCGAGTCGGATGGCAGCGAAGAAGAAGTCGCGGCGGAAATCGCCCACATGACCGAACTCATGAAAAACGCTGGCGCCACGGAAATCCGAACCTCCAGAAATGAAGCCGAGCGCCTGAAATTCTGGGCGGGCCGCAAAGCCGCCTTTCCGGCCGTTGGGCGCATCCAACCGGACTACTACTGCATGGACGGCACCATTCCGAAAAAACAGCTGTCACTTGTCCTGCGACGCATCGACGCGCTGTCGGAGAAATTCGGCCTGCAGTGCGCCAACGTTTTCCACGCTGGTGACGGCAATCTGCATCCGCTGATCATGTTCGATTCGTCATATCCGGACCAGAACGAACGTGCTGAAGCCTTTGGCGCAGCTATCCTCGAACTGTGCGTGGAAGTGGGCGGCACCATCACCGGCGAACACGGAGTGGGAATCGAAAAAATCAACCAGATGTGCGTCCAGTTTGCCGCCCTGGAACTGTCCACTTTTCATGCCGTGAAAAAAGCCTTCGACGAACATGGCCTGCTCAATCCGGGCAAGGCGGTTCCCACGTTGCAGCGCTGCGCCGAACACGGCCGCATGCATGTCCAGCGCGGTCGCGAGAAGTTTCCGGACCTGCCGCGGTTTTAGCCTGGCCGTCATGCAGGAAATCCTTCAGAAATTTTCCGCGACCCTGCGCGAGGCCAGTGCCAAACGCACACCCGTGCGCATCCGCGGCAGCGGCAGCAAGGATTTTTATGGCCAAGCATTGATCGGTGAGGTACTCGACACGCGAGCGTACACCGGGATCGTTGACTATGAACCGACGGAACTGGTCATCACCGCCTGCGCCGGAACGCCGCTGCGAATTGTGGAAACAGCTCTCGCGGACAAGGGCCAGATGCTGGCCTTCGAACCGGCGCATTTTGGCAGTGATGCCACCCTGGGAGGCTGCGTGGCATCCGGATTCTCTGGCCCGCGTCGCGCCTATTCCGGATCGGTGCGCGACTTCGTGCTGGGCGTGCGCCTGCTGAACGGCCTTGGCGAGGACTTGCGCTTCGGCGGCCAGGTCATGAAAAATGTCGCCGGTTACGACGTGTCCAGGCTGGTCACCGCATCGTTCGGCACGCTGGGATTACTCGCCGAGATCTCCCTCAAAGTGCTGCCCTTGCCGAAAGCCGAGCGCACGTTGCAATTTTCCATCGAGGAAGCGGCGGCACTGGAACGCATCAACCGCTGGGCCGCTCAGCCGCTTCCCCTCTCAGCTTCCTGCCATGTGGATGGCAGGCTCTATGTGCGGCTCTCGGGTGCAGCACCCGCGGTCGATTCCGCCGCCCGCAAACTCGGCGGAGAAACCATGAACGACGGCGCCCCCTTTTGGGCCTCCATCCGCGAGCATCAACACCGGTTTTTTGCCGGCGACAGCAGCGTGTGGAGAATGTCCGTCAAATCTACCGCCCCGCCTCTGGCTCTCGGTCCGCAACTGAGTGAATGGAACGGCAGCCTGCGTTGGATTCTCGCCGGGCACGACGCCCCCCGCATGCATGAAGCGGCGGCCGCGTCCGGAGGACACGCCACCCTGTTTCGCGGCGCGGACAAACGCCACGGCATACAGCGACTCTCACCGGGGGCCATCGTCTTGCATCGCAAACTCAAACACGCGTTCGACCCGGCCGGTATTTTGTGTCCCGGCCGTTTGCATCCGGACTTCTGATGAAAACCGGCCTCGCGGAATTTATCAAGCACACGCCGGAAGGCAAGGAAGCCGACCGGATCCTGCGAACATGCGTGCATTGCGGATTCTGCACGGCGACCTGCCCCACCTACCAGTTGTTGGGAGACGAACTCGACAGCCCGCGCGGGCGCATCTACCTGATCAAGGAAATGCTGGAAGGCAATGCGGTCACGGCCAGAACCCAGTTGCACCTGGACCGTTGCCTGACCTGCCGCGCTTGCGAAACCACCTGCCCTTCCGGCGTGCAATACGGCCGCCTGGTGGACATCGGCCGCCAATTCGTGGAGCAGCATGTGCCGCGATCGCCTGTGGATTCCATGCAGCGCGCATTGCTGCGCTGGGTCATTCCCACACCCTGGCTGTTTCGTACGCTGCTATGGTTCGGTCGGTCGCTGCGCCCCCTCCTGCCCGCGACGCTGAAACGCAAGGTGCCTGCCCGCCCCACAGGAAATTTTCACTGGCCGGCCGTGCGACATGCCCGAAAGATGCTGGTACTGGAAGGCTGCGTGCAACCCTCTCTTGCGCCCGGCATCAACGCAGCGGCCGCCAGAGTTCTGGATCAAATCGGCATTTCCCTGGTGAAAGCGCCGGAGGCCGTCTGCTGCGGTGCCGTGACCTTTCATCTGAACAAACAGGAACAGGCGCTGGACTTCATGCGCAGGAACATCGACGCCTGGTGGCCGCACATCGAGGCGGGCGCCGAAGCCGTTGTCATCACGGCAAGCGGCTGCGGCACCCTGGTCAGGGAATACGGCCATCATCTGGCCCACGACCCGGTGTACGCCCAAAAAGCGCAACGGGTTTCCGCTTTGACCCGCGACATCAGCGAAATAATGTATTCGGAAAAAGAACAGTTGGAGTCCAAATTCGCCTCGCGCCTCAGGCCGCGCGCTTCACCCCACACTCGAATTGCCTTCCACTCTCCCTGTTCCCTGCAACACGGTCAGCAGATTCGCGGAAAAGTCGAAGCCCTGTTGCTTGCCGCAGGATTCGAATTGACCCATGTGCCAGATTCACATTTGTGTTGCGGTTCGGCGGGTACGTATTCCATCTTGCAGCCGGAGCTTTCGCAACGCCTGCTCAAAGACAAGCTGGAAGCGCTGAACTCCGGGCAACCCGGGCGGCTGGCCACTGCCAATATCGGATGTCTCACCCACCTGCAAACCGGTACCGCGCTGCCGGTACGGCACTGGGTGGAATGGCTGGACGAAAAATTCACTGGTATTCACTGAATTTTCAGACTGGAGAACGTATGAACGCAAAATGGAGCGTTGGATGGAGTGCCATGTGGATGATTACTGCGACGTCCGGCGCTTGGGCAGTGGACATGGACGACCTGACCAAATTCAAGTCCATGGCGGACAAACCCCTGCTGGAGAACGTCAACAAGTCGCTGGCGGAACAGCAGGTCAAGGATGGTCAGTTCGAATTCAAGTCGGGAAAGGCCGAGTTTGCGCCGGGCAACGACAAACGCGTCAAGGGCGTGCTCAAGATCCTGACGGAAAACTCCAAGAATCTCACACAGGCGTTTCCCAATCTGACCGTCGTCACCGAAGGACACACGGACACCGAAGGCATGCCGGCCACCAATGAAAAACTGTCGCTGGATCGCGCCAGCAAGGTGTGTGCGGCGCTCAAAAAACAAGGCATGAAAATGCCCTGCAAAGCCATCGGCGTGGGATCGAGCAGACCGCTCGTCAGCCCGGAGAAAACCCCTGCCGACAAACAGCGCAATCGCCGGGTGCTGGTGCAAGTAGCAAAGTAAGCCACTGGTCCGGCAATACGCTTTCGTCGCATCCCATCGGGTCGAGGAGCAGCATGAAAAAAATTGCAATGATTACCGGCGCAACTTCCGGATTTGGCGCCGCGACCGCCCGGCGTTTTGCCGACGCCGGGTGGCGCATCGTCGCAGCCGGACGTCGCGCCGATCGGCTGAAAAAGCTGGTCGACGAACTGGGTGCGGAAAACGCACACGCCTGCGCGTTCGACATGCGCGTGCCGTCCGCCATCGAATCGGCGCTGGCCAGCCTGCCGGCGTCCTTTCGGAATATCGATTTACTGATCAACAATGCCGGACTGGCCTTGGGCACGGCGCCAGCGCAAAAAGCCGATTTGCTGCAATGGCAGCAGATGATCGAAACCAACGTCACCGGACTGGTCACACTGACCCACAAACTGCTGCCCACGCTCATCGAGCGCAAGGGCGCAATCATCAATGTCAGTTCGGTGGCCGCGCTCTATCCCTACACGGGCGGCAACGTGTATGGCGGCTCCAAGGCTTTCGTGTCGCAATTCAGCCTGGGCCTGCGCTCCGATCTGCACGGCACCGGTGTTCGGGTCACTTGCATCGAGCCGGGCATGGCGGAAACCGAATTCACCCTGGTACGCACCGGCGGAAACCAGTCCGCGTCCGACGCCGTCTACAAGGGCGCCAATCCGATGCGCGCCGAAGACATTGCCGAAACGCTGTTCTGGGTGGCATCACTTCCACCGCATATGAATATCAATCGGCTGGAACTGATGCCGGTCAACCAGTCATTTGCGGGATTCCAGGTGCATCGGGAATCCCATGGTTGATTTCACGGCGACCGTCAGGCACCTGAAATCGGCGGCGCCTAATGGAAATGGGGGCAGTCGCACGATGTGAACCGGAAGGAATGTCGCCGGGCGAGAGTTATCCGGGAAGTGGCGGCGATGCCTTCCGCCTCGGACACGCCTCCCCTGTGGACCCGCCTAGGTTTTTCTACGGACGGAGTTTGTCGGTGCCGTAGGCGGTGCGCGCCGCAACAGGGAAAAATCACCCCGGTCGCCCACCATCGTGGCAAACCGGACATTTTTTTCGATAGTTTCCAGATAGAGATTTTGGCCCTTGAAATGGACGACGGCGTATCGATGCACGGCACCCAGCTTGAAATTCAATCGGGCAATGGCGGTGAGATAAAAACTTGGGGTCTTCATCAACAAATCCACGGCAGAACTGAATTGCATTTTGCCGTTCTTTTCCTTCCCGCTACCGGAGGCGAGGCCGCCCGCGACAAATTCGGGGTACAGGTTGTCCCGGCATTTTTCCAGATAACAGCGGTCCGACATCTGCGCAATAATGTCCGCTGTTCCCAGGAGATTTCCCAACATTCGAAATTGTGGATCCGGTAACCGGATGGTTTCGACCGGCCGCTCATATCCGGTGAAATGGATGATGCGTTTGGCGACAGCGGCCATCTTTGCCATGCCGAGTTTGCCCAGATAGGTCTGGACAAATCGGGCCCCGCGCGTGATGTGCTTGAGCGTGTATTCCGCCCCGTTCTTGGCCCGGGTGTCCGTGACGCGGCGCAGGTAACCGATGTCGTGAAACAGGGCCGTGAGCACGCCAAGACGAAAAAGTTTCGGCCCCAGCGGATCGGGGCGTTCCGGCGAGCGTTCATGACCATCCATCAACCTGGCCATCGCCAGGGTAACGTCCAGCGTATGTTGCAGGTTGTGGTAAGTCACATCGCAAGCAAGGTATCCGGGATATTCCCCATGGTGCAGCCGCGCAAGATCCTTGAAGGCGCGATCCAATACCCGGGTCGAGGCCTTGGGATACAGGCGAAGGAAAATGCGATTCACCGCCCGGTTGACTGCCGCCGGATCGGTGGTTTTGACACGATTCGTCACGTCGTAATCGTTACGGCGTTGCGTGTTGGGAAGCAGGTGGCTCAGGAAAGGGTCCTGCCCTTCACTCGTTTTCCCGGTTTGCGTGGCGATAACCGGCCTGCGTTTCAGTGGAGCCTTGGTATTGGTCAAGTTGGTTGTGGCGTGCGGCATTTTATGATTTTCTTTTGATTATCATTAAATTAGAGTCACAACTCCTGATCGTTTGGCGTTTTCCCACGCGTGCTCCGTGACCAGTGCACAGCTCCGCAATACACAGTGAACCCGGACCGGAAAAAGGCCCGCCATGGGCCGCACGCGACATCTGTACTTGGTCTGAGCAAGAAAAGGGCCAGTCAAACGCGGCATTCGGCTCGCGATCGGACGGACTGGCCAAGACTGTCACTTCAAGCTTTCGAAGCAGTTTCGCGCACTTGCAGAGAATTGTGCCTGTCAATTTCTTCGCGAATTTCCCGCGTATTGCGCCGCTCCCCGATGCCTCCGCCGCTCATCAACTTGAAGAACAGTGGTATGAAAAATATCGCCAGGAAAGTTGCTGCCAGCATCCCGCCCATGACGCCGGTACCTACCGAGCGGCGTGCGCCCGCGCCCGCACCCACAGACAAGACCAGAGGGAGCACGCCCAGAATAAACGCCAGAGAGGTCATCAGGATAGGACGAAATCGCAGGCGTGCGGCTTCCAGAGCGGCACCTGCGGCCGACAAACCTTCCTGGTACTTCAACAATGCGTACTCCACGATCAGAATCGCATTCTTCGCGGCCAGGCCCAGCAGGGTCACCAAACCAATCTGAAAATACACGTCATTTGTCAGATGGGTCAACCGCACCGCGGCCAACGCACCAAAGGTCCCGAAAGGTAGCGCAAGCAGTACTGAAAAAGGCAGCGACCAGCGTTCGTACTGCGCGGCCAGAATCAAGAACACCATCACGACCGCCAGGCCCAACGCGAGCCCGGAAGTCCCCGAGGATTTCTTCTCCTGAAACGACGACCCTCCCCAGTCGAAGCTGAAGTCCGGTGGCAGCACTTCGTTGGCGATTTGTTCGACCATTTCGATAGACTGGCCAGAGCTGATCCCGGGCACTCCCTGGCCGAAGATCTTGACGGCGGGCAGGTTGTTGAAACGGTCAAGCGAATCCGGACCGGAGGAATAATTCACGGTGGCCAGCGATTTCAACGGCACCATTTCGCCGCTCTCGGAGCGAACGTAGACCTCCCCGATGGAGTCCGGGCGCCGGCGATACTCGGGTTCAGCCGACATCAGCACCTGCCAGGTCCGTCCGAATCGGTTGAAGTCATTGACATAGAAAGTGCCGAGAGTGGCCGCCAGAGAGTTGTAAAGCGAGCCGAGGGGCACTCCAAGAGCCTTGGCTTTTTCGCGATCCACCTCCACGGTCAACTGCGGCGCATTCGGGCGCCAGAGCGTTTGCACATACAGGAATCGCGGATCTTTCCCGGTACGTTCCAGAAATTGCCCCATGACTTCTGCCATCCGCTGGGGGCCGCCCTCCCCGCGGTTCTGGATGTAGAACTCGAAACCGCCGGCGTTGCCAAGTCCCAGTATCGGCGGCGGCGGAAATGCCAGCACCAATCCCTCCTTGATACCGGCGGTTTTCATGAAGAATTCACCGACCAGTTGCTGGGTATAGACCCCCGGCCTGTCGTCCCAGTGAGTCTGCGACGCAAAAATCGTCGCCGCGCTGTTACGAAATCCGCCGCCCAGAAAATCCAGCCCGGTGAACGCCACCGAGAACTGGTTGGCGGGATTCGACAACATCGCTTCGCTGACTTTCTGTACCACCGCGTCGGTGCGCTGCAAGGTCGCGCCATCCGGCAGGAACACCGCGCCAATGTAATACCCGGTGTCTTCGTCCGGCACCAGGCTGGTTGGCGTGCTTTGCCACAGCCAGACTGTGCCCGCCACCATGCCGGCAAACAGCAACATGCCCAATGCGCCGTGCCTGAGCATCCAGCCCACGCCATTTGCGTAGCGCTGCGTGATGCGCGCGAATACCCGGTTGAACCAGCGGAAAGCAGCCGCCGGCTGCCTGTGCTCGCTGCCTTTAAGTAACACCACGCACAGCGCCGGAGTCAGCGTCAGTGCGGTAAAACCCGAGATCACCACGGCAATGGCGATGGTCACCGCAAACTGGCGATATAGCTCGCCGGTCAGTCCGCCCAGGAAGGCGATCGGCACAAAAACCGCACACAACACCAGGACAATGGCGATGACCGGGCTGGTCACCTCGTGCATCGCCTTGAACGCAGCGTCGCGCGCCGTGAGTTTTTCCTCGCGCATGATGCGCTCGATATTTTCCAGCACCACAATCGCATCGTCCACCACGATGCCTATCGACAGCACCATGCCGAACAAGGTCAGCGTGTTGATCGAGTAGCCGAGCAGAAACAATCCGGCAAACGTCCCGATGAGCGAAACCGGCACCGCCGCAAACGGAATCAGCGTGGCGCGCCAATTCTGCAGGAAGACAAATACCACCAGAAACACGAGCGCCATGGCCTCTGCCAGCGTGATGACCACTTCGCGGATCGAGACTTTCACGAACCGGGTGGTGTCGTAGACGTTTGCGTAGGTCAGGCCGGCCGGAAAACGCGCAGCCAGTTTTTCCATGACTTCGTTGCATTGGGCCGCCACATCCAGCGCGTTGGCACCGGGTTGCAGAAAAATCCCCACCAGGGTGGCCGGCTTGCCGTTGACCCGGCCGATGAATTCGTAGTCTTTGGAACCCAGTTCGACTCTCGCCACATCGCGCAACCGCACCGTCGCGCCGCCCGCTGCCGCGCGCACAATGATGTTTTCGAAGTCCTTGACTTCCGCAAGGCGTCCGCGCGTGGTAATCGTGTAGACCATCTGCTGCGCGCCGGCATTGGGCGATTGGCCGACCTTGCCGGCGACAAATTGCGCATTCTGTTCGGCAATCGCTTTGGCGACATCCTCGGGCGTGAGCTTGAGCTGGGTCAGCCGATCCGGCTTGAGCCACACGCGCATCGCGTAGTCCTTGGCACCAAAGATCTGGACATTGGTGGTGCCTGGAACGCGCTTCAAGTTATCAAGCACATTGAGCGTCGCGTAGTTGCTGGTGAACAGGTCGTCAAAGCGCCCGTCGGGAGAAAAAAAGCCATAGACGATCAAGAAAGACGAGGAGCCCTTTTCCACCGTCACCCCTTGGCGGCGAACTTCCTCGGGCAGGCGCGACTCCGCCTGTTTGACGCGGTTGTTGACGTTCAGGGCTGCGCGATCCGCATCGGCACCGATCTCGAAGGTGACCTGAATTTCGAGCAACCCGTTGGAACCGGAATTGGAGGACATGAAGATCATGTCCTCGACACCGGTCAACTGATTCTCCAGCGGCGCGGCAACGGTTTGCTCAAGCGTTTGCGCCGAGGCGCCTGGATAAATTGCCCGCACCGTGACCACGGGCGGTGCAATTTCCGGATACTGCGCAATCGGCAACGTGCGCATGGCGGCCAGGCCCGCGAGGACCAGAAAACCGGCGAGTACCGCGGCAAATATCGGCCTGTCGATAAAGAAACGCGAGAACATCGTGTGCTCCCGGGTTACTTCTTGGCAGGTGCCATCTCGCCGGGGGGCGGCGATTTTTCGGCGGCGCCAGGCGTCTTCGGCGACTCAGGCTCGGCCGGTAAAGCCAGCGGGATCGCCTTGACCGGCGCGCCGGGCCGCGCCTTGACCACACCGTCCACGATCACCTGGTCACCTGCTTTCAGACCGCCGAGAATCACCCAATCTTCGCCGCTCCAATCGCCGACCTGAATGGGTCGAGGTTCGACAATGCCTTGCGGGTTCACCGTCAGCACGATTTTCGATCCCGGTCCTTCGAGGACTGCGCGCTGCGGAACGGAAATGGCATCAGGACGCACTGCGCCTGATAGACGGACGCGGACGAATTGTCCTGGCCGTAAAAGATGCTGGGGATTCGGCAGCAGCGCGCGGGCTTCGATGGTTCCTGTCTCGGGGGTCACTCGCACGTCGGTGAAATCTACTTTACCGGTCTTCGGATAGTCGTTGCCGTCGGCCAGTTTGACGGTCACCTCGAAGCGGCCGTCTTTGGGCAAGCGCAACGAGTTGTCGATCATGGCGCGAGTAAATTTCAGATGTTCCGCTTCGGAGAATCCGAAGATCACATGCACGTTGTCGATTTGCGAAATCGTCGTCAGCAGCGTTTGCCGGGCTTCGACAAGACTGCCTTCCGATTTCATCGCCCGACTGGTAATGCCGGAGATCGGTGCCTCGACCCGGGTGTAGGACAGATTGAGGCGGGCTTCGGTCAGGGAGGCCTGCGCGGAACCAACCATCGCGGCCGCAACCAGCAACTCGGAATTGGCATCGTCGTAGGCCTTCTGGGTGACCATCTTGTTTTCCCACAAGGATTTCAGGCGTTCGACATTGCGCTGGGCCTGAACCTCGCGCGCTTCGGCATTCGCCAGGTCGGCTTGCGCCCTGGCCAGTGCCGCGCGGAACGGCGCCGGATCGATCTGAAACAAACTCTGCCCGGCGGCCACCTTCGCCCCTTCCACGTAGTTCCATGTCTCCAGAATGCCCGACACCCGCGCCCGCACTTCCACTTCGCGCACGCCGGCCACCTGGGCGGGATATTCATAACTGACCGGCACGTCGCGAGGCTGCACGACCACAATGGCAACCTCCGGCGGGGGCATGGCGCCGGGCGGCGGACCGCCCTGGCCGGACTTTCCACAGGCGGCAATCAAGACGAAGGCAAGCGCGGCCAGACCGCCGCGCGGAAATTGGCAATGATTCACAAGGGACTCCCATCAAACTTCCGGAACGGCCTTGCGGATGCCGGATAACCGCTGTTGGCGGCGCGGTGCAGGCGTCTTGCCGCGAAGGATGGGCGTCAGAATGCCACGGGCCTGACGGATTTGCTACCGCGGATGCGTTCTTGCGCCGCGACCATCACCTCAGTTCAAGGTGCTCGCCAGTTTCCTGCGATATTCAGACACCAGATCGGACTGATCGGCGGCAAGGCTGAAAATGGCCAGAATCTGTTTGCGGGCTTCGCCGTCCATCCAGGTCCTGTCTCGCCGGACGATTTCCAGCAACTCTTCCAGCGCTTCCTTGTAACGACGGGCGCCGGCATGCAGACTCGCGAGGGCAAACCGCGCCGCGTGGTCGCCAGCATTTGCCGCGATTCTCGCCTGCCATTGTGCCTCGCTGCCTCCGGCCGCCACGGAACGCGCAAAGGCAATTGCGGCGCGCAGGGCCGCAAGGCGTTGATCCCAGTCGCTGCCGGGTGCCACGATGGCAAGTGCAGCCTCCGCCTCGTCAAGCCGCGTCAAATCAATCAACACGGCCGCAAGATCCAGCCGGGCGGGAACATTGCCGGGATCGAGCCCCACTGCGTTCTGCAGGGCCTCCACCGCTTGCGGCAGATTCCCCGCGGCACACAGGGTCGCGGCGCGGGCCTGCTCAAGCCCGGACGGCGTCGGGATGAGTTTGTCGATAAATGCACGAACCTGGGATTCCGGCACCGCGCCCAGAAAATGCGCCACCGGTGTGCCGTTTCTGAAGGCCATCACGTCGGGAATGGACCGGACGCCGTAGGCCGCAGCGATATCCTGATTCTCGTCGGAGTTGATTTTTGCAAGTTTGAACTTGCCGGCGTATTCGTCGGCCAGTTTTTCGAGAATCGGCTTGAGCGCCTTGCAGGGACCACACCACGGTGCCCAGAAATCGACAACTACCGGCACGGACTGCGAAGCCTCGATCACTTCGCGTTCGAACGTTGCGGACGACACATCTATTGCATGCGTGCTCATGTGGGGACATCCCGCATTCCGATACAGCGGAAACACTCGATTTTCATGCCAGCACTCCTGGCTGCTTCAGCCGCTCGCGCTCGGACGTCTTTGCTTTCTGCGGACCACTGCCGCTCTTTGACCTGCCGCCAAGCAGACTGCTTTCCCCTGATGACCCACACAGTGCCAGCAGCGTTTGGCCAACACTTGCCGGATCGGTCTGTGTGCGAATTACCGCATAGGCCTCCTCGGCCTCGGGAAATCGCCGGCGCAGGAAATTCAGCCATTGCTTGAGTCTGCCTGCCCGATGCGCTGGCAACATCCGGGAACTCAGAATTTGCCAAAACACCAACAATTGCAGTTGCACGGTGGCCCAATTCGATACCAAATGTGCGGGCAAGCCGGCGTCGCGCTGCTTGATCGCCAGCGCCAATCCCGGATCGCTTACCATTCCCCGACCAAGCATCAGCATGTGACATCCCGATTGCGCACGACATCGCAGAGCGTCTGCAACGTTCCAGATTTCGCCATTGGCAATCACCGGAATATCGACCACCGCGCGAATGGCCCCGATTTTCTCCCAGTAGGCAGGCGGCCGATACCCGTCCGCTTTGGTTCGCGCATGCACCACTATCTGGTCCGTGCCTCCCGCCGCAATCGCCAACGCACATTCCAGTGCCCGAGAGTCGTCGAGGTACCCCAACCGCATCTTTGCCGAAACAGGTATGTGCGCGGGAACCGCGCGCCGCACGGCCAGGACGATCCTCGCGATGAGTTCCGGCTCGTCCAGCAATACCGCGCCGCCGCGATGGCGGTTCACCCCTTTGGCAGGGCAGCCAAAATTCAGGTCTATGCCGGCCGGCCCCAAAGCAGCCAACTTGGCGGCATTTTCCGCCAGACAAGCAGGGTCCGATCCCAGCAACTGCGCCCTGACCGGCACCCCGGACGGCGTGCACCCACCATGGTCCAATTCCGGAACGATCCGCCGGAAAACATGATCAGGCAACAATGTCCCCGAGACTCGAATGAACTCCGAGACGCAAAGATCAATGCCCTGGGTGCGCGTCAGCACGTCGCGCAACACGAAATCGAGCAGCCCTTCCATCGGAGCGAGAACGAGAGTCATGACAATCCCAGAGGTAGACAGGCGGCCAGTCTACCGGCACTGCGGAGAGATCGAGCAAAAAAAAGCAACTGGAAAAATCTCGTGACTTGCAAAACATCCTGCATCACGGATACTTTTTCAAGCTGTCCGGTATGTTACCGTGGTGCGCGGTCCAGGCGAGACGAAATGCATTCGGACCGTCAATGCCAAGCGGCGATAGAGGAAGGACTCAGGGACTGCGCGCAAATGCCGTGATGGTACCGATTTCCGCAGCGGAGGCGCGGCAGGATCCGGGAACCAGCGCTGAAATGCTTCTCGTATTGGATGGATCCGGACCACAGTCCCAATGTCCGACCACTTCGCCGGAGCTCACGGCGGCGGCCCGGCTGACATTCGGCCAGGGACGCAGAACAATCGCCTGGCCGTCGGCATTCACGCTGATCCCCTGCAACACCACCCGCACCGCACCTTCAGCGCTGGTCGTCACCGAGGCCACGTTCTTCGATGGCGCGGGGTCACCTGTGCGCGTTTCACAACCCCATTGTCCGGCAGTGGGAATGGATATCCCCGATTGAAATGTCTCTGCGACGCTGTTCTTGCAGGTACTTACCGCCAGCAATGCCTCAGACACTTTGGCACGCGCGGCGTAATTCTGGTAGGCAGGAAGCGCGACTGCAGAAAGTATCCCGACGATCGCCACTACAATCATCAGCTCAATGAGAGTAAACCCGTGATGCAATCTGTCCAATTTATCGACTCCGGTCCCGGTTGAATGGTCTTGACTGTCCGCTGGGCCGCGGCATTCCGACCACTCGCCGCAAACCACATACCAACCCGAATTCGTAACGCCGCAATTTCCGGCGGCAGGCAAAATTTTGCAGGCAATACAGGGATCTGCCCGGCTGTTCCCGGGCATTGGAAAGAGTCAATTTCCGTTCTGGCACGTCGTCCCGAACCGACACGCGTCATTGCCTCTCGCGCAAAAGGGGCAGAACAGTACTGTATAGGCAGGTAAATCGACCCATCCCGCCCTGAAAAGCCCGCTTCTCCCGCCGCCGTCGGCCCGATCAGCTGCAAATCATCGGGGAGCCGTGGAAAAGCAGCAACGGCATGGCGACTTACAAATTGTTCGCATGCTCTTGAAGTTGTCACCACCATCATCAGCGCCGATGGCATATCGGGATGGCGATTGCAGGGCATACTAGCGGCTTGCGGCAATTCCGACCGAGTCCGATTCATCGGGGCTAGGCCGGCCTCGTTGACCCCATGGAGACCTTTCAATGCTTGCTGGCGTGTATTACTTCCCGACCGACTATGGCATCGACATCGCAGAACTGGCCCGCGCCCTCGAAGAACGCGGCTACGAGTCTCTGTTTTTCCCCGAACACACCCATATCCCGACCAGCCGTCGAACTCCCTTTCCCAGCGGTGGAGAATTGCCCAGGAAATACAAGCACACTCACGACCCCTTTGTGGCCCTGTCTTTCGCGGCGGCCGCGACTCGCAAGCTGAAAATTGGCACCGGCATCGCGCTGATGCCGCAACGCGATCCCATCGTCACTGCAAAATCGGTGGCCAGTCTCGATCAACTATCCAATGGACGTTTTATTTTCGCCATCGGCGGCGGCTGGAATGTCGACGAAATGGAGAACCACGGCGCCCGCTATGAAACGCGCTTCAAGTTGCTGCGAGAGCGCGTGCTTGCCATGAAAGCGCTCTGGACCCAAAACGAAGCGCAATTTCACGGCGAATACGTCAAATTCGACCCGGTGTGGATGTACCCGAAACCCAAACAGCGGCCGCATCCGCCCGTGCTGATCGGCGGCGAGTCCGACCACACCATCAGACGCGTCGTCGAATTCGGCGACGGCTGGTTTCCGCGACCGCGGAACAACTGGGAGCCAAAAACCGCCGTCGCGCGCCTGCACGCCGAAGCAAAAGCCGCTGGCCGCGATCCGGCCACATTGCCGATTACAGTCTTCGCCGCCCCGCCGGACCGCGAAAAACTCATGCCTTACCGGGAAGCAGGCATCTCGCGCGTGTTGTTCGAGGTGCCGGATGCGAGTCGCGACGAAATCCTGCGTCTGCTCGACAAGAACGCTCCTCTGGTTGCCGAGCTGGCTGCGCAGTCATGACAGGATCGAACATCGTTTAGAACCAATTTGGCAGCCGGTGATCAGGCTGCGCGCGGCGGCAGATCCAACTTGGCCGATATTTGCATCCGCCGTGCAGACCTGCCCGTTCGCAGGAACTGGTCGAATTGCATAATTTCCGGAATCGGCAACTTCGATGTTGCCGGCGTCGCAACTGGCAATTACAAATTTTTTGCGACGAGCCGCCTACTTGCCAAAAACAATGTGCGGCTTGTCCCCGCTTGCAGCGTACTGGGTCAACAGATTGCCTGCGCGGGAAAGTTTTCCGCATTCGTCCAGACCCCACTTGGCGACCTGCATGCACAACTTGCCGTCCTGGACTTGCCATTTTCCGGTCAGGACCGCATGCCCATCCTGGATGGAAAGTGTTCCGTCCACTGCAAACCGCACCCGCACCTGACTGCCGCCGGCCCTTTCGCCGGCAAGGCGCTTACCCTTCACCGTCGCAGCAATTTCCTCCGTTGCAAGTGCACTATCCTGTTCGGCGCCTGCAACAATCGGCAGGCTCGCCAACACGAGCGCCAGAAGAAATAACATTCGATTCATTTGTATCGCGCTCCTCATCTCCAAGCTGCGGTATCGAGAATTACCCTCGCCTTGCTTGCGCGCGACTTTTTAGTGGTTATCTCTCGGAACGCCCTTCGACTTGTCGATTTTCTGATACTTGACCGCCGGCTTCAGCACCATACCGTTGGAAAGTTCGTCCACCATGCCGCGCTGGATTTCCTGCCACGGCGTCTGGCTGGCGGGACTCTTGAACCCGCCTTGTTTCTCCAGGGCCTTCATACGCCGCGCGTATTCCGTCTTGCTGATCAGAATGTTCGCGGTGCGCTTTTTCAGGTCTATGCGCACGCGATCGCCGGTTTTCAGGATCGCGAGACCGCCCATGCTGGCGGCTTCCGGGGAGGCATTGAGAATCGAGGGGGAGCCCGACGTCCCTGACTGACGGCCATCGCCGATGCAAGGCAATTCGGTAATGCCTTGTTTGATGAGTTTCGCCGGCGGCTGCATGTTCACAACTTCGGCCGCACCCGGATACCCCTTCGGACCGGTACCGCGCACGAACAACATGCAATCGTCGTCAATCTTGAGTCTGGGATCATCAATGCGGTGGTGGTAATCCTCGGGCCCGTCAAACACGATGGCGCGCCCTTCCCAGGCATTCGGATCCTTCGGGTTAGACAGGTAACGCTCGCGAAAGTGGTCCGAAATCACGCTGGTTTTCATGATCGCGCTGTCAAACAGGTTGCCCTTGAGGTTGAGAAAGCCGGCGCTTTTCTTCATCGGGGATTCATACGGCCAGATCACCTGCTCGTCCTGTACCGGCGTCTTGCGGCAATTTTCGTAGAGTGACTTGCCGTTGACAGTCATTGTGTTCTTGCGAATCTTGCCGGCCTTGATCAACTCGTTGACCACTGCCGGCACGCCGCCGGCGCGGTAATACTCCTCGCCGAGATATTCACCTGCGGGCTGCAGGTTCACCAGCAATGGGATGTCGTAGCCGACCTTTTCCCAGTCGTTGTTGTCGAGTTTGACGCCGATGTGTTTCGCAATGGCGTTGAAGTGAATCGGCGCGTTGGTCGAGCCACCGATCGCGGAATTGACCACGATGACGTTCTCAAAGGCTTCGCGGGTCATGATTTTCGAAGGCCGCAAGTCCTCCCAGACCATTTCCACAATGCGCTTTCCGGATTCGTATGCATTCACCGCGCGTTCCTTGTGTGGGGCTGGAATCGCAGCGCCACCGGGCAGAGACATCCCCAGGGCTTCGGCGAGGGAATTCATGGTGGAAGCGGTGCCCATGGTATTGCAGTGACCTGGCGAGGGCGCGGAGGACGCGATCAATTCGATGAATTGCTCGTCGTTGATCTCCCCGGCGGCCAGCAGTTCGCGCGCCTTCCACACGATCGTGCCAGAGCCGGTGCGCTCACCGCGGAACCAGCCGTTCAACATCGGTCCACCAGATAGCACGATGGCCGGGATGTCCACAGTGGCGGCGGCCATGAGCTGTGCCGGCGTAGTCTTGTCGCAGCCGGTGGTCAACACTACGCCGTCGATGAAGTAACCGTACAACAATTCCACCAGGCCGAGATAACACAGGTTGCGGTCAAGTGCGGCAGTCGGCCGCTTACCGGTTTCCTGGATCGGATGCACCGGGAACTCGAAGGCGATGCCGCCGGCTTCCCGAACACCTTCGCGCACGCGATGCGCCAGCTCGAGATGATGGCGGTTGCAGGGTGAAAGATCCGAACCGGACTGGGCGATGCCGATGATCGGCTTGCCGGCCTGCAGCTCTTCGCGCTTGAGCCCCCAGTTCATGTAACGCTCCAGATACAGCGCGGTCATGTTGGGATTGCCCGGGTTCTTGAACCACTGGCGCGAACGCAGTCTTTCGGGATCCTTCTTCACTCGGCTTGCCATGAT